>JAYTUE010000246.1:0-14714 GCA_043744715.1 Verrucomicrobiota bacterium | reverse complement strand
GGCCGAAGCGATCAAAGAAGCCGCCCTGGCCGTCGATGGCCGGGCGATTCATATCTGAGATCCGCGCCGAGTCTGACGGTGGTAGGGCGAGGCTCCGGCCGAGCCATCGTAGGCCGCGCGTCCTCGCGCGGCCAGTAGGTGCTCCTGCGTGATGGGCGCGACGCAACACCCACTCGCCGGGCAGGGATGCCCGGCCTACGGCTGTGGTAGGGCTGCGAGCGGGTTCGACAGATCAAAGCTCAACGGTCTCGATCGTTTCGTAGAGCGCGGCGAAGTGTTTCGATACGATCACTCCGACCGCGAACCAAAGCGGCGTCCGTCTTCGTCGATGATTGTTCCGTCTGGTTGCACCGTCACCGCGACGACGTATTCCTCCGTCGTGGTCGCGTCGTCGAAATCGCGCTCGGCGTCGATGAACTCGCGCAGCCGGGTCATCATGAAGTCCGCGATCTCCAACTGCGCCTCGCGCTCGGTGGCGAAGACGACGTAGATGCCATCCACGCTCAGGCTGGGCACAAGACCTTGGAAGACCGTGTTCATGAAGATGCAGAAGCCTGTCCTCACCTCGGTTTCGGCACCGCCACTCATCTCTGGGCCTCCGCCTGAGTGTCGAGCTTGTGCAGTATCCGCCGATAGTGGGCGGCGGTGCGTTCCCGTGCGCCGGCGCGCTGTTCCAAACCATCCAAGACTTGGCCGAAGTCGTGTGCGTCCAGTTCGAGGCGATAGGTCGTAGCCATGATCTGACAGAACTACCTGGCCAGGTTTGCCTGCGGCGGCAAGCCGGAAGTCTGACCACGCTGAGGGTGTGCAAGAAATTAGCCGGGAGTTGAGCGACCTACGGGCTGCTGAAGATAACGGCTAGACCACTTCAAAAACAAACTCGCTGGGTTTGTCACTCAGCAGCTTGAAGGACTTCACGCGAACTTCGCCGATGTAGGTGAATGCAGTGTGATGCCGGTTACGATGGAAAACGTGAATCTCGTCGCCTGAATTTGAAGCGTGAGCAATGCGCGAATCGTTTCCGTGTCCATCCTCACCCTCCCAATGCAGCGTCTTTCCGGTCAACCTGTCGTCGTATTGCGTAAGACTCTCCTGCTTGTCTTCAGTCACGAAAAGCACAATGAGGTTCTGGTTCGCAGGAGTGAACACCCCACGCGCAATCGCGTGGAAGGATTGGTAGCCCCAGAGCTCTGCGAGCTCGTTGCGGTCCCACTCGGTTCCCTTCTTGATGGATTCAAATTGGACAGGCATTGGCGGGTTAAACCAGGTTGCTCGTGCTTCGACAAGCCGCGAGTTCTCTTGACCAGTCCGAACCCGAATCCATTGCCCGCTGCCTGGTGTTTCTTTGCGTAGTTCTGAAGATAGGTCCAGAGGTGGTCGGTGAGCGTGAATTTCGGGTCCACGGTCGCCTCAAGGATGCTGGAGAGCTTGGGACCTTCCTTGGGGAACTCGGGGAACTCGAAGTGGCGCGGTTCCTTGAAGCCCACGAGGAAGATGCGTTCGCGGTGTTGGGGCACGACGCTGCGGGCATCAATCGTCCGGAACTGGAGGTGGTAGCCGAGGGCCTTGGTCAGGGTGTCGTGGATGATCTGGAAGGTCCGGCCTTTGTCGTGGCTGCGGAGGTTCTTCACGTTCTCCAGCACGAAGGCGGCGGGCTTGTGGTAGTCGAGGATCTCCGCGATGGAGAAGAAGAGGTTGCCCTGCTTCTCGTCCTGGAAGCCATGCTTGCGGCCGAGGCTGTTCTTCTTGGACACGCCCGCGAGGCTGAAGGGTTGGCACGGGAAGCCACCGCAGAGGATGTCGTGCGCCGGGATGTCGGCCACGGCCACGGAATGGATGTCGCCGTGCGGTTCCTCGCCGAAGTTCGCCTTGTAGGTCTGGCGGGAAAACTTGTCCCAATCGCTGGAGAAGACGCACTTCCCGCCCGCCTTCTCGAAGGCGATGCGGAAGCCGCCGATGCCGCAGAAGAGGTCGATGAAGCGGAAGGGGGCCACCTCACCCCGGCCCTCTCCCCGGAGCGGAGAGGGAGAAGAATCAAGCGCGGTTCGGTAGGGCGGCGGGTCTTCGTGGATCTTGGTAAGGCGGTGCTGCTGCGCCGCCCCATCTTTTCGTCCGATGCCGGTGGCATCGGACGGGTTTCCACGGCGGCGGGGCACTGCGGCCCTACCGGGTTTCGACGGACCGCTCACGCGTCCACCCCTTCGCAGAGCCGGGCGGTGGTCAGGCCGAGGGCCTTGGCCAGCCGGGCGACGTTCCTGATGCCGGGGTTCCTGAGGCCGCGTTCGATCCCGGAGATGTAAGTGGGATCGAGCCCGGCCTTCTCGGCCAGTTTCTCCTGGGTCAGGTCGCGGTCTTCGCGGCGCTGGCGGACGTTCTGCCCGAGGGCGGCGAGAACGGGGTCACGTTTCGGCATGACTGATAGTCCATGCGGAAACGGGCGGGAACTCTATGGACGATCAGCCAGGTTGAACGGCCGCAGCGGGGATCATTTCTGGTTCCTCGCTGTTTTCAGTGGGGTGAGGGAGAACGCGGTCGAGCAGTCCAGAGCAACTCGGAGCCGCAAGACGCATGGTTACCCACCGAAAACAGCGAGGAACCACCAACTTCCGGGACGCCCTCCTTCAGGCGCAGGCGGTCGACTTTGGAGACAGGTCGTCGGTGGCGGCGGTTGTTCCGCTCATAGGCCTATCGGTCGGATGCGGTGAACGACGATGTAGTAACCCAGCTTCAGGTATTCGTTCCAGATGAAGTTGGCCGGCGCATGATACCCGCGCATTCCGGGAAGGACGGGCCGGGAAATAAATTCGAGATCGGGAGCGGCATCACGGAAGCACGCCTGGGCGCGGCGGGAGTGATACCAGGAGGTGACGAGAATGACCTTCTTGGCCCCGCCCTTGCGCAGCTCCGCGACGCTGAGACGGGCGTTCTCAAGGGTGCTCCTGGACTCGCACTCGCGCAGGATCGCGGAGCGAGGAACGCCGGCGAGGACCAGCTGCCGGATGTTTTCGGCACAGTCCCCGTAGCCGCTGACAAGGATCCGCGGAGCGAGGCCTTCGTGGAACAGTTCGGCGGCGCGTTGGACGCGGACCCTAGGTTCACCACCGAGGACGACGAGGATATCGGCCTTCGATTTGGGGCCTTCGATCTGGAGGAACCACCCGGGAAACGCGACGGCGACCAGGGCGACCACAATGGCCAGAACGAAACCGTAGCCCGCGATCTTGAGCAGCCTGTGGGCCCAGCGCTTCATGTCAAAGGATGCCGGAGCGGGGATCGGCGGCCGCTTGGACAAGTTGCGACACGTCGACTTCGACGGGAGTCTGTCGTCCGAGGAATTCGAGGAGCACGGCGACCCGTTGCCGCGACGGCATGATGCGGGTCACGACGGCGGTGAGGCCGTCGAAGGCGCCGCCGGATACCTTGACCTCGTCGCCCGGAACGAACTCGCCGGACATCTCGTAGAGCTCGGCATCGCCGGCCAGGGATCGCAGGCCGACCATGTCCGTGTCGGGCACGACGGGCCACTGGCTTCCGAAGTGGATGATGGTGCTCACGCCCCGGCTGTGCATCACGTCCGAGAGGCTCTTCATCCAGTCGAAGCGGGCGAACAGGTAGTTCGGAAACAGCGCTTCTGTGAACCAGACGGGGCCGCGCCGGGTCGCGCGCTTGAAGCGAATCCGCGGCAGGAAGACCTCGACACCCATCCCCCGGAGGTGGGCGGCGGCGATGTGCTCGTGCTTGGGCTGGGACCGGACGCAGAACCAATGGACGCCGGCGGGCGGGCGCGAGCGGAGGTTTTCGGACGAATCAGACATTTGACGAGGCCAACAAACGGGAGCGCACACAGCCGCGTCAAACTCTTTGTCATTTCTGGGACGCTCGTGTCTTGAAACCTCCAGCGTTCCAGATGCATCCAAGAGGGTATTCGCACTTGGGTGAGCGGGAACAGAACTTGCCTCCTTGCCCGCAACTGCTATCCGAATCCTATGTCCCTCCGAAGGAATCTTTTCACTGGCTGGTGCTGCCTTGCCGCCATCTTCCTTGCCGCACCGGAGAATCTCCTGACCCGTCGAGCGGTGGCTGCGGCTGAACCGCCTGCGGTGTCGATCACGGCGAGCAACACCCAGCGCGTCCTCAAGTGGACGCCCTATCCGTCCGCGCAGAGCTACAAACTCTGGCGATCCCCGGCTCTCGGGCAGGCCTGGACCGAGGAGACCAACGGAACCCGCTCGGGCTTCCAGCTGATCTCTCCCGGAACCAACTCATCGGGCTTCTACCGCGTGGAAGTCCAACCGCTGGGTTCCAATGCGCTGCTCACGGCTTCGATCCTGAATCGTCTCGCCTACGGACCCACGCCCGATGAACTGGAGCGTGTCGCGTCGATTGGCCCCCAGGCCTACATCGCCGAACAACTCGCGCCGGAGTCGATCACCGAGACGTTTGATTCCGGCCTGTCTTCGACCAACGGCGGCTCGGTCTGGCTTTACGGATCGGCCATCGGCACCTACTCCGCGAACAGCCTCTACATCTACCTCTCCGCCGCCGGAACATCGTATCTCGACGACATCCGCCTGGTCGCGGGAAGCGACCCGACAACCGGGGTGAACCTCATCTCCAACGGCGATTTCGAGGCCGGATTCCCCACCGCGAACTGGATCGTCGGCACCAACGCGACCGCTTCGGCGGCGACCACGGAGACCGCGAAATCCGGAACCTCCAGCTTGAAGATGGTCTTCAGCAGCGGCGGATCGACCTTCTACAATGCCATCCAGTTCACGAACATCACCGGCCTGACCAACGGACAGGCCTGCTCCGTGGGCTTCTGGTATATCCCGGCGACAAACTCGTCCCTGACCGTCCGTCTATCAGGTTCCGGTGTGCAGGCAACGCCCGACACCGGCATCCCCGGAATAACTTTCAAGCTGAACAACCGCGCTGCCGCCATCGGAGACCTCCGCGCGTGGCATATCCAGCGGGCCGTCCGTGCCAAGCGCCAGCTGCTCGAGACCCAGCTGCAATTCTGGGAGAACCACTTCGTCACTCAATACTCCAAGAGCCGCGACTATTTCGACCGCTTCTACGACGACGGCAATGTCATGGGCTGGCTCGCCACCGACTTGGAGCTCCGTGAAAACCAGCTCTGGCGGAACGCCCTGCTCAATCCCAACGCCACGTTCACCGACCTGCTCAAGATCAGCGCCGAAAGCCCGGCCATGATCATCTTCCTCGACACCGTGGACAGCCGCGGCGACGGCTCGAATGTCCCGAACGAAAACTACGCCCGCGAAATCCTTGAGCTCTTCACCTTCGGCGTGGACAGCGGCTACGACCAGAACGACATCGTCCAGATGTCCCGCATCTGGTCCGGCTGGACGGTTCGGATCAAGGACGCCGACAAGCTGAACGATCCTTTCGCCGTCCAGACCACCAACCAGATCGTGGCCGGCATAGGATCGACCAACACGGCTGTCTCAAACCTCTTCGGTGTCTGGGGCATGGCATTCCGGCCCGAACGTCATTTCACCAACTCCACCACAACCTTCACCACGGCCAAGAGCCTGTTCTACAACTGGACCACCAATCCGACGACCCGCGTCATGACCCGCGCCGCCGGGAAGACGATCCCCGCCCGGTTCGGGCCTCCTTGGGCCGGCCGCGACTACTCGTGGACTGCGCCCGCCGGCAACACGACCAACACATTCAACGAGGGCTATGCGGTGGTCGCCCATTTGGCCAACCAGCCCTTCACCGAAGAATTCCTCAGCGTGAAGCTTTGCCGCCTTTTCGTGCACGACGACTTCGCAATCGGCTACGACTTCACGGACGGTGTGACGACTCCCGAGGAGGAACTGGTCAAGGCATGCATGCTGGCTTGGGAGAACAGCACGCCGAAGGGAAACATCCGCGCCGTCCTATCGACCATTTTCAATTCAGATCTATTCCGGGGGAACGACGGTTCCATGCAGAAGATCCGCACGCCCTTTGAGTTCGGCGTCGCCACCGTCCGGTCGCTCCGCTCCACCGATCTCTCGGGCCGGCCCACCGCCGATACCGACGGCTACAACATCGCAACGATGATCGGACGCGCCGGAGCCATGAGCCTGTTCGACCGCGCGGAGCCGGACGGCTTTCCGGAAGCGGGACCGCCCTGGATCAGCGCCGGAACGCTGGCTGAACGCATCCGCTTCGCCCAGGACATGCTCCTGGTCTCGGGCAAGGAATACACGGCCACCTCTTCCGATCCCGTCGGGCTGCTCAGGAAGAAGCTGCCCGTGCAAAGCCTCACCAACGCGACAGCCGTGGTGGACTACTTCCTCGCCATCCTCTTCCCCGGCGAAGGCGCCGGAAACCTCGAAGCATATCGGACCCAGGCCATCAACTTCCTGAACACGGCCGACGATGGACTCACGGCGAGCCCGTTCTCCGCCTTGACCACCACAAACACAATCTACGACACCCGGGTCCGCGGCATGGTCGCCATGCTGCTCACCTTCCCCCGCTTCCAGGAGCAATGACCCATGAACTCATCGATCAACCTCCTCTCCCGCCGTTCGTTCTTCGACCGCAGCCTGAAGGTCGGACTCGGCGTGGCGCTCTCCACCCTCGTCGACATTCCGTTCGTCATGAAACGGGCCCTGGCCGAGGGGAACATCGGCCTCAACGGGAAAAAGCTCCTCTTCGTCTTCCTGCGCGGAGCCAATGACGGCCTCAACTCCATAGTTCCCATCGGCGATCCCTCCTATGTCAGCCTGACCCCGGGGGCGGGATACGGCGTCAGCACCATCCGCCCGAACATCGTCGTGCCGCCCGACTCGTTGACCGACTATGCGGCTCTCGGCGCGTGCGATTCGCCCGTGGCCGGCCCGAGCCAATCGACCTACTTCTATCCGAACGCCATCCGGGTCGGAAACGGCTTCTCCGCCCTCCATCCCTCGCTGAAATTCCTCGCCCCGGTCTACAACGCGGGCGACCTCACGCTCATCCACCGCGTCGGCTACCCGAGACAGTCCCGTTCCCATTTCGACTCCCAGAACTATTGGGAAACCGGCAATCCCAACAACAACCTGTCGAAGGACGGCATCTTCTACCGGACGATGGTGGAGTCGGGCCTGGCCAGCGTGAACGCCCTGACCGGGGTCTCAGTCCAGTCCTCGCTCCCGTTGATCTTCCGTGGCTCACAAGTCGCGATGACGAACCTCAGCGACCCGACCCGCTTCAGCCTCAAGGGCGTTCCGAGCGCAACCGGCAACGCGAAGGCGGACGCCGCGATCCGCGCGGCCATGGGGCTGGAAGCGGTGCCCAAGCTCAACCGCGACCTGCTCCGGCTCCAATACGAGAACATGAGCAACACGCTGAGGATCTTCGAGCAGCTCGACTTCTCGGAGAACGGCAACACGTTCCGCGACGCCACCGTGACCGACGGCGACACGGGCTACAGCCTTTCAGGCTCCGGTGGCTACCACCTCTTCCCGACGAGCAACGCCAAGAACGGCGGCTACAACAGGACCGGGGGAACGACGGACACGTCGCGCTACACCGTTTCCACCGGGGCCTACGGTTTCTTCAACCAGCTCAAGTCGGCCGCCATGATCCTGAACCACACCGACGCCGTCATCGCCGGCACGGAATTGGGCGGATTCGACACCCACAACATCCAGGGATCGTCCACCGGCGCGCACGCCAATCTTCAACGGACCATCGGCTGGTCCATCTACGCGCTCCGGAAATACTTCAGCCAATACGCCAACCGGGTGGACTGGAACAACGTCGTCATCGTGACCCTCTCCGAGTTCGGGCGCACCACGAAGCAGAACACCACCGCCGGAACGGACCATGCCGAGGCCGGCGCGATGTTCGTCGCGGGCGGCGGGATCAAGGGCTACGGCAAGCCCGGCGGGCGCGGCATCATCGGCTGCCATACCACCGACGATTCGGTTCCGTGGATCACGGGCCCGGCCAACCAAGCCGGCGGCGTCGATGGCACCATGTTCGGAGTCTCCGACAGCTACCTCAAACGGGCCGTCGACTACCGCTCCATCCTCGGCAAGCTCATCCGCGACCACCTTGGCGCCACACAGAACCAGCTCAACCGCATCATCCCCGGCTACACCAACTCCGGGGAAAAACTGCAGTCCGGCGGCACTTCGACGATCGACAACACGGCGATCATCGGCGAACCGGCGCTCGTCTAGTCCCCACGCGCTTCATCAGGCCCCGGCTTCTTCAGCCGGGGCTTTTGTTTGTCGCCGGTTCACCGGTTGACTCTTCGCGTCGCGGTGTGAACCTCCGTCCACTTCACCGCCATGCACGAATACGTCGAACGCGTCGTCAACCTCCTCGATCCATCGCTGAACCGCCTCCACGGCATCTCCGACGAAGAGGCCCACAAACGTCTCAAAGCAGGTGACGCTGACGGCATCCGCCAGATCGATGGGTCGTTCGCGCTCCTGGTCCACGAAGGCAAGCTCGTCCGCATGGCCCGCTCGCTCGACCGGCCGATGCGCTACTTCCTCGCCAAACGCGCCGCCGGTCCTGCCCTGTTCGTCGCGGACCGCATGGACACCATCCACCGCGCGCTCCAGGCGGAAGGGTTGGCGGACCAGTTTCATCCCAGCTACACCCGCATGGTCCCGGCCCATTACCTCGTCGACATCCAACTGGTCGGCTGTCCCGATCCGGATCCGGTCTACACCCGTTTCTTCACCCCGCACCGCAACGCGCTCGGCAGCGACCTCGATCAAGTCGGCCGGCTCTACATCGGTGCGTTGGCGGCGGAGATCACCCGCTGGCTGCGGTCCATTCCCGAACGTGAACCCGTGGGCGTCTGCTTCTCCGGCGGCATCGACAGCGGCTCCGTCTTCGTCCTCACGTATCACCTGATGCGGAAACTGGGGATGAACCTTTCGCGCCTCAAGGCCTTCACGCTTTCGATCGGCGACGGACCGGACCTCGCACAGGCCAGGGAGTTCCTCCGCAAGCTGGACCTCGAACTCTTCCTCGAACCCATCGAAGCCGACGTCGAATCCCTCGACCCTTCGGAAACGATCCGCATCGTCGAGGACTACAAGCCTCTCGACATCGAGGCCGCGACGATGCTCATCGCGCTGCTCAAGGGCATCCGCAGCCGTTATCCGGACTGGAAATTCCTCCTGGACGGAGATGGCGGCGACGAGAACCTCAAGGACTACCCGATCGAGGAGAATCCCGAGCTCACCATCCGCAGCGTCGTCCACAACCTCATGCTCTATCAGGAAGGCTGGGGCGTCGGACGCATCAAGCACTCCCTCACCTACAGCGGCGGATTGAGCCGCAGCTACACCCGCACCTACGCCCCGGCCCGCGCCCTCGGCTTTGATGGCTTCAGCCCCTACACCAAGCCGAACGTGGTCGAAGTCGCCGAAGGCATCCCCTACATCGGCCTCACGAACTACGACGTGCCCACCCTCTACTCGCTCAAGGGCGTGATCGTCTCCCGGGGCATCCGCGCGGTGACGGGCCTGGAAATGCCCGCCTTCGAGAAGCGCCGCTTCCAGCACGGCGCAGTCTCCAAGGAAACCCTCCGGACCAAGCTCCCTTCACAGGAGACCGCTTATCGACGGCAGTTCCTCTCGATCTACCAGTAGCCCTTCGCCCTCAGTGGACGCTTATCCGGATTCCCCAATTGCGCGCGACGCATGGGTCATGACAAGGCGCGGCCCCCGCAACGCCCTCGCCCCGGACAAAGCCTACGCCCAGTTCGTCGAGATCGAGCCCGACGAGGATGGTCAACCGACGGAAGTCTCCACCGTCTTCCTGACCAACAGGGAGTGCCCGTGGCGCTGCCTGATGTGCGACCTCTGGCAAAACACGCTGGAGGCATCCGTTCCGCCGGGAGCCATACCCGCCCAGATTTCCAAGGCCCTCCGGACTCTCCATCCCTCCGCCATCGGGCAACCGGCATCCGGCATCAACTCGCCGATGCGTCGCTTCCTCAAGCTCTACAACGCGGGAAGCTTCTTCGATCCGCACGCGGTCCCGCCCGGGGACTATCCGGCGATCGCCGCTCTGTGCGAGCCGTTTGAACGCGTCATCGTCGAGTCGCATCCGTCGCTGATCAACGCGCGGTTCGCTGCGTTTCTTGGCGAACTTACCCATCACCGGGACAGGGATTCCACCAAGCCCCGTCTCGAAGTGGCCTTGGGCCTTGAAACCATCCACCCGGTGGCCCGCGATCGCCTGAACAAGCGCGTCAGCCTTGACCAGTTTCGCACAGCGGCGAACCGCGTGATTGAAGCCAAAGCCATGCTGCGTGTCTTCGTTCTGGTCTCGCCCCCGTTTCTCGGTCGAGACGATCCCGTGGCCTCCGCCGTCGCGACGGCGCAATTCGCATTCGGCTGCGGCGCGGGCGTCGTGGCCCTCATTCCAACCCGCGATGGGAACGGAGCGATGGAACATCTGCGGGCCTCGGGCGAGTGGACTCCACCCACCTTGCGCCAGCTCGAACAATCCTTTGACCAGACGTTGGGCGTCCAGCCGAAGAGGCCCGGTTCCATCTCCACACGGACCTTCGTCGACACTTGGGACCTCGGACGATTCTCGGACTGCCCGTCCTGCTTTCCGGCCCGCCGGGCGCGGTTGGAACGCATGAATCTTGGTCAGAAGCTCGAAGCGGAAGTCGCCTGTGCCGACTGCCGCCGCGAAGCCTGACGAGTCTCCGTCATTCCTTTTTTTTCGCCTTCGTGGCCGGCTCTTTCAGCGGCCATGACTCCGATTCCGTGCGGGCACGGGCCAAATACTCCTCGATCTTCTTCACCACGGGTCCGTTCGCGGAGGCGACGTTGTTCGTCTCACCGAGATCCGACTTGAGGTTGAAGAGCTCGATTGGTTTTCCGAAGGGCCGGATGGCTTTCCAATCGCCCATGCGGACGGCCTGTTTGCTGCCGCCTTCGTGGAACTCCCAGTAGAGGAACTCCGCCGGCTTCCCCTCCTTGCCCATCAGGATCGGAACAACCGAACGGCCATCGATGCCGGCCGGCGGCTTGAGCCCGGCCCACTCCACGACGGTCGGGAGGAAGTCCCAGAACGCCCAGGGAAAGTCGCTCACCCGGCCCGCCGGAACCCGCGTGTGCCCGCGCACGATCATGGGAACCCGGATACCGCCTTCCGTGAGATCGCGCTTGATGCCGCGCAACGGCCCGGAGCTCTGGAAGAAGGCGGGATTGTTGCCGCCTTCCTTGTGCGGGCCGTTGTCGCTCGCGAAGAAGATGATCGTCTGGCTGTCCAGGTTCTCGTCCTTGATCCGCTCCAGCAGGGCCCCGATCTGCGTGTCGAGGCGCGTGATCATGGCCGCCTTGTTCTTCTCCGGTTGCGGCCAGCTGTTGGTCGAATAGGGCGCGTCGTTGGGCACCTCCATCCCGTTGCCCGTCGCCTTGGTCAGCGCGTTGTGGGCATGGGGTGTCGTGTAGGCGAGGTAGAGGAAAAAGGGCTTCTGCTTGTATTGGCTGACGAAGTTCAACGCCGCCGCCGTGAAGAGATCAGCCACATAGAGGCTCTTCCTGCCCTGCGCGTTTGGTTGGATGGGAATGCGAGCGCCGTTGCGGACCAGCGTCTCCGGGTAGTAGTCGTGGGCTTCCGTCTGGTCGAGGAAACCGAACTGCTCGTCGAAACCTTGGCGGTTCGGCTCGCCGGTGGTGCCTTCGTTTCCCAAACCCCATTTGCCGATGATGGCCGAGACATACCCGGCCGGGCGCAGCGCCTTCGCGACGGTGACCACGTTGGTCCCCAGCGCGATCTTCGCATTGCCCCGGATCGGCGTGTGCCCGGTGTGCTGGCCGGTCATGAGCGCGGAACGGGACGGCGCACAGACGGTGCTGCCGGCGTAGGCGCTGGTGAAGCGGATGCCCTCCGCCGCGAGCCGGTCGAGATTCGGCGTCTGGATGAGTTTCTGGCCGTAGGAACCGAGATCGCCGTAACCAAGATCGTCCGCGAGGATGAAGACGATGTTCGGCAGCTGCGGCCTGAAGAGACGGGGCGGCACCTTGCTGCGGTTGGTCTTCATCATCGACTCGGCCAGCCTGGTTTCCTCGGGCGTGTTCTTCGTCGGCGGAGGTGCTTCCTGTCCGGAAGCCGGCGCAATCGCCGCTCCCAGGAGAAGCACGGACATGAACAGAAAACGCAAAATGGCCATGGCCGGAAGCTAGGGGCGAAGGAGGCCGGTCTTCAACGGCGATTCATCAGACGGGTTCAGGCATCCACGTCGATGAACGTCTTCACCGCACGATTGCCCGAGGCCATTCCCCGGAAGAGCTCCGGCAATCCGGTCAACGGACAGTCGGCATCGACGAAATCGACGGCGCGAACCACGCCGCGTTCGATCCACGACAACGCCTCGCGGATGGCGGCCGGCGTATGGTGGAAGCTGGCGAGCAGCGTGAGGTTCGAATAGTGGAGCAGGCCCGTGTCCAACCGGACGGTGGTGCCCGAAGGACAGCCGCCGAAGAAATTCACCCGGCCGCCCTTGCGGACGAGCTGCACCGCCGCTTCCCAGCACTCCGGCTTGCCCACCGCCTCGATCACGAGGTCGAACACAAGGCCGGTGGCCTTGACGGGAGCCACCACATCGCCGTCGTCCCCGATCTCGATGCAGGCGGAAGCCCCGAAGGAACGTGCCTTCGCCAGACGATTTGTGCCGCGTCCGGCGACGGTGACTTCACAGCCAGTCTCGCGCGCCAAAGCCAAGAACATCAACCCGATCGGCCCCGCCCCGATAACCAACACACGCTCGCCGCGCTGGAGCCGGAGATCACGAACACCCTGCACGACGCAGGCCAACGGCTCGGTCAACGCCGCATCGCGAAAGGCGGTTTCAGGCCGGATCTTCAGGAGATTTTTCTCCACGATCCGCCGAGGAACCACGATGGACTGAGCATAGGCACCGTTCAGGAACAGCAGGTCGTCGCACAGGTTTGGCTGACCGGCTTTGCAGGAAAAGCATTGGCCGCAGGGGGCTGAATTCGCCGCCACTACCCGCTCTCCCACGGCGAACGACCCCGCCGACTCCGGCGAGACCTCGCAGACCTCGCCCGCCAATTCGTGGCCGAAGACCGTCGGCGGGACGAGCATCCGGGCGTGGTAGCCGCGCTTGAAGACTTTCAGGTCCGTGCCGCACGTCAGGGCCGCGCGGATGCGCACGCGCACCTCTCCGGCGGCCAGCGCCCGTTCGGGCACCGGCTCGATCCGGACATCCTCTTTTCCATGCAGCACGGCGGCGGTCATGCCCGCAGCTTGTTCGGCCGGGGAAGCGGAACTCAATCTTTTCGCTTTGGGCCGGAGCGTTGCTTCGGCTTAATCCCGCGCCATGGAATGGCTGACGCAGCTCATCGACTTTGTCCTGCACATCAACGTGCACCTGGCGGAGCTCATGCAGAACTACGGCCCGTGGATCTACCTGATCCTCTTCCTCATCGTCTTCTGCGAGACCGGCCTCGTCGTCACGCCGATCCTGCCGGGTGATTCCCTGCTCTTCGCCGCCGGAGCGCTCGCCGCCACCGGCGGGATGAATCTCTGGATCCTCTGCGCCGTGCTCATCGTCGCGGCCATCCTCGGCGACACGGCCAACTACTGGATCGGGAAGAAATCCGGAAACATCCTCCAGCGGAAATTCCCTCGCATCGTGAAGCCCGAATACCTCGTCCGCACCAACGCCTTCTTCGAGCGCTACGGCGGCAAGACGATCATCTTCGCGCGCTTCGTGCCCATCGTCCGGACGTTCGCGCCGTTCGTCGCGGGAGCGGGCGCGATGTCCTACGGCCGCTTCATGATGTTCAACGTCGTCGGCGCGCTCCTCTGGGTGCTGCTGCTCGTCCCGGCCGGCTACCTCTTCGCCAACGTCGAGTTCGTGAAGAAGAATTTCTCCGCCGTCATCCTGGGAATCATCGTCGTCTCGATCCTGCCCTGCGTGATCGAGATTATGCGCGAACGGAACCGGTTGAAGAAGGAGAAGGGGAACGGCCGAAAGTAGCGCGCTGTCGTCGCCAGCCGCGACATCAAACCCGTCGGTCACTCCGTCGTGATCCCCGGAATCACCCGCGCCGGCGGTGCTTTCACGAACGACACGGCCCGCAGGTAGATCGGTTCGATCTGGAAGGCGGGCTGGAAATCCGTTCGCGTCGACGCCAGTTGCCCGAGGATCGCGGCGTCGGGCAGCACTCGCCGGCCTTGCAGCCGCGTCTCAACCACCGCATCGGGACCGATCAACGCTTCGCCCGGCTGACGTGACGCCAACACCTGCTCCGCGGAGATGATCCGCAACGGCTCTTCCACGGTCCACCCGGCTTCCGTCACACGGTAGACGGTGTGGTAGAACTCACCGCGTTGGGCATCGACGGCGACGTGGACACGTCCGCGCAAGCCTTCGCGCCGGGCCTGTTCCGCTAGGCAATCCACGCTGCTCACGCCGATGGTCTTCACCTCCGTGCCCAGCTGCCAACCCTGCGCCGTGGCCAGCGCGATACGGATGCCGGTGTAGGATCCAGGTCCGATGCCGATGGCGATCGCCCCGACCGCTTCCCGTTCAATCCCGGCTTCCTGCAAGGCCGACTCCGCCAGCGCCAAGGCGTGCGTCTGTCGCCCGCCCTGTTCGACGGCATGCCCGGCGACGTAGGCCGGGCGTCCTCGCCCGGCCAGTGGCTGTTCGATCAGTGGCTGTTCGGCCAAAGACTTCTGGCCGGGCGAGG
>JAYTUE010000245.1:0-14893 GCA_043744715.1 Verrucomicrobiota bacterium | reverse complement strand
TGCGGCGACCCCCGCAAAGCCGGCCCGCGGACGGGCATTATACGCGCGGCACACGCCTCTCCCGTCGCTGTTTTCAGAACGAATCATGGCCACCGTTGGCCTGCAAGGATGGCTTTGAGCACGGGGGCTTTGAGCTTGAGGCCTTGCTTTTTCAGCGCGGCCTCCAGCGCGGCGGTGAACTTGTCCCGCTGGAGGTAAGTCTTGCCCGCGAGGGTTTGCGACGGCGCGGATCTCGGCTTGCAGGGCGTGGCCTTCTTTCTCCTCCTGCTGCTGCTCGGCGGGGGCTTTCTTCTTGCTCACCGCCAGATTCTTGAAGGCCGATTGCGCATCGAGCCGGGCGAGGGATTCCGAGCAGACGGGCGAACTCGCCATCGGTGAGGCGGACGCGGTTGAGGGCCTCGAACTTCTGGCGGAAGTTGGCTTCCAGAGTGGCGCGGTCGGTGATGTCCGGGCGGTATTCGTATTTGAGGGTGCGAAGTTTCTCGATGAGCGCTTCTTCAAGTTGTTGTTCGGGTGTCGGCATTTCAATTTGGCGGGATGGAATCGCCGATCTTGGCGGGCTTCAACCTAAGTAATCTGGATGTGTCGAGGCGGCTCACGCTCTGATGGATTCCAATGTTTATAAAGGACTTCGGCGGTTCCTCCGCGGTGGTGCTGAGGGAAGCTGAGGAAGGCGGACGGGGAATTCAATCGCCGGTTTCGGAGACTGAGGGGCGGAAGAATTCAAAGTTGAGGCGGGTGACGTGGCGAGAGGGAAGCGACCGGCGTTCGTCGGTGAATGTTCAAATGGGCGAGGGAGTTTGGCTGAATGCCGCAGTTGGCAGCGGCAACCGTCGCCGTTAGAACCAGCCCCGTGATCGCCGCCATCATCGTCGCCGCAGGGCAGGGGACCCGCATGGGTCCGAAGGTCGACAAGCTGTTTCTCGAAGTCGCGGGGAAGCCGGTCGTGGCCCACACTTGGGCAAGGTTCGATGCGTTGGACGAGATCGGCGAGATCGTCCTGGTCGTCCGCGGGGAGATGGAGGCCGAGTTCCACAAGCTCGCGGCGGAGCATGGCCTCACGAAGGCCTACCGGCTCGTCTCCGGTGGCAAGGAGCGACAGGACTCGGTCTGGAACGGCCTTCAGGCATTGTCGCCCGGGATCGAGATCGTGGCCATCCAGGACGGTGCCCGGCCGTGCACCAGCCCGCAGCAGATTCGCGATACGATCAGCGCCGCCCGCGAATACGGGGCCGCCGTCGCCGCCCAGCGGGTGACGGACACGATCAAGGAATCCGCCGACGGCCGGACCGTGGCCGCGCACCTCGACCGCAGCCGCCTCTGGGCCGTGCAAACTCCTCAAACCTTCCGCGTGCCGGTCATCCGCGAGGCGCTGGGACGGGTCCGAAGCCAGGGCCTGCTGGTGACGGATGACACGGCCGCCTGCGAGTTGATCGGCCAATCCGTCCATCTGGTCGCTGGCATCGCGCCGAACCCGAAGGTGACCGTTCCGGGGGATCTGCCCTACGTGGAGCTGCTCCTTCGCGGTTGAAACCGGGCTGGTCCTTGCTTTGAACGCGGCACGACCGTAGCCTCTCCAACAGATCGTGCGGCCTATGAGCAAAAAAATCCTGTTCGGCTCCGCGGCATTTTTGCTCGCGTTGAATCTCTTCCTCGGAACGCAGATCCATCTGTATTCCGCGCAGTCGGGCGAGAAAGAGAATCCCTACGAGCAATACCGCGTCTTCACCGAGGTCCTCGAGAAGGTCCGGCAAGACTATGTCGACGGCACTAACCTGACTTACAAGGAGCTCATCCACGGGGCGTTGAAGGGCATGCTGGGGTCGCTTGATCCCCACAGCGAGTTCATGCCTCCCGTGGCCTACAAGGACCTGAAGGACGACACCCAGGGCGAGTTCAGCGGCGTGGGCATCGTCGTTTCGGTCAACCGCGAGAAGTATCTCACCGTCGTGGCTCCGATGGACGACAGCCCCGGCTACAAGGCCGGCATCCTGCCCGGTGACCGCATCGTGAAGATCGACGGCAAGAACGCGGAGAAGCTGCCGCTCGACGAAGCCGTGAAACGTCTCCGAGGCAAGACCGGCACCGACGTGACCCTCACCTTGTTCCGAGCGTCGAACGGAGAAACGAAGGACTACAAACTCACCCGCGAAACCATCCGTGTCAGCACGATCAAGGACTTCAACGGCAAGTCCGAGTTCCCCCTGATCTCCGACAAGACCGGCTACGTCCGCATCACCCAGTTCGGCGAGCAGACGGCTTCCGACCTCGAAGTCGCCTTGCAGAAGCTGGAGAAGAACGGGATGCAGTCCCTCGTCATGGATCTCCGGGGCAACCCCGGCGGCCTGCTCGAACAGGCCGGCCAGGTGGCCGAGAAATTCCTCCCCCGCGGCCAGCTCGTCGTCTCCACCGAGGGGCGTGGCGCCACCCAGAAGTCCGAATACCGCTCGCGCAACCGCAACCAGCGCAAGCTCCCCATGGTCGTCCTGGTGAACGGCGGCAGCGCCAGCGCGGCCGAGATCGTCGCCGGTTGTCTGCAGGATCTTCAGCACATCACCCGCGCGGTGGTCATCGGCGAGCAGACCTTCGGCAAGGGCTCCGTCCAGAGCATCCTCCCGCTGCCGGACGGTTCCGCTCTTAGGCTCACGACCGCCAAGTATTATACTCCCAGCCACAAGGTGATTCACGAGAAGGGCATCACGCCCGACATCCTCGTTCCCATGAGCGACGAGGACGAACGCGCCATCGCCCTGCAGCGTTCGCTCGGTGGATTGGAAACGCTCGACGACGTGGAGCGCGACCGCGTGAAAGCGGTCCGTGACGTGCAGCTCGACCGCGCCATCGACCTGCTCAAGGGCCTCAGCGTTTTCACCCAGCGGCTCGACCCCGTGGGGACCAGGAAAGTGGCCGATGCCGCCAAGGCCCTCTCCGATCCCAAGCCCCGGTGACGCTGCTTGCCATCGAGTCTTCCTGCGACGAAACCAGCGCCGCCGTCGTCCGTGACGGGGTTGTCCTGTCCAACGTCGTCGCCAGCCAGACGAAGCTCCACGCGGAATACGGCGGAGTCGTTCCCGAACTGGCCACCCGCGAGCATCTCCGCAACCTCACCCCCGTCATACTGGAGGCGTTCTCCATCGCCGGAATCAGCCGGGACGATCTTGATGCCATCGCGGTGACACGGGGCCCTGGTTTGCCGGCGGCGCTGATGGCGGGGCTCAAGTCGGCCGAGGCGCTGGCCTATTCGCTCCGCAAACCTCTCGTGACCGTGAACCACCACGAGGCGCATCTTTATTCGCCGTGGATCACGGGGCAGCCTCCCCGGGCCGACTTCGGGTCCTTCGAACCGTCCGTTTCCCTCATCGTCAGCGGAGGCCACACCATCCTCGTCCATGTCGAAGCCGAACTGCGTCATCGCGTGCTCGGCTCCACCATCGACGACGCCGCCGGCGAATGTTTCGACAAGATCGCCAAGCTGATCGGGCTGCCGTATCCGGGCGGCCCGCTCGTCGACCGGCTGGCGAAGGAAGGCAATCCCGTCGCCTACGATTTTCCCCGGCCGATGATCCGCGACGAGAGCGACGACTTCAGCTTTTCCGGCCTGAAGACGAGCGTCCGCTACTTCCTCGAGAAACGCCCTGGACTGGCCGACGATCCGAAGCAGCTCCGCGATCTTTGCGCGAGCGTGCAGGCGGCGATCGTCGAAACCCTCGTCGCCAAGACCGTCCGCGCGGCCCTGCGCGAAGGTGTGGGATGCGTCACGGCGTCCGGCGGCGTCACCTGCAACAGCGGCCTGCGCGACCTGCTGGCCAACGCCTGCCGGAAGAACGGCCTAAGCCTGCGTCTTGCGGAACGCAGCCTCTGCACCGACAACGCCGCCATGATCGGCATCCTCGCCGAACGCATGCTCATGGCGGGAAGGGCTGAGACGGACTGTGACGCCGAGTCCCTCCCAAACTGGTCGCTGGCCTGAGCCGGACTCATGCAGTAGAGAGTAGGGCGGGCTTCCAGTCCGATTAGATGCCTGAATGTATCTGCGAGAAGACGCATGAAAGCCCTGCAAATAATGGGGGTTTTGCAGGTAGTGGTTTGAGGTGGTTTGCAGGGAAATACACCCGTCACGCAGAAGTTCTGTCAGGATTTGTCTGGAAATGGGCGCAAGAGTCAAGGGATTCGCGGCGGCGAACGATGTGGCGGATGGCTGCGCCGTGGGCAGGCAAGATGCGCGGCGCTTTTGCCGGTTGGGACCGGACAAATACGGTCCATGTGGACAACTTTGAACAAGTTTTTTCGTCGTCTGCCGGAGGCTTCTGAATAGGGTTTTGCGAGCTTGAAACGACTTCAAGCGGCGGCGGGCGGGGCCAAGGCGCACCTCACCCGATGCCCTCTCTCTCAGCCACGCTCCCATCGGATGGACGGGGGGTGGCGCCGGGCTCTCCCCGGCGCGGAGAGGGGAGGCGAAACACGACGCGCGGAATCAGACGAGAGCAGCAAGAGAGCATGACAGGTCTGGACATGGAACGATTCGCCGGTCCTCGCTCGCCGGAGCAGAGCCGGCGAGCGAGGCGTGCGGAGTCCGGGGCCGATGCCGAACGAGGAGGAACAGAACGATGAGCTTGAAACGATTCACGAGTGTAAAAAATCTGCGCGGCTTGGGTCGTCCGTTGTTGAAAGAGTTTTTCGACCGATTCGAGAAGGAATTGAAAGAGTGCGAGGCGACCCTGCCGCCGGAGTCGATGGAAGAAGACGACGACTACTTCAAGGAACTGGCGGAGGTGTTTTTTGCCCCGAAAGAACTGCCGCAGGAAATGACGCAGGTGCTGGAGGCCATCATCGAAATGGCCGACGACAAGGGCGTGCTGGATCTCACCGCTGCCGCGAAGGAGAAGGGCCTGCCGATCGACTGGGAGAAGCAGGCCACCAACCTGGACATCGTCATGCAGGTGTGGCTCTCGGACAAGGAGCTGATGATCGAGAAGCACAACGAGCATCGGCTGGTGAAGACCACGAAATTTCAGTATTGGGGCACGAAGACGCCGCCGGCGGAACGGCTACCGTTCACCCCGCCCACGGAGGAGGCGCTGGAACTGGTGCGCAAGGCGGTGGACGGGTGGTGCAAGGACAATCATCGCGGGGAAAACACGGTGGTCATCACGCCGCACGAACTGGACGGCGAGTGGTGGTTCCTGATCCAGCACGGCGGCACGATGTCGCGGCTGGCGGAAGCCAAGGGCGACCAGAGGACGGAGACGCTCTTCTACCGTCCGGGCAAGGACGACGTGGTGGTGTATCACGTCGGGCGCGATGAAATCCGCATCCACACGGGATCGAAGGCCGAACGGGAGCTCTACCGGAGGGAGTTCGGCCAGCGTTTGCGGGGCGACCTGGACCATTTTTCGGAGCGGAAGAACTTCGTTTTGGATCCGCTGCGGAAGGACGTGGAGAAGGCGCTGTCGGTGGACGGGCTGCCGGACATCAAGAGCATCGTGCTGCAGGAGGTGGAACTGTCGTTTGGCGGGAATTTCGACGACCGGACCATCCGGAAGTCCGACGACATGGTGGCGAGCGCGGCGGCGCGGAGCAAAGACGGCATGGAGGGCAAGGCCGTGCCGCCCACAGGCAAGCTGGTGCGCGCCGTGTTTGAAATCGAGTTCGTGAAATGCACGAAGCCACGCCGTGTCACCCTGCGTCCGCCGGATGTGTTGAACGTGGGCCGTGCGGGCGACGTGAAAGCGGTGCATGACTGGCTGACGCTGCGCGAGTTCCGCGCCGTGAACGGGGATGAATAGCCCGTGGCCCATTCTGGAGGATGTCCCGGCGCACTCCGCCGCCGCAGCGGAGTGGAAGCGGCATCTGGGCGGGTCGTTCAAGGCCGCGAGCGACGCGTTCCTGCAAACGACGAAGCGCAAGGCGTCGTCGGTCCGTTGTCCCCACACGGATGTCTGCGCCCATCAGATAAAGGCGCGAGGGAACGGGTTCGTCGGAAAGTGCAAGGATGACGACGGGCCGGGCTGCGACGACATCACACTGACGGCGGACGAGGCGGAGGTTTTGGAAGTGAACCTGAAACGGCTGGGGGCGGCGATGGCCGGCGCGTTGAAATGCCCCGCCAAAGACGAGCAGCTGGGACTCGACCGGACGCGGCAAATCGCGTCGCTGGGCAGTGCGCCGTTGCCGATCCTGCTGACGGTCCAGCATGACGCGGATGGATTCAGCAACGTGGTCGCGCGGCTGGCCGCCCGCTGGCCGAAGGGGTTCATCCTGCTCGCGCCGACGAGCCGGTTCTGCACGGCGACCGCGACGGAAATGCTGGACCGGGCGAAAGCGGGTTTCTTCGACATGGAAACCCACGTTGAACTTCTGGAAAACGGCCGCCTCCATGCACCCAAGACCGGAGCGGAATTGTTCGCGGCGTATCTGCCGGAGATGAAGGACATCGTTTCGGAGTCTGACAAGGCACTCGTCTTCAGGTTGTTCAGCGAACTGCTGGGTATGGGCACGACGCTGAAGGCGTCGCCGGCGCGGGTGTTCGACCTGATGGTTTTCAAGAAGATGACCAAGGCGGAAACGGCCATGGAATGTGATTGCGCCGCCTCCCTCATCACGAAACGGGTGGCGATGATCGAAGGCCATTTCCGGATGCCAATCGAGAACCTCTGCGCGTTTGCCGACGACTTGAAGGAGCGGCAGAGCACGGTCAAGGGCGACCGGTATGCCAGGAAAAAGCAGGGCGCGGCGGCGGAAGAGCCGCAGCAATACAAGGACGACGACGATTCCCCACCGTCGGAGGAATACCGCTACGAGGAGGGCAACGCCGAAGACTGATTCGTGAAGCGTCCGTGAAGCCTTCACCCGCGCCAAAGCGCCCGTTTTTACGGGCGCTTTGTCATTTCAAGCCAGGAGGTGCGTGAAGTCCTTCGACTGTTCAGAGGCCAATCGCATGAAGCGGGAGGCCGACGACGAAAATGTTGAAGACGAAGAACACCACGGGCCGGGCGATGCGCGATGCGCGGCGGCGTCTGGGCCTCACCCAGCTGGACCTGGCCCAGCGCGCCGGCATCACGGAATCCCTCGTCACGAAGATCGAGACGGGCCGGGCGATGCCGGAGCAATGGCTCAAGGAAGCCATCGCCAAGGAACTCAACATCGCGACCTGGGAGGTCGGTGTATGAGCGCCGCCAATCCAACCACCGTGCCGCCTGCCATGGCGGAGCCATTCATCGACAAGCCGGAGGTGGGCAACCGCCTGGCGATGCGTCCGCGGACGGTGGACGACTGGATGAAACGCGGGCTGCTGCCCTACTACAAGCTGGGCCGCACCGTGCGGTTCAAGTGGAGCGAGATCGAAGCGCACCTCGGGCAGACGTGCCGCGTCTGCCGGCGCAGCGCGGTGAAGTGAACGGAGGGAACGACCATGAAATCGGACCCGAGCACCCCACCCGACGCCCCCACCCCCAGACCCTCTCCCATCCGATGGGCGAGGGTGGCGACGGGCATTCCCCAGGGCGGAGAGGTGGATCAGCGGTTCTTCACGAAGCGGGAGATGGCGGGGCTGTTGAAGGTGTCGCTGCGGACCATCACCGAGATGATGAACCGGGGCGACCTGGCCTACCTCAAGATCGGCGGACGGCTCGTGCGCTTCCGGCTCGAAGACGTGGAGCGCCGGTTGAACGAGACGGCGCTGGTGTGCCACGGCGCGGCACCTGGGGAGGGCGCGTGAACAGCAGGGCAAAAGGAGCGCGCGGAGAACGGCAGTGGCGGGATGAACTGCGGGCCAACGGCTACGACGCGCGGCGCGGGCAGCAGTTCAGCGGTTCGCCGGAGTCGCCGGACGTCGTGTGCGACGCGCTGCCGTGGGCGCATTTCGAGGTCAAGGCGGTCGAGCGGCTGAACATCGAGGACGCGATGGACCAGGCGCGGCGCGACTGCGGCGGCAAGGCGCCGCTGGTGGCGCACAAACGGAACCACCGGCGCTGGCTGGTGACGATGGACGCCGAAATTTTCTTCCGATTTATCCGCGGCGTGTTGCCGCCGGAGAGCACCGACAGAAAACCAAACAAAGAAACGACCCATGAAGATCAAATCGACCAACTCCAACTTTGAGCCGTGCCCGGAATACACGGGCCGCGCGGTCTGCGTGGACTGCACGCCGCTCAAGAAACAGCCGTCGCAGTTCGGCGAGCGCGACGTGTTCAAGCTCGTCTTCGAGACGCCGCTCGAACGCCCGGACGGGAGCCGGTTCTGCGCGTGGTCGCGGAACTTCACGCCGACGCTGAACGAGAAGGCCAACCTGCGGAAATTCCTGCGCGGCTGGTTCGGGCACGACCTGACCAAGCCGGAGATGGACGACTTCGACACGGAATCGCTCATCGGCAAGTCGGCGCAGATCGTGGTCGTGCACGAGCACAAGGACGGCGAAACGTATGCGAACATCGTGGCGTGCACGCCGGACAAATCGCCGGGGGCGATGAAGGCGACGGGCCGGTATGTGCGCGTCAAAGACCGGCCGGCAAGGGACGAGGCGGGGCCCGGGCCCCACCCTGCGGGCGCGGGCCAGCAGGGCGGTTATCGGCGCGCGGAGCAACCGGCGGACGACGCGGGAGACCTGGGCGCGACGAAGATCCACGTCGGGCGGTGCAAGGGTCTCGAAGTGCGCGACCTCGCGCCGGAGCAGGTGCAGGCACTCATCGACAACTGGCTGCCGACGGGCAAGGCGAACGCCAAGCCCACGGCGGACGACCGGCGGCTGATGGCTGCGCTGGACTGGTGGCAGTCCACACAGAAGCCGGCGGAGGCCGTGACTGCCACTGATGATGACAACGTGCCCTACTGAGCCGCGCGATGAACACCCTCATTTTCGACATCGAGACGGGGCCGTTGCCGGAATCCGAACTGGCGGCGCTGCTGCCGCCGTTCGATCCGGCGGAGGTCAAGACGGGCAACATCAAAGACCCGGACAAGATCGCGGCGAAGGTCGCCGAAGCCGAAACGAATCACCGCCGCGACTTCCTCGACCGGGCCGCGCTCGACCCGTTGACGGGCCGCGTGGTGGCGGTCGGGCTGTTGTATCCCGACAGCGGCGAGTTCCACGTGATCGGGCACGATGACGAGGCGGCGACGCTGCGCGAGTTCTGGGAGGCCACACGCGGCGAGATGGGGCGCATCCACCAGATGGTCGGATTCAACACGCACCTGTTCGACCTGCCGTTCCTGATCCGGCGCAGCTGGAAGCATCGCGTGCCGGTGCCGTTCGGCATCCGGCGCGGGCGGTATTGGAGCGAAGAAATGATCGACCTGCGCGACGGCTGGCAACTCGGCGACCGGATGGCGCGCGGGTCGCTGGACGTCATCGCGAAGCATCTCGGCGTGGGCGCGAAGAACGGCGACGGCAAAGCCTTCGCGGAGCTGTGGGCGCGGGACCGCGCGCAGGCGGTGGCCTACCTGCGGAACGACGTGCAGCTCACGGCGAAGGTCGCCGACGTGCTGGCGTGCTGTGGGTGAAGCAGGCGGAGAGGTGCGCCCACAGATGAACACGGGTTTTGAACCGCAGAGAACGCAGAGGTGCAGAGGTGCAGAGGTGCAGAGAACATCCCTCACCCCCAGCCCCTCTCCCATCCGATGGGCGAGGGTGGCGTCGGCAAAGCCCCAGCGCGGAGAGGATGGCGGCTGGATCTCCCCAGGGTGGCGGCCTCCACAAAAAGCCATACCCTGGCCAATTTCTATGAATCCAATTGAAGAACCCGAGAGCGTGGAGATGGGCCTCGTTCCGCTTGAAGGCGGGGCGACATGCGGAGCGAAAAAACGGGATCTCCGGCCTGGGTCCGAAGCAGGGGCCGGCGCCGCGTTCACCCCGGAGAAACGGTTTCGCGCCGCCGCGCTGGCGGGGCGGAACTGTTTCCTGACCGGCATGGGCGGCACGGGCAAGACCTGGGAGCTGAAGGCGCTCATCGCCCAATGCCCGCGCCGGGTGGATGTGACGGCGCCGACGGGCGTGGCGGCGCTCAATGCGGGCGGGATGACGCTGCACCGCTTCTGCGGGATGCTGCTCGGGCCGCAACCGGGCCAGTCCAATGAGCAATACCTTGGGCAGCTTCGCCGGGACCCGCGCCGCTCCATCCTCGCCGGGTTCAACCGGGTGCGCCGCTGTGAAGTGCTGGTCGTGGATGAAATTTCCATGCTGCCGGGGCGGCAGCTTGAGTTCGTCGAGTTCCTGTTCCGGCGGCTGCGCGGATGCGATGAGCCGTTCGGCGGATGCCAGGTCATCGTCGTCGGCGACTTCCTGCAACTGCCGCCGGTGCGGATCGGGGAGACGGAGCCTTACGATTGGGCGTTCCAGTCGGCCGCATGGGCGGCGGGTGAGTTCCAGAAGCTCGTGCTTGAAACGGTGCGACGACAGGACGAACCGGAGTTCGTGAAGGCGCTGGGCGACTTCCGCGTGGGTCGCGTGTGGGGCGACAGTGCGCGCCTGCTGCAATCGCGGGTGCGAAGCAATCCGCCGGCGACGATGCCGCGCCTGTTCACGCACAATGTCCAAGTGGACAAGTGGAACGAGTTCCAACTGTCCGAGCTTCCGGGCGAGGCGAACGTGCTCGATGCGGTGCAGACCGGGCCGGACCACCAGCGTGCGTTCCTCGTCAAGAATCTGCTGACGCCGGCCACGCTGCGGTTGAAGCCGGGCGCGCTGGTGATGTTCACCGTGAACAAGAACGAGCCCGGGCGGGAGGAACCACTGTTCGTCAACGGGCAGGTTGGCACCGTCGAGGCCGTCGAACCGGACGCGGTGGTTGTGCGCTGCAAGAATGGCGAGACGATCCACGTCGAGCGGTTCACCTGGCGGTATGACGCGCAGGACGAGGATGCGGCGAGCTTCGCGCAGTTTCCGCTGCGGCTCGCATGGGCCATGACGATCCACAAGGCGCAGGGGCTGACGTTGGACTCGGCCTTCCTCGACATCCGCGCCGCTCGCGAGCCGGGACAGGCCTACGTCGCGGTGTCACGGGTGCGGACGTTGGCGGGACTCCATTTCAAGGAGTGGTTCAAGGGCGTGCACGTGTCACCCGAGGCGATCCGGTTTTATCAGGAGGGCGCATGAGCACGAAGCCACCCGCGCTTTCCCGCTGGATTGAAGGCGGCAGAATCCGCAGGCCCGGCAAGCCGGGGCAATACGTCCAGCGTGGCCACGTCCGCAGGCAACCGCTTGCGATCAACAAGGTGGAGCCGTTGGAAGATGGAGAGATACATCTCCGGGGTCGGGAAGAGCTTTCGAGACGCAGCGCAATCTCCAAGATCCGCGACCGGGTTTGCCGCATCGGTTTCGTCGGTGGTGCCCCTGATGGACTGTTTCATGGCCGGTCACCCGTAAAACATTTGACGGAAAAGTTCCCGCGCGCGGCGCGCACCTTCGGGCGTGAGCCAGATCGCGTTGATGGGGGGGTGAGGCTGCGTGGCGAGATACCCCTTGCGGTGGAGTCTCACCAGGGCTTCGTAATCGAAGCCCTCCTCCGTCTGTATGCCGGGACGGTTTCCGATTTCGTTGTCGATGATGAAGACGCTCAACATCGCGAGCACTGCATCGTCAAGTTTGTCAGGATTGAGGGCATCTCGGGAGGCACCATCGGAGTTCTTCGATTCGGGTCCAGCGCGGCGGTTCCATTTTGCGGCGGCTTGAATCCCGCCGTCATCCTCCGCCCAACCCCAATTCGGAGGACCCGTGTTGACGCCGCACGACACGCATTCGACCGCGGCGCAGAGATCATATCTTCGGGACTTGGTGACAAGCTGCGGAGCGCCTCCGCAGAACGGACAGGGCAGCAATTTGAAATCGGGATTCTCGGCGGTGGCCATGCCAAGAACTTTACATGAGCGACGCGGGATTCAAATCACAGAGCAATCCGCCCGGCTTTCGGCCGCCCTCACCCGTCCCTCCGGGCCACCCTCTCCCATCGGATGGGCGAGGGACATCTCCCCAGAGTGGAGAGGGAGCGGGAATGACGCCGCTGCAACGGTTCACCGCGCTGCTCGGCGAGGATGTGTTCTTCGTGCCGTGCGAATGGGGCACGAAGAAACCGCTGGTCACGTATGTGGAGCGGCCTTTCACGGGAACGAAGTCGGAGGCGTATCGCGGCATCTTCGAGGTGGAGCCGACGAACATCGCGGTCTTTCTCGGCAAGGCATCGGGTGGCTTGTGCGCCATCGACTTCGACGCCGATGAGGATCTGTCGGCGTTCCTCGCCGTCAATCCGGCGCTGGCGACGACAACGCGCTCGCGCGGCAGTCGTGGCGGGATGGTGTGGCTGCGCGTCGCGGGCGGTGCCCGACAACCCTCACCCGGCGCGGCGGCGCCACCCTCTCCCTCTCCCGCGAGCGAGAGGTATCCGGAGAGCTGTAACACCAAACATTTCGAGTGGCGCGCGGACAACCGGATTTCCACCATTTACGGCCGGCACGCGAAGGGGATGGATTATGCGCTCGTGGTGGATGCCGCGCCGGTCGCGCTGCCGTTCGCGGACATCCGGTGGCCGGACGGATGGGAGCTGCCCTGGGTGGGCAAGGCGGGCGAAGACGCCGCGTCTGCGTTGGCCGATGAATTCGGCCAGCCGTTCTACTCGAACAAGGAGGGCCGGGTGACGGGGTCACTCACGGGATTTCGCGGGACGCTTGGGACGCTTGGGACGGCAATTTCCAAGTCGGTTTGGACCGGGGTGAGTTCTCAGGATGAACTTGGGACGCTTGGGACGCCTATTTTGAACCCTCACACATACGTGAGAGAAGATGAGAGAGACATACATGATCACACTCATACATATAAGGACTTTGAAAGTGGCGTCCCAAGCGTCCCAAGCCCGCCAGTGGAGGAGCCGCGTGTTCCGGCGGAAGCAATGGGCGCCGAGTTGAGGCCGAGGCCCCATTTGTCGCCGAGCGGCCTGCTGGTCATCCCGTTCGCATCGGATACGCGCTACCACTGGTGGAAGGCCGGGCAGGATCCGGCGGTGACGCGGGCGGAAGTGGAATCGTGGTTAGCGGCGGCAAAGGGAAAGGAAGCCCATGGCGCTCACGTTTGAACAGCAGCCGAAGGAGGGCGCGAAAGCGTTCGCGGCGTTCAGCCTTTACCTGAGCCTCGGCCCTGAGCGGTCGGTGGCGGCGGTGGGAAAACAGTTGGGCAAGAGCGGATCTTTGCTGGATCGCTGGTCGAAGCGGTTCGACTGGCAGGGCCGGGTCCAGGCGCACGCGGCGCACTTCGCCGCCATCGAGCGCGACGCGACCGAGGCGCTGGTGCGCGGGAAGTCGGCGGAATGGTTGAAGCGACAGCAAGAGCTGCGCGAACGCGAATGGCAGATGCACGAAAAGTGCATCGCGGCGGCGGAACGCGGGCTGAAGGCGTTCATGGAACGCGAAAAGGTCCATGCGAACCTCGCGGACATCGCGCGGATTTTGGAAGTAGCGTCGAAGCTCGGCCGCCTCGCGTCCGGCATGGCGACGGACAAGACGGAGGTGACCGGCGAGGACGGCGGGCCGGTGCGCGTCGAGTTGTCCGCAGCCCTGAACAAGATCTACGGGCAGGCCGAGCCTGCACCCAATGTGGTGGACGTGGAGGCGACGCCGGTGCCGCCCGCGCCACTGCCGGAGGCCGCGCCATGACGCCGCTGGAACGATACCTGGCCGCTGGCCATGCGGCGGCTTGCCCGCGCGACCAGATGGACAACCTCGTGCGTGCGGGCGTGGTGCTGCAACCTCGCCAACTGGCCGCCAGCGCGGCGGCGCGGCAGTGCGACCGCGCCGATGGACCCACGTCCGTCGGCTATGGCGGCGCTCGCGGCGGTGGCAAATCGCATTGGCTGCTCGCGCAGATGGGCGTGGACGATTGCCAGCGCGTGCCCGGGTTGAAGTGCCTTCTGCTCCGCAAGGTCGGCAAGTCGGTCATGGAATCGTTCGACGACCTGCGCCGCCGCCTCTTCGTCCACCTGCCGCATGAGTTCAGCGCGCATCGTGGCACGCTGACCTTCCGCAACGGCTCGCGCATCATCGCGGGCCACTTCCAAGCGGAGAAGGACATCGACGCCTACCTGGGCCTGGAATACGACGTGGTGGGCATCGAGGAGGCGACGACCCTGAGCAGCCGCAAACATTCGGACATCTCGACCTGCTGCCGCACGAGCAAAGCGAACTGGCGTCCGCGCATCTACTCGACGAGCAATCCCGGCGGGATCGGCCATGCCTGGTATCGCACGAAGTTCGTCCTGCCGTTTGAGCGCGGCGAGGAACGCGACACGCGCTTCATCCCGGCGCGCGTCGGCGACAACCGCTTCAACAATCCCGAATACACGAAAGTCCTGGCGAACCTGAGCGGGTGGCAGAAGCGCGCCTGGTTCGAGGGCTCGTGGGACATCACCGCCGGTCAGTTCTTCACGACGTTCCGCAGTGAAGTCCACGGCATCGAGGACTTCGACGACACCCGCGCCCGAGAGTGGTTCGTCGCGCTGGACTACGGGTTCACGCACTACACCGTGGCCCTGCTCGGCTGCACCGATGGCGACGGCAACGTGTTCGTGGTGGACGAACACGCGGAGCGCCTTTGGCTGCCGCAACGCCACGCGGAGGCGATCAAGGCGATGCTGGCGCGGCACACGGTCGGCCCGAACCAGCGACCGCTGACGGTCGCGGATTTGAAACGCTTCGTGGCCGGTGCGGACGTGTTCTCCCGGCAAAGCGACGGCTCCACCGTCGCGGCGCACTACGCGAAGCTCGGGCTCCGCCTGACCTGCGCGAACACGGAACGGGTGAACGGCTGGGCCGAAATCCTGCACCGCCTCGGCGATGTCGGGGCGGGCATCCGCCCGACGCTGTTCATCCATCGCCGCTGCGGACGGCTGCTCGAATGTCTGCCGTCGTTGCAACA
>JAYTUE010000244.1:0-14903 GCA_043744715.1 Verrucomicrobiota bacterium | reverse complement strand
CGCTGCTTTCCTCCGCCTCGGCCGCCACCACCGATCCGGCCGTCCCCGGTGACATGGTGTTCCTCGACAACGGGCAGGTCCGGCTCGGCGTGAAGAAGTCCTCCGGCGCGGGCATCGCGTGGTTTTCCCTCGCCGGCACGAACCGCAACCTGATCAACCATTGGGACCGCGGCCGCCTCATCCAGCAGTCCTACTACGGCGACACCGACGGCTCGCTCTGGAACAAGCAGTCGTGGCGTTGGAATCCCGTCCAGGGCGGCGATTGGAAGGGCAAACCCGCCACCGTTCTCGACCTGAAGACGACCACGAACACGCTCTACGCAAAGAGCTGGGCCCGGCATTGGGCGGCGGGCGACGAACTGACCAACGTCGTCTTCGAGGAATGGATCACGCTCACCGGCAGGACGGCCCATGTGCGGTTCAAGATGAGCTACTCCGGCACCCACTCCCACGGTGTCAGGCACCATGAGATACCCGCCGTCTTCATCGCGCCGGACCTCGATACCCTCGTGCTCTACAACGGCGACAAACCATGGACGAATGATTCCCTGCATCGCTCCAAACCCGGCTGGCCGAACGAAAGCCGCGCCATGACGGAGAACTGGGCCGCCTATGTCGGCACGAACGGCTTCGGTGTCGGCGCCTATGTGCCGGTCGCAACCAACCTGACCTGCTACCGCTTCGGCGACGGTCGCGAAGACCACGGTTCCTGCTCCTATTTCGCGCCGCTGACGCAGTTCGCGATCACTCCTGGCAAAGTCTTCGAATACGACCTGCACCTCGCCATCGGCACGGTGGATGAGATCCGCGCCACGTTCTGGCGGATCCGCCAGCAGCCGTAGGGTTGCGGTGCTCCGCAGCCGCTCAACTCGGGAGCGTCTTCAAACCGACGAGCCATGCCGAACAGTCATTGGCTTGCCTGACGAAGTCGCGGAGGTAGGGCATCCCTGCCCGGCGAGTGGGTGTTGCGTCGCGCCCCTCGTGCAGGAGCACCCACTGGCCGCGCGAGGCCGCGCGGCCTACGATGGCTCGGCCGGAGCCTTCGCCCTACCGCTTTGAACCTTTCCGCCGGGTTTGAAAACACGACCTGGAGTCCTACCCGAGCTTTACCCGCTCCGCGTCGCCGCGTTGAATCCCCCCCACAATCCATGACGGAACAGATCTATCTCGGAATCGACATCGGTGCGGAGAGCGGGCGTCTCATGGCCGGCCGGTGGGACGGACGCCGGATGGCGTTGGAAGAGCTGCATCGTTTCCCGAATCCGGTGATCGCCTTGGCCGGAACGCTTCGTTGGGACGTCCTCCGCCTCTGGCACGAGATCCAGCACGGGCTCGGTCTCGCGGCGCGGAAGTTCGGTTCCTCCATCGTCTCCATCGGCATCGACACATGGGCGCTCGACTTCGTCCTGCTGTCCGAAACCGACGAAGTGCTCGGCCTGCCCTACTGCTACCGCGACCCACGCACGATCGGCATGATGGACGCCGCTTTCACCAAGGTTTCCCGCCCCGAGATCTTCGCCGAGACCGGCCTCCAGTTCATGGAGATCAACACGCTCTACCAGCTCATGGCGTTGAAGCGCCGCAGCCCGGAACTGCTCAAGCTGGCCGAGACGTTCCTCATGGTGCCCGATTGGCTGAACTGGTGTCTGACCGGCGAGAAGGCGGTGGAGTTCACCAACGCCACGACCACCCAGTTCTTCAATCCGCTGAAGCGCATGTGGGCGACGGACATTCTCCACCGCCTCGGCCTGCCCACCCATTTCCTGCCGCGCATCATCGAACCCGGCACGCGGCTCGGCGTTGTCACCGACACCGTCCGTGAACGCACAGGGCTCGGTCCCGTGCCCGTCATTGCGCCCGCCACGCACGACACCGGTTCCGCCGTCGCAGGCGTGCCGACAGAACTCTCCGGAAAACCGGGCTGGGCCTACATCAGCTCGGGCACGTGGTCGCTCATGGGCATCGAGACCAAGCAGCCCGCGCTCTCGCCGTGGGCCGAAGTGCTCAACCTGACCAACGAGGGCGGCATCGAAGGCACCTGGCGCGTGCTCAAGAACATCATGGGCCTCTGGCTCGTGCAGCAGTGCAAACGCTCGTTCGACGCGGCCGGCGAACGCTTCGACTACGGGCAGCTCACTTTGCTGGCTGGTGAAGTGACGCCCATGCGCTCGTTGATCGACCCCGATGACCAGCGCTTCCTCGCGCCCGTCGACATGACGGAAGCCATCCGCAGCTTCTGCCGTGAACACGGCGAGCCGATCCCGGAAGCCGCCGACCAGTTCGTCCGCTGCTGCCTCGACAGTCTCGCGCTGAAGTATGCCCACGTCCTCGGCCTGCTGGAGGAGCTTTCCAGCGGCCGGATCGATGTGATCCACATCGTCGGCGGCGGCTCGAAGAGCGCGTTGTTGAACCAGCTGACCGCGAACGCCTGCGACCGCACCGTCGTCGCCGGGCCGACCGAAGCCACCGTGCTCGGCAATCTCCTCGTCCAAGCCAAGGCGGCCGGAGAACTCAAGTCGCTCGCCGAACTCCGCACCGCCGTCCGGGCCTCCAGCGAACTCCAGACCTTCGATCCCGATCCGGCAACTCGCTCAGTCTGGGCCGAGGCGCGTGAGCGATTCGCTAAGTTGCTCCCGGCCCGCTGATCCGCATCATTGCATCGCCCATGATCCGCAAGGCTTTCATCATGACCGTGCATCCCGGCCAAGAGGCCGAGTATCAGCGCCGTCATTCGCCCATCTGGCCCGAGCTCGAAGCCGTGCTGAAGGACCACGGCGTGACGAGCTATTCCATCTTCCTCGACCCTGCCAGCCGGCAGCTCTTCGCCTATGCCGAGATCGAGGACGAAGCCCGCTGGCAGTCCATCGCCCAAACTGAAGTCTGCCGCCGCTGGTGGACCTCCATGCGCGAGCTGATGCCGACCAATCCCGACCACAGCCCCGTCGCCGTGGAACTGAAGGAAGTCTTCCATACCCAGACACCATGACCGTCACCCTTTTCATCCCCTGCTTCGTCGACCTGATGTATCCCAAGGTGGGTATCAGCATCGTCGAAATCATCGAACGCCTCGGCCATCGCATCGACTACCCCGAGGACCTCACCTGCTGCGGCCAGCCCGCCTTCAACTCCGGCTTCTGGGACGAGGCCCGCAAGGTCGCCCTGCCCGTGCTGGAGCGGTTGAAGAACTCCGAGGCTGTCGTCATCGCCTCTGGTTCCTGTGGCGCGATGCTCAAGGTCTTCTACCCCGAACTTTTCGCCAACACGCCGCACGCCGACGCCGCGAAGGAACTCTCGGCCAAGTGCTACGAATTCTCCGACTTCCTCGTGACCAAGCTCGGCGTGACGGATCTCGGTGCGACCTTCCCGCACAAAGTCACCATCCACGACGGCTGCCACGGCCTGCGCGAACTCGGCCTGAAGAAAGGCGCGCGCGACCTGCTCGGCAAGGTGCGCGGACTGGAGCTCGTCGAGATGAAGGAGGCCGAGACCTGCTGCGGCTTCGGCGGCACCTTCGCAGCCAAGTTCCCCATGATCTCCACCGCCATGGGCGAAGTGAAATGCGCCTCCGCCGCCGAGACCGGCGCCGACTACATCGTGTCGAACGACTCCAGCTGCCTCATGCAGGTGCAGGGATTGCTGACGAAGCAAGGCAGCGGACTGAAGACGATTCATCTGGCGGAGATTCTGAATTCCAAAGACTGATTCCGGATGCCAGATTCCTGATGCCGGATGAAGACCTCGAAGCGGAGCCTGCGATGAACTCGATCAACTACAGCGACAAGCCTGAGTCCGATGATTTCACCGCGAACTCCGAAATAGAAATGGGGAGCGCACGCGTCCCGCGTGCGGGTTTGGGCGTCCCGCCCAAACCTTCGTCACACTGTTTGTCGCCTTGCCGGGGGAGAAAATGGACGACGAGGTTTTCGGCGGGACGCCGGAAACAGCACGCGGGACGCGTGCGCTCCCGGGTTTGTTCTCATCCTCTGATTCCAACTTCGGAGTTCGGGTTCAACGCGCTTCATCGCGGCCGTGGAACAAAACCACCAAAGCCCGAAATGAGCACCGCACTTTCAACCACCGCTTCCGTCCCGCCCCATCCGGTATCAGGCATCCGGAATCCGGCATCATCCCCTCCCATCCCATGACCACCGAAGTCCAAGAGTTCAAAGATCAGGCCACCAAGGTCACCGCCGACCTGCGCCACCGAAAACTCATCCAGACCGCGCTCGGCAAATACGAGGTCGCCCGCGACAAACGGAAGGGCGCGTTCCAGAGCTGGAGCGAGGCCCGCCAGGTCGCCGCCGAAACCAAGTGGGACGCCATCAACCATCTCGACGAACACCTCGTCAGCTTCGCCGACAAGCTGGAGGCGCGCGGCACCAAGGTCCACTGGGCCACCACCGCCGCCCAGGCCCGCGACATCATCCTCGGCATCATCCAATCGAAGAACGCCCGCTGCATCATCAAGTCCAAGGCGATGACGGCGGAGGAGATTCATCTCAATGCAGCGATGGAGAAGGCCGGCTTCGAGGTCGTCGAATCCGACCTCGGCGAATACATCGTCCAGCTCCGGCAGGAGCCACCATACCACATCGTCTTCCCGGCGATGCACCTCACCCGGCACGACATCAGCGACCTCTTCGAGAAACACCTCGGCAGCGCCAAGACCGACAGCCCCGAGGAACTGACCATGATCGCCCGGCGCGCTCTCCGTGAGAAATACATCACCGCCGATGTCGGCATCACCGGGGCCAACTTCGCCATCGCCGAGACCGGCATGATTTCCATCACGGAAAACGAGGGCAACGCCCGCCTCACCTCCGCGCTGCCCAAGACGATGATCTCGCTGCTCGGCATCGAGAAGGTGCTGCCGCGCATGGCCGATCTCGCGCTCTTCCTACCGATGCTCGCCACCGCCGGCGCCGGCCAGCCCATCACCTGTTACAACACCCTGTATGGCGGCCCACGGCAGCCCGGCGAATGCGATGGCCCGGAAGAATACCACGTCGTCCTCCTCGACAACCGCCGCACCGAACTCCTGGCTGATCCCGAACAGCGCGACGCCCTCCACTGCATCCGCTGCGGCGCGTGCCTCAACGTCTGCCCCATCTTCAAGAACGTCGGCGGCCACACCTACGGCACTACCTACAGCGGCCCCATCGGCTCCGTCATCACGCCGCACCTGCGCGGTCTGCAGAACTGGAAACACCTCTCCTACTCCTCGTCCCTCTGCGGTGCCTGCACCGAGGCCTGTCCGGTGAAGATCAACCTCCACCACCACCTCCTTCAGAACCGTCGCAATTCCGTGAAGCAGGAAGCCGACCCGCAGGAGAAATTCATCTTCAAAATCTTCGCCTGGGCGATGAACAGCCCCGGTTTCTACGGTGCCGGCAAAAGCATTGCGCGCTGGTTCGGACCGCTTCACCGGCTGGTCATGGGCACCTTCCTCGACCCCGCCAAAGCCTGGACCAAAACCCGCGACCTCCCGCCCATCGCCGAGACGACGTTCAAGGAGTATTGGAGGAACCGAGCGTAAACTTATGGAACTGAACGAACTCGTAGCACGGGTGGAGTCGAAAGAAACATTCTTGAGGTTTTTGGAGGCTCTTCGGGCCGACTGGGAAGAATCACGCAACTCCGAACTCTCCAACCCCTCCTCTCCTTATGGTCCCGACGCGCTCGGCTGGGAGAACCCGGAGTTGGGCGCATTTCTCGAAGCCATGAAGGCCTGGACCGAGGACATGGGTAACAGACTGCCATCAGAACCCACTTGGAAGACACTCGCCCAGATGCTCATCGCGGCGAAGATCTACGAATAGGCAATGAATCAATTCAGCGAACAACCCCAACCCGAAGGGTTGGCAGCCATTAGCCGGGGGTTGAGGAGCGCCCCCGGTTTACCGCCCGAACGCCCTCGACCCCAGCGGGGTCGCAGCGCCTCCCAACTGTCGCCGCCCGCTGGCATCCCTTCAGGATGCTTTCCATCTTGGCGTCTTGTCCGGGGGTGTCGCTCCGCTCAACCCCCGGCTAATGGCTGTCAGCCTTTCAGGCTGAAGACCGCGCGGCGGACGGTGGACGTTCAAACCAGCGCCGTTCCGCGTCGGAGCGGCAGCCAAGGTAGGGCAGGCATCTTGCCTGCCCAGATGGATGTGATCCTTGAGCCGGTGTCTAAAACCTCATCCGTTTCTGCTCTTCTCGGAACCACTCAGACTTCGGGGACAGGCTGGAAGCCTGTCCTACCTTGGTCTGCGTCCTTCCGCGTTTTCTGCGGTTAACTCCCTCTTATCCCCATGACTGAACGCGACAAAATTCTCGGCCGCATCCGCGAAGCCCTGACCATTTCCGCGCCGCCGCCGGGCGAGCACGGACCGGAGACGCATCACCTCGCCGGGCACCCGATCCAGTTCGCCCCGCGCCCCGCCGCCACCAACGCCCGTGAATGGCTGCCCAAGGTCGGCGAGACGTTCGACGAACAGGTCGCCCAGTTCCGCGCCTGTTCCGACGACCTCAAGACCGAGTTCATCGTCGCCGGTTCGCTGGATGAACTGCCGAAGATCCTCGGCGACATCCGCCAGCGCGAAGGCTGGAAACAAGCCGCCGCCCACAATGGCGAACTGGCCGAAGCCGCCGTGCAGGCGCTGGCCTTGCCCACGCTCAAGGTCGATGGCGGCTACAACGTCCGCGAACTGGAACGGTGCGATGTCGGCATCACCACCTGCGACGCGCTCGTGGCCCAGACCGGCACGCTCGTCGTCACCTCGCGCAGCTCCGGCGGACGCGCCCTGTCCGTCCTGCCGCCGCACCACCTCGTCATCGCCCACCGTTCCCAGCTCGTGTCTGACCTGCCCGCCGCCTTCGAGCTGATCCAGCAGCGATACGGCAAAGACTATCCCAGCATGATCTCGCTCGTGACCGGCCCCAGCCGCACCGGCGACATCGAACGCATTCTCGTCCTCGGCGCACACGGCCCCAAGAAGCTGACCGTCGTGATGATCTGAGCCTGATGGAGCGCGGAGCATCGCTCCGCCCGGGCACTCGACCAGATTCGGGCGGAGCGATGCTCCGCGCTCCGGCCAGAAGACGTCTTTTCAGCGATTCCTTTTGCTGAGAGCTTCCAGACACCTCACGTCACCATGAACGCCTCACTACGTTCCTTCAGCGTCGCGACCCTCCTCGCCGCCGCCCTGCCGCTCACGGCGGCCAACGTCTTCGTCGAAGCCGAATCCTTCACCTCGGCCGGGGGTTGGACGCTCGACACCCAGTTCATCGAGATCATGGGCTCGCCCTACCTGCTGGCCCACGGCATGGGGCGGCCGGTGAAGGACGCGGAGACGAAGGTCGCTTTTCCCGAAGCCGGCACCTACCGGATCTACGCGCGCACGAAGGACTGGGTCGCCCACTGGAAGGCACCGGGCGCACCCGGCAAGTTCCAGGTCGTGCTCGACGGCAAGCCCCTGCCCTACACCTTCGGCGCGACGGGCGCGGAATGGTTCTGGGAATCGGGCGGCAAGATCGAGATCCCGAGCGCCGGCACCCACACGATCGCCCTGCGCGACCTGACCGGCTTCGACGGGCGTTGCGACGCGCTGTTCTTCACCAGCGACAAGTCCGACAGACCGCCCGAGACCCGCGCCCAGCGAAAGGCGCTGCTCAACCTGCCGACGGTCGCGCCGGAGACGGAGGAGTTCGATCTTGTCGTCTGCGGCGGCGGCTACTCCGGCCTCGGCTCGGCGATCTCGGCCGCCCGGCAGGGATTGAAGGTGGCCTTGATCCAGAACCGCCCCGTGCTCGGCGGCAACGGCTCCAGCGAGATCCAGGTCTGGGCCCAGGGCGGAACCCGGCGCGGGCTTTATCCGCGTCTCGGCGAGATCGTGGACGAGTTCTCCGACCGCGCGAAGAACTCGCCGGGCCTGGAGGAGGAATTCGGCGACGCCAAGAAGGAGGCCCTTGTGCGGGCCGAGAAGAACATCTCCCTCTTCCTGAACAGCCACGTGATCGGCGCGGACAAGGACACGGCCGATCCGTCGAAGATCCGCAGCGTGCTCGTCCTGGACACCCGCACCGGGGCGGAGAAGCGCTTCCGCGGAAAGCTCTTCGTCGACTGCACGGGCCACGGCTCGATCGGCGCGCTGGCCGGCGCGAAGTTCTCCATGGAAGAGGAAGGCCACATGGGCATGAGCAACATGTGGAAATGGGACGAGGCGGAAGGCGCTCCCGAATGGCAGGCCACGCCCTGGGCGCTTCCATTGGAGACGGGCGACTTCCCCGCGACCAAGAAAGCGGAAGGCTCGGTCTTCTTCCACAAGGGCGAGTGGTTCTGGGAGGGCGGCTTCAACAAACATCCGCTCACCGAGCTGGAGCACGTCCGCGACTGGAACCTGCGCGCGGTCTTCGGTGCGTTCTCGGCCATGAAGGCCGGCCCGAAGAAGGAGCAGTATGCGAAGGCCAAACTCGCCTGGGTTGCGGCCATCGGCGGCACGCGCGAAAGCCGCTTGCTGACGGGCGATGTGATCTTGAACCGCGCCGACATCACCAACCGCACGGCGTTCCCGGACGGCTGTGTGCCGACGACGTGGGACATCGACCTGCATTATCCCAAGGAGCAATACGCGGCCAAGTTCCCGGATAATCCGTTCATCTCCCGCGCGGAGTTCGGGGCCGGAGTCGACCGGAGAAACGGCTACCCGATCCCCTACCGTTCCTTCTACTCGACCAACGTGGGCAACCTCTTCATGGCGGGGCGCTGCATCAGCGTCGACCACGGCGCGCTCGGCACCATCCGCGTCATGCGGACCTGCGGCATGATGGGCGAAGTCGTCGGCAAGGCGGCCTACATCTGCGTGAAGGCGAACACCTCGCCGCGCGGCGTCTACGACAAGCATCTCGACCTGCTCAAAGAACTCATGCACCAACCCGGCGCGGCGCGGCGTGACAGCCTCGACGGGCCCCTGACCGTTCCGCCGGGGACGGCTCCCCTGCCCTTGGGCGAGTTCCGCAACGTAACCGAGATCGAGGGTGTAGTGATCGACGACGAACAGGCCAAGCTGACCGGCAAGTGGACACCGGGCGAAAACCTCAAGCCCTTCGTCGGTCGCCATTACCTCTATGCCGGCCCGGCCGAAAACGCTTCGGCCCGTTTCGAGTTCACCGTTCCGAAAAGCGGCCGCTACGAAGTCCGCGTCGCATGGGTGCCGCATGCGAACCGTTCGAGCCAGACGCCGTGCGTCGTCGAATCGGCGGCGGGCCTCAAGACGATGTCCCTGAACCAACGCGGGAAGACCAATCGCCCGGACGGCTTCCACAGCATCGGGGTCTACGAGTTTGCGGCCGGCAAACCCGGATCCGTGACGCTGTCGACCAAGGGAGCCGACGGCCAAGTCCACATCGACTGCGTCCAGTTGGTAGCGGTGCCCTGAAGAGCGCCCCCAAGCCTTGAGCGGTGCATCTCAGGATTCTCTTGGCAACTCACCCGCTTCCACGGTGGTCTAGCGGGCATGGATTCCGAGCCGATCATCGACCTGCACAGCGACCACTACTTCATGGGTGAGGCGCTGCGACAGGCCGTCCGCGCCTACGAAGCCGAAGAGGTGCCGGTCGGGGCCGTCGTCGTCCGCAACGGGCGCGTGATCGCACGGGCCTTCAACCAGGTCGAGATGTTGAAGGACGCCACGGCCCATGCGGAGATGCTCGCCATCACCCAGGCCGAGGATGCCGTCGGCGACTGGCGGCTCAACGAATGCACGCTCTACGTGACCAAGGAGCCCTGCCCCATGTGCGCCGGCGCCATCGTCCACGTGCGCTTCCAACGCGTCGTCTTCGGCGTGGGCGATCCCAAGGGCGGCGCGGCCGGCGGCGCGATGAACCTCCTCCAGTTTCCCGGCCTCAACCACCAGTCCGAGATCACACGGGGAGTGCGCGAAGAGGAATGCCGTCAGCTGCTGCTTTCGTTCTTCGGTGAACAAAGGGCGAAGAACAAGGCGGCCAGGAAGAACGCGGCGGCCGAAGATTCGTCGGACGCGGCGCTGAACTGAAGACGAGCGGGCGGACGGATGATAAAGGGGGAAAGGGAGAAGAGCGCAGTTTCACCTCGGGGCTATGGATCCACCACCGTCTCCATCTTGACCTTCGTGGATTAAACACCTTCTGGCCGGGCGCGGACGCCCGGCCTACGGCGATACGGATACCAGCCAGCCCTACGGTTTCGGCTGGGGCATGCGCTTGAGCAGGGCGTCCGGGAGGTTGGCGGATTGAATCCATTTCTGCGCGGCTTCGGGATCCTGTTCCATCCAGCGACGGACGGGATTCTCCAGCCGCGAGGGATTCTTCTCGAGATCGGGCAGCGTCAGCGCCCACTGCACGGCGGTCTGCGGATACTGGTAGGAAATCTGGTCCACGTAGGCACCCACGGCGACATCGCGGCCCTTGCCCGATGGAAGTTTCGTCAACCAGTCTGCCACGCCGGCGGGATCGTTGTTGGCCCAGTTCTGCGAGACGTCGCGCAACGCGTTGTTGCGGATGTCGCCCTCCGGAAACGACGCGGCCCAGGCGGCGGCTCCGGCGGGATCAGTAGAGGACCACGTGCTGACCACCCGCAGCGCAGCCGATTTCTGTTCGCCACCTGCTGGCAATGTTGAAACGTAGTTGGCGGCTTCGACCGGGGAAATCTCGGCCCAACGCGACGCGATGTCGAACATAGCGCCACTACGGATGTTGTCGGGCAGTTTACTGGCCCAAGCGGCGGCGGCAGCTGGATCGGCCGAAGCGAGGCTATGTGCGACGGAACCTAGGAGCTTGCGCTGGAGATCACCCTTCGTTTCCGCCATCGCATAGTCGAAGACCTCCGTGGGATTCGATTCGGCCCAGCGATGGGACAGGCTCTGCATCGCGCTCTTCTTGGCGGGCCCTTCCGGCATCTGCTTGGCCCAGGACAAGGCCCCGTCCAGGTCCTGGTTGCTCCATTGCGCCGCGAGGTTGCCGGCGAGTTCGGAGCTTCCGGAGGCCGACGGCATGGAATCGATGAACTTCGCCGCCATCGACGGATCCGAGTTCATCAGGCTGTAGATCATGTTGCGCGCCGCCTCTTTCTGGATGGGTCCGACGGGGAGCTGCCTGACCCATTCGGCCGCGCCAGCGGGATCGCTCTGAGCCCATTGCCCGGCGACCGATGCGTAGATCTGGTTCTTGGCGGAACCGGACGGAAGTTTGTCGATGAACGCGGCCGCGGCGGCCGGATCGGTGTTGGCCCAGCCCTGGACGAGCGACTGCATCGCGGAGATCCGCACGCTCCCGGTCGGCAGCGCCGCGACGTAGACGGCGGCTGCGGCGGGGTCGGTGTTGGACCAGGAGGAAATGACCGACTGCAGCGCCTGGTTCCGCGAGTCCATGCTTCCGATCTTTTCGGCCCAGGCCAGCGCCGCCTGAGGATCGCGCGTGGCCCAGTTGGAGGCCATCGAGGAGATCGCGTTGTTCCGCAGCGGACCGGCGGGCAATAACTCGACAAACGTCGCGGCCGCGACCGGATCGGCCTGGCTCCATTGCGGCATCATCCCGCTGATCGCCTTGGCCCGCAGGCCGGCATCGGGAATCGACCTGGCCCACGCGATGGCGCCGTCGATGTCGCGGGAAGCCCATCTGCTCGCGACGGTCGGGATGAGCTCATTGCGGAAAGCGGCGTCCTTGGAGGCCAGCACCATCTTGGCGGCCTCTTCGGGATTGTTGTCGGACAGTCCGTAGAACACCTGCCGCAGCGCGTTGCGGCGCGCATTGCCCGGAGGAAGCTGTTGGGCGAAGGCCAAGGCCGACTGCGGGTCCGCCTGGGCCCAGGTGCCGAGGACTCCGGAGATGGCCTGTTCTCGTTTCTGCCCCGGAGGCAGCTGGAGCGCATAGGCCGCTGCCGATGCGGGATCGGTCTCCGCCCAGCCCGAGAAAATCCGGCTGAAGGTTCCGTCGCGCATGGACCCGGACGTATCGACCAGCTGCAGGGCCAGTCGCGGATCCGTGCGGGCCAGGGCCGGAAGGATGGTGGACGCGATCAGCTGCTTCTTGTCCGGGCCATCGGGCATGGCATCGACATAGGCCTTGGCCCCCATGACATCGATCTCGGCCCACCCCCGGACCACGGACGTAAGGAGATTCTTCGACTCGGCTCCCTTCAAGAGGGTTTGAACGGAGGCGATCGCGGATTTTGTATCGAGGATGGACCAGCGGTAATAGAGCGCGTTCTGCACCGTCTGCCGGTCGCCCTGGTTCTTCAGGGTCGAAGCCCAGCGGGCGAGGTCGGGGAATTCCTCAAGCCCTGCGGTCGTGATGGCGGCGAGCATCTCCCCGTAGCGCGAGCCGTTGGTGCGCGGTTTGGCCAGCGTCGCCTCGATGGCCTCGCGTGCGCTGGCGAACTTGCGAACCGGTGCTGACCTGGTTTCGCCCGAGGGCTTGGGCACCTTCGGCTTCGATGGATTTGAGCCCACGGGCTCGGGCGATGACGCCTCGGCGGAGCGAGTTTCCGAGCCACGACGAAGCCACGTTCTGTCCGCTGAAACGCCCAACACCACGCCCACGACGCCTGCGAGCGCCGCCACCGTCCAAGTTGCTTTCGAGTTCATGGGATTCTCCGCGAAATGATTTGGACGCAAGATGTCGGCGGAACGCTCATTGTAGAGGAAAAAGAAGTGACGTCGGTCCATCCGCCAACTACACGAAACCTGATTCCGTTAACCTCCACCGCTTGAATGACCGACATGACCAAAGCCTTGCTGACGGCCGTTGCCCGAATCCCGATTCTAGCCATAGCCCTGTGGCCGATGGCTGGAGCCCGGGCAGACCACGGGCCGGGCACTTCAGGAGGCGGTGCCTCCACGCAGTCCGCCGAGACTCTCAGACCGGGCCGATTTTCGTTCGAACTTAGGGAGGATTTCACCGAGTTCCACCACCTCTCCCAAGCCGAAATCAACGCGAAGGCGGTCACCGCCGGAGGCATCGACATCCTTGACCGGAGCTTCATCGAGACCGTTGGCCTGGCCTACGGGATCGTGGAAAACTTTCAGGCCGGCATCTCCATCGGCTACTACCATGCCGTCGGCGCGGGCAGCACGAAATACGATGCCGGCAACGCGACGTTCGACACGGCCACATCCGACCCCGACGGCGTGACCGACCTCTGGCTGTCGGCAAAATACAGGTTCTATCGGGGCCCCCTGGGGCAGTTGGCCGTCTTCGGTGGTGTCAAGTTTCCCACGGGCCGCCACATGGTGTCGGATTCCAACGGCACGCCGCTGGAGCCGTCAGCCACCGCGGGATCCGGGTCCTTCGACGGCATGCTTGGGCTGGCGTTTTCGCGCTTCCTCACCAGCCGCTTAACGGTCGACGCCAGCGCGCAATACACCTTCCGAACGGAACATGGCGGATTCAGGCTCGGCGACCGCATCGATGGCGGCGCGGCCCTTGCGTATCGGTTCACAGGGGACATCCAGAGCTTCCCGCAGGCGGGCCTGTTCGCTGAAGCCAACGTTCGGCATCTGTCGAAAAGCGAGGACGGAGGCGTTTCTGATCCGAACACGGGCGGCACCGTGTTGTTCCTCACACCAGGAATCCGCGTCGGCATCAATCGGAACATCAGCATCACCGTCGGCGCGCCTTTTCCAGTCTTGCAGCACTTGAACGGCGAACAGCTCAAGACCAAATTCAAGCTCACCGCAGCGTTGAACGTCAGCTTTTGATCCCACACCACCATGCGCCTCCTTTTTCTCTTCGCCATCACCCTGCCGGCATTGCTTGTAGGATGTGCTTCCGGTCCCCGCCGCGACTTGTCCGCCGGCTCCCAGTCGACGTGCCACGTCTGCCGCTACAACAATGACATGGCGTGCATCGACGTGAACGTGACGACGAAGACCCCGCGCATGGAATATAAGGGACAAACCTACTACTTTTGCAGTCAAGACTGCCTCGAAAGGTTCACGAAGAATCCGACGAAGTATCTGCCGAAATAAACGGCTCCACCAGTTGACCTGAGGTAGGCGGAGCACTTCCTGGAAACCGATGACACGAGATCGTTTCCAAACTGGCCGGACCATTCGAGGTTTCCCAACCGGCTCAAGCCCGGTTAGCTTGCTGCCGTGCTTTCGACCGCAACCATCTGGAAAGAGCTCTCCTCGCGCCGACGCCTGAGCCTGATCGCCGGGCCGTGCATGGCGGAGAGCGAGGAGCTCTGCTTCGAGGTCGCCCGCGCCATGAAGCGCACCTGCGACAAGCTGGGGATCTACTTCGTCTTCAAGGCCAGCTACGACAAGGCCAACCGCTCGTCCTCCAGTTCCGAGCGCGGCCCGGGCATCGAGGCCGGCCTTGCCCTGCTCTCAAAGATCCGCAGCAAGCTCGGCGTGCCCGTATTGACGGACATCCATTCCGAAGCCCAGGTCGGCCCGGCCGCCGAAGTGGCGGACATTCTCCAGATCCCCGCCTTCCTTTGCCGCCAGACGGACATCGTCCAGGCCGCCGCCTGCACGGGAAAGATCGTGAACATCAAGAAGGGCCAGTTCCTCGCTCCGACCGACATGGGCAACGTGGTGAAGAAGGCGGAAGCGTTCGGCGGCCACCGCCTGCTCCTGACCGAACGCGGATCAACCTTCGGCTACAACAACCTCGTGGCCGACATGCGTTCCATCCCGATCATGCAGAAGCTCGGCTACCCGGTGATCTTCGATGCAACCCACTCGGTGCAGCTGCCGGGCGGCGGTGGCGACCGTTCGTCGGGCCAACGCGAATTCGCCCCAGTCCTCGCACGCGCCGCCCTGGCTGCCGGAGCCGACGGGCTCTTCATCGAAACCCATCCGGACCCCGACAAGGCCCTCAGCGACGGGCCGAACATGATTCCCCTGGCCGAGATGCCGAAAGTGCTAAAGAGCATGGTGCGG
>JAYTUE010000243.1:0-46089 GCA_043744715.1 Verrucomicrobiota bacterium | reverse complement strand
GGCCGGCTTGAGATACGCCTGCTGGGCGATGGGATCGATGGTGATGGGGTAACGCGCGCCGCGTTCGTCCACCAGGAGCCGCACGCCGCCCTCGGCGGCCGCAAAGTGCGAGGCGAGCACCTTGCCATCGGCATCCCAGACCTTGAGACCGGAGTAGTTCAGCACCGTGGTGCCGGAGGCGTCTTGGAAAAGCACGCCGAGTGCATCGGCGGAGACGCGCGGGTGCAGCGTGCCGCGGGTGGCGAGGAGGAAGGAGAGAGGTTGAGCATGGAGAGACTCGGATTGGGTGTCGTGCGTCGCGCCAGCGTCTTGGAGTGCGCCGGTCCTCTGGCGCTTTGGCGTCGCGCGGGCAGGGCCGGAAGTTTGGGATGGCCGTGCCGCGAGCTCTTCCGCCTCCGAAAGCGGCAGAGGACCGCCGCAGTCCAAAACCTCGCGGAGTTCCGGCCGCTCCTTCACGATGAATCCATGCTCCAGCCCGCGCTGGTCGTTCACCCACCATTCCTGCACTGCCGCATCCCACTGGTAGGTGAGCCGCTGGCCCTCGGCCTTCACCGCCGGCGTGCCGCCGATGGCGCGCTGGTTTCCCCCAAAGCCATAACTCTGCAACTCCAGCCCCCACTGCCACCCGCCGTCCCGTGGCTCGGCGACAAAACCGCGCCCGTCGAACTTCGTGGTCCACTGCTGCCCCGGATTGCGCGCCTGCCAGCCGCCTTCGATAGGCTGGAAGGCGTGCCGCCCCGCCTCATACGCCGCGCGGATGCTCGACCAGTCGGACTTGGCGAGGCCCTCGGGCACTTGGTCGGGCGAGGTGAGATTCTGGGTCTTCCCCGGCGGCGCAGCGTGGGTGTGGATGGCGGCAAGGCTGATCAGGAACGCCGCGAGAATTCCAAGGGGACTTTTCATAATTATCAACCCAATGTGAGCGTATGATGGCCTTCGCTTTAATGCAGCCTTTGAAGCCGTCTGGTTCAGATCCTGTCGCCTATTGAGAACGGCCAACAGCTTTAGGAAAGTCTAAACTTGCGACCATCCACCCGCTCTCCATTTCACGCCGATTCCGCGATGAGGCCGTAGTCGGTTTGGCTGAGCTGCTCGACCCAGGCGTCGTCGGGCTGGCGTTCGCCCAGGGAACGGCCGAGCAGCTTGTGTTCATCGAGCAGCTTCGACAGCAGCGCACAGATTGGCGAAGCAGCGTGTGAGCCTGTTCCTTGCCGACGATGCCGTCCGAGCCATCGCCAACGCGGCTGCGGCGAGGCGCCATGAGTGGCCGGGCGGGACAACGGCAACGAGGATCGGCAGACTGATTGGGTCTGCAGGCTTCATGGGGGGAGGATGTCCCGAAGCTGGAGCCAGCTCCGAAACATGGTGGCGTTGACATGCGGCTCATAATGCCTGATATTTCTGTTGTGACAGAAATGAAGAAAATGTCGCCAGTCGAAGAGAAGTTCATCCTCCATTGGGGCGAGATGGGAGTCCGGTGGGGCATCAGCCGCACCGTCGCCCAGATCCACGCCCTCCTGTTCATCGCGCCCAAGCCGCTGAACGCCGAGGAGATCTGCGAGGAGCTCGGAGTGGCCCGCTCGAACGTCAGCAACAGCCTGAAGGAACTCCAGAACTGGAAGATCGTGAAGGTCGTCCATGTCATGGGGGACAGGCGCGACCACTTCGAGAGCATGAAGGACGTCTGGGAGCTCTTCCGCGTCGTGCTGGACGAGCGGAAACGCAGGGAGATCGACCCCACTCTGGAGATCCTGCGCGACTGCATCGCCCAAGCCGAGAAGGACAAGGAAACCTCGGAATACACCGAGCAGCGGCTGCGGGAGCTGCAGGGATTCTTCGAGACCACGAACGCGTGGTATGAGCAGGTCCGCAAGCTGCCCGTGGCGGCGCTGACCCGGTTCCTCAAGCTCGGGGACAAGGCGGTGAAGCTGCTCGGCCTCGGCGGGTGAACTTTTTTGTGAAAGGATTTCTGTGAATACAGAAACAACGGACAACATCGGCAATGAAGGATTCGTCGGCTGGGTAGGTTACGACCGCGACTGCGGTTTCTGCTGCAACCTCGTCCGGTGCTGGCACGGGGTCTTCGAGGCGCGTGGCTTCACGTTCGTCCCGCTGCAGAACCGCTGGTTGGCTGACCGGCTCGCCGCCGTAGGCCGGGCGTCCCCGCCCGGCCAGGACACGGGGTTGAACAATACCGACGCCACCGACGAGCACCCACTGGCCGGGCGGGGACGCCCGGCCTACGGGGAAATCCCGGACGAGATGAAGCTCCTCCTCGCCGATGGCCGCATCCTTGGCGGGGCCGCCGCCATCGCGGCGATGGCCCGGGCCGTCTGGTATTTCGCCCCCGCCGGCTGGGTCATGGGGTTGCCGGGAATCCGGCTCCTCGTCGACCACGGCTACAAATGGGTGGCCCGGAATCGCCACCAGCTCGGCGGCTGCAAGGTTCCGGAACGCATCGCCGCCCACAACCAGCACGGCCACGCGGCCTTCTTCGAGATGCCATGAACCTTCTCGGAAACATGATCCTGGCGGGGCTGATGAGGCGGCGGATTCTGGTGAACTTTCGCGTCCGTCCCGAGGCCTTGGCGGGGATGGTTCCGGCACCGTTTCGGTTGAAGCTCATCGAGAGCCACGTCATCGCCGGGATCTGCCTCATCCGGCTGGCGGAGGTTCGGCCGCGTGGGTTGCCCGCGTGGTTGGGATTGGCTTCGGAGAACGCCGCCCACCGGATCGCCGTCGAGTGGGATGAAGGAGGAGTCGTGCGGAGCGGCGTCTATGTGCCCAGGCGGGACACGGATTCCTGGATCAATCGCCTCGCTGGCGGACGTGTCTTCCCCGGGCATCACGGTGCGGCGAAGTTCCAAGTGCAGGATGTAGGCGGGAAAATCTCCATCGAAGTCGAAGGCAGGGAAAGCGGGCTGTCCGTGCTGGTGCGCGGCGAGGAAACGGATCGGCTGACGGCGGATTCCGTGTTCCGGACGCTCGATGAGGCCAACGAGTTCTTCCAGGAGGGTTCCGTCGGTTGGTCGGCCACTCCCAATCCCGACGTGGTCGATGGAATGGAACTGAGCTGCACCCGGTGGAAGATGCGTCCATTGGCCGTGTCCGAAGTCAGCTCCGATTTTATTGCGCGCCTGGGCGATGCGGCCGAGTTCGACAGCGCCTTTGTCATGCGCGGAATCGAGCTCGAATGGCATTCACACGGGACAAGGCGGCTGGAAAAGCAGTGCGGCTCCTGCGTCGCTTGAGAGGCGCTCGCTCCAAAGAAAGGAAGACGGCCATGAATCCAACAGCAGCCACAATCGCGGTCGCAAAGGTTCTCCAACAAAAAGTTCAGGAACCCGTCCTGTCTCGTTCGGCCAACGCCCGCTGCCGTATGGAAGGCCGGGCGCTGGAGCCGCTCTTCCTCGCCGATTGGAAAGACGTGGTGATGCTGCACTTCGAGGTGGAACCAGAGCGTTTGCAGCGGCTGACGACGTTGGAGGTGGACCAGTTCGAGGGACGCGCCTTCGTGTCGTTGGTGGCGTTCCGGATGGAGCGGATGCGGCTGCGCTGCCTGCCGCGCTTGAGCGAGCCGCTGCTGGCTCCGTTCACCAGGAGCCTGTTCCTGAACCTGCGGACCTATGTGCGCCACGGCGACGACATCGGCATCCGGTTCCTCGTGGAATGGCTGTCGAACCGGCTGAGTGTTCCGCTCGGTCCGCCGGTCTATGGGTTGCCATATCGGAGCGGTGAACTGCGGTTCACCGGGCGGCAGGGTCGGCGTCTGATCGCAGCCCGGCCAAGATGCGGAGGAGGCTTTGTCGACGCGGAGATTGAGCCAGCGGGCGTGGCGGCAGAATGCGTGGCGGGTTCGTTGGAGGAGTTTCTGGCGGAGCGTTACTCCGCCTTTACCGAGTGCCGTGGACGTCGCCGCTGCTTTCGCATCTGGCATCCGCCGTGGCGGCAACGACGCTGCCGGATCGTGAGGGCCGAGCAAACCTTGCTGGGCGAGACGTTCGCGGAACTGGCTGGTGCGCGTCTTGTGGCTGCCACCTTCAGCGAAGGTTTGGAGGACGTCTGGATGGGCAAGCCTGAGCGGCTGAACTGAAAGGGAGCATGAGGATGAACACACCCCTTCCACTCAAAGGCCGACGGATCGTCATCGCGGCGGGGACGGGTTTCCTTGGGCGCAGCCTGACGACTTGGTTTCAGGCGCGTGGAGACGGAGTCGTTGTTTTGACGCGGCGCATCGTTGGCGATTGCGAGGCGCGTCAGGTTCTTTGGGATGGTGAGAGCTTGGGTGACTGGGCGCGTGAGCTGGAAGGGGCGGCCTCCTTGATCAACTTAGCCGGGCGCAGCGTCGACTGCCGTTACAACGGGGAGAACCGCCGGCTCATCCTTGAATCACGGCTCAAGTCGACGCGGGTTCTCGGCCAAGCCATCGGTGCTTGCGCGATGCCGCCGACGGTTTGGTTCAACGCCGCTTCCGCGACCATTTACCGACACGCCGAGGACCGTCCGATGGACGAGGCCACGGGCGAGATAGGCACGGGATTTTCCGTCGATGTCTGTCGCGCCTGGGAGGGGGAGATGGAGGCCGCCGTCACACCGAGGACACGCAAGGTGATGCTCCGCATTGCCATGGTGCTCGGGCGTGACGGCGGCGTTTTCATCCCGTTCCGGTTGCTGGCCCGGCTTGGTCTCGGCGGAACGCTGGCCAGCGGCCGTCAATACATGAGCTGGCTGCACGAGGAGGATCTGATTGGCGCGATCGAGTTCCTGATGGGCCGTCCAGACATTGCCGGCGCGGTGAATCTTTCCGCGCCCAACCCCGTGAGGAACATCGAGTGGATGCGCGAGTTTCGTCGGCGCTACGGCCCGGGCGTTGGGCTTCCCGCTGCGAAATGGATGCTGGAGGTGGGCGCATTCTTCCTGCGGACCGAGACGGAGCTGCTGCTGAAGAGCCGTCGTGTCGTTCCCGGCCGGCTCCGCGAAGCCGGCTACTGCTTCCAGTTTCCTGACCTGGGATCGGCTCTGGATGATTTGTCCGGGCCAGGGCGTGGCCCATTGGCAACACAGGTTGCCTGAGCTTTCGGTTGGGCCGTTGGATACCGATCGGGACGCAGTGGGTTCCGTGCGGGGTGCCGTTGTGTGAAGATCCAACTCCGTTTCGCGACTTCACTGCGTGGCTCCATTCTGATTCGCGCGCAACCGTTTCGTGGCAAGGAGTGTAGGGATGAGTGGTTGATGTCCCAATCCATGCCCACGATGTCCGCTGGGTGGAAGTTGTGGTGTTGGGTGGGCCGTATGGTGCGGGCGGTCCTAGGGATAATCTTGTCGGCTGCGCCACTGGTGCAGTCGATCAAACAAGGCTGAGCCTGGGGTCCTGAGCCCCTTTGCGGGGCCATCCCAAACCCAACCACAGACATGAAGAAATCGAACAAATCCATCGCATTGGCCGCTGCGATGGCCTCCCTCCTCGGAGCTGTTGAGGCCAAGGCCCAGTTCACCTACGTGGACAACGACCTGCTTCTCAACTTCCGGCAGACGGACGGCGGAGCCAGCGACCTGAACCTGACGGTGAATCTCGGTAGCGTCCTTGCCTTCCGTAACCTCACAGGCACTACCCAGATCACCCAGTTCACGGCGAGCCAGCTGACGACCCCATTCACCGACTTCAACAACCTCGCCTTCTCCGTCGTTGCGACCGAGAAGTCGGCACCCGCCACGTCTCCCTACGTCAACAACAGCTACTGGGCGACGGTTGGCCGGGCGGTCAACGGTGTGCAGAACACGGCTCCGACCCGCGGGGGGAGTCTGTCCCAGGGAAGCGTGTCCGCGCGGATCGCCTCCATTGGCAGCGGCGCCCAGGACGGTGGCACCCACCTGAGCAATACGGCTGCGACAACCGTCGACGGTTCGTCGTTCAGCTATCACACCTTCGTCGGGAGCGGCACCTTCGGTGGTAACATCTCCTACAACGTCGAGAAGACCACCGGGTCCGGTTTCAACACCGCGGGCCAGGTTGTGCAGGCGGATCTCTTCGAGATCATCCCCGGATCGGGTGACAGTGCCTATCTCGGATACCTCGAGTTTAATGGCGCGGGTGCCATGTCCTTCGTCTCCGCGACTCCGGTCCCAGAGCCCACCACGTGGGGTCTCGTCACATCGGCCGGCCTCTTCGCGATCGTTTTCCGCCGGGGCATCAAGGCCCGGAAATCCTGACCTCTCGATCAACAATCACTCCATTTGCTTCTCTTTAGACTCCAACCGTTAAACCACATGAAACTCAACCAAGTCCTGACCGCATCACTTCTCTTCGCGGGAGTGGCCTCCTCCGTAAACGCCGCCGATATCGAGGTTCGCCTGACCGGCGCCACCGCCTTCCGGCTGCAAGTATACAACTCCCTCGTCGCAATGGGTCTGACCCCCGGCGCCGGCTTCACCAGTGGAATGAACCACTTCAACTTCACCGGGACGTTGTCCAGCAAGTCGGTCAACGTCCTCTGCTCCTGGTCGGGATCGGTTGAGGGCATCCGCGATCTTACTCTGAACAACGACGTGGCGTTCACGAATGGCGTCAGCTCCGGAGCTGCAACTTTGGACAAGGCCAACTACGCCTTTTCCGATGCATTCCAGTCCTCGACCATCTACACGACTCCCACCCTGGTCGATGTCCAGGCCGTGACCGGCAAGCCCGGCATAGCGGTGCAGGCGTTCACCTGGGCGGCTAACCAGAATGCGTGGAGCGTCGGAGTCAGCAACGTGACCAGCAAGATCACCGCCGGTCTGCTTGCAAACGGCATCTGGCCATTGTCGTTCTGGACCGGCTCGGCTTCGGATGTGAACACCCTGGTCAATGTGTCGGGACGGAACGCCCTTTCCGGCACCCGCGTGATCACTCTTGCCGAGACTGGATACGGCATCTTCGCCAACGTCCAACAGCGCAGGATCGTGAGCAATGTCTGGACGGATTTCACGTTCAATGACGGCTATGCTTCCGGCAGTTCGGTCAGGGGTGACATCAACAACACTGCTTCCGGTCAACCCGGTATCGGCTACATGGGCCTCGGAGATGCCTCGCTCCTTGGCGTGACCACAGGCAAAGCCATCGCGTGGAATGGCGTCAATATCTGGAAGGGTCCGCTAGCTGCTGACTTCGACTTGAATCTCGTCAAGAACGGCACCTACACGTTCTGGGGCTACGAGCACATGTATAGGAAGAGCACTTTGATCGGTGACATTGTGGCGATCTTCCAGCCCGCGTTTGTGTCCGCCATGCAAACCCAGCTCTCCACCTCGACGACCGCGCTCAAGATCGCCGACATGCAGGTGTTCCGCAATGAGGACGGCGGCCCGATCCAGCCGAACTGAGTGATGGTCCGATCGTGTCCTTTTTAAGGGGATACTCCCGCCTCGACAGGTGCGGACTCGAAAGGGTCCGCGCCTTTTTCATTTGAGCGGGGCTGATGGTTCTCCTTTGGCGCAGGTTGCGACCCATCGTTCCGTGTGAAGATCGGGTGGCAGAATCCTCGTGAAGGGCGGGTGCCAGCGCGGGATCCCACAAATCCATTGGAATACCCGGTCGCCATGGTCGGGATCCGATGTCCTAAAACTGTTGGCCGAGGTCCTAGGGCAGGAGGTCCGACGGGTTAAAGGGTTCTAGGTTTCAAGTTCGGAGTGCCCGACTGGCCGTCCGAACAAAATACACAAAGGCCCGATGATATCTTTAATGACACCGCTCGTTGGCGCGCCCGTTCGATTTGGCAGGGGATTAATGGTGATGCTCAGCCTGCTGTGGTCGATGTCCGCGTCGGCCATCAACTACTCCAACCTGAATCTGGTTCTCGTCTTCAGCACCGACGGGGGCAGCAGCGAGATGGCGGTGGACCTGGGGCCGGCCGCTCAATTCTACAATGCGACTCCGGGTTCCACGTTCGCGATCAACCGGTTCACCGGGACGAGCCTGTCGACGGCTTTCTCCAGCTTGGACGGTCTCAAGTGGTCCGTCTTCGGGTCGGTGGTCGGCACAAACGGAACGGTTCAAAAACCCAAGAACACGGTTTGGTCCACCCGGCCTCGGGCAGATTTGCTTCGCCGTTCCGATCCGTGGAATCGGGCCAGCTCGCTCGCAATGGGCGGGACGGCAGTGAAGGTGGAGTCGGTCGGGTCGGGCGCGAAAAGCTACGGCGAGACGTTTGGCGGTGCTTCAAACGGGGTCTCCAACAGCGGGACAACGCTGATTCTTCCGGCGGGCGTCCCTCTCGCCCCCTCGTCGTTCCTGGGGGCTGGAACGTTTGGCGGTTCCTGGCAGGGCTCCGTGATCAATACGACGCCACCTGGATTTGTTTTTGCCAAAGGCACGACCCGCTCCGATTTGTTTGAGACGATCCCGACGCCCCCGAACGGCCCTGCAAACTATCTCGGTTTCTTCAGTTTCGGCTGGGATGGCTTGATGACGTTCACGGCCGCTACTCCGGCTCCCGGCGTGGTCCAGGGCAGTCCGGCGTCTGCGCCAGTGGGTGGCGGAACTCTCGTGACGCTGACCGGCTCCAACTTCGTCAACAGCGCGACGGTTTCGTTCGGTTCGGCAACCTCGAGCACGGTTACGGTTGTCAGCCCGACGTCGGTGACGGCAATCGCGCCCGCGGGTTTGGCGGGAGTGGTTGATGTGACCATCGTCAACCTGGACGGCCAGTTCGCCACGCTGACTAACGGATTCACCTATCAGGTCGGCTCTGTTCAGCCTCCGGCTCCGCAGATCCTCGGTATCGCGATCGCGGGAACCGACGTGGTGATCCGTTCGGCCGGGGCCACCAATGCCAGTCTCCGGATCTTGTCGTCATCGAACGTGGCCGCCCCGGTCGGCAACTGGACTCCGGTGGCCACCAATTCCGTGGGACTGAACGGACTCTCGACCAACCGCCTGCCGATTGCCCCGGGGCCTGGTCAGAGGTTCTTCCGCCTGGCCATCCCTTGAACGGACCGCGCTGATTTCTCCGTCCCCACGGGCTGCCGCGCCGCTCGTTGCAGCGGTGTCTGCATTATTGCGGAAAGGTCATCGGTTCGTCTTGGGATCGTCACATTGACGGGAAGAATGACCGTCTTGCCGTGAAGGGTCTTCGGTCTGGATGGAAGCCTCGCCGGCCATTGTTGGAATGATTCGATTCACAAATAGCCGGTTGAGTATCCGTGCGCACGACGGCGTTGCGGGATTCGTCTTCGCCCTTGTTGCCGGAGTGGTCTGCCTTGCGACAGCGGGGCGGCTGTCTGCCCAGCAGCAGCCTGCCCCGGCTCCAAAACTGGCGGTTCACCGCTATGAGGTTCGAGGAAACACGGTCCTGACCGAGTCGGTTATGGAAGGTTTGTTCCGGGCGCACACGGGAACCAATCTCGGCATCTCCGAAATCGTCCAGGCCGCCTCTGATCTCCAGATGGAATACCGGCGGCGCGGATTTCCCACCATCAGCGTGGCTCTGCCTCCGCAGCAGATCACCAACGGGGTCGTTCAAGTTCAGGTGACCGAAGGCCAGCTCGCCGAGATCAAGGTGACGGGAAACCGGCATTTCTCCTCCGACAATGTGGCCAGGGCGTTGCCGAGTCTCCGCACGAACACGCTGTTAAACAGCCATGTGTTTCAGGCTGAATTGGACCGGGCGAATGGAAGCCGTGACCGCCAGATATTTCCCCAGATCGAGCCGGGACCCGAAACCAACACGTCGGCGATCGTGCTGGAGGTAAAAGACCGTTTTCCACTGCACGGGCGTCTGGATCTCAACAACGTCGTCACTCCTGGATCGCCGGAGTTTCGCCTCAACGTGAACGCCTCCTACGACAATCTTTGGCAGCGCGAGCATTCCATCGGCCTCCAATACGGATTCAGCCCGTTCTCCTACAAACCGGCCGCCGCACCCGGACTGGAACCCAACTTCGTGGAGGCGCCGACCGTCGCCAACTACAGCCTGTTTTACCGGGCGCCATTGTCCGGGTCCCGCGCCGTGGCCGACGAGGTGGCGTCCGAGCCGAAACGTTACGGCTACAACGAGGCGACCCGCCGCTTCGAATTGCCGCCGACGTCGGGTCGTGCGGAACTGTCTGCCTACGCCAGTCGCTCATCGACGGATCTCACCACACGGGGACCGATCAGCACGGTCGTGGACACGGCGCTGCTTCGGATCGACAACCAGATCGCCACCCGCTCGGTCACGCGTGACGTCTCATCGGGCCTCCGGTTCAGCATGCCCCAGGCGAACTCCGGTCAATGGCGGGCGACTTGGAGCGCCGGGTTCGACTACAAGGACCACGCCGGCGTCACGTATCCTTCCAACGTTTTCTACTCCACCGCGACGATCACCAATTCGTCCGGCCTGCCTGATGTCCGGGAAGACACCACGGCCGTTCCTTCGGCCTCGTCCGAACAGAACTATTCCTATCTTTCCGTCGTGCTGGGATGGCAAGGCACGCGACCGGACAAATGGGGGCTCACGTCTGGATCCATCAACCTGACCGCAGGCTCCGCCGCGCCCCTCACCGGCCTCGCAGACTTTCGAAACAACAGCGGTCCTTCCGCTTCGGAGCAGTTCGTCGTGGCCCGGGTCCGGGTCTCACGGGATCAGGAAGTCATCCGCAATTGGAGGGTGTCCGCGGCTGTCGAGGGCCAGTTGGCCAGCCAGTCGCTGGTGTCGCTCGAACAGTTCGGCATCGGTGGACTCGGCAGTGTCCGGGGCTATCAGGAAGGGGAGGTTTACGGGGACGATGGATTTTATGCGCAATTTGAAATCAAGGCCCCGCCATTTTCGCGAAGGGAGACCCTCGACGGGCGAGAGGTCGGGGTCGGCACCACGGTATCCTTCTTCACCGACTACGGCCGGGTGTTTTTGAAGGAACCCCGGGGACGGGAGTCGAGCTCGGACTTGTGGGGTGCCGGGTTGGCCGGTTCGGCATTCTTCGGGAAGCATTTCGAAAGTCGCTTTGTCCTCGGCTGGTCGCTCATCGACTCCAACACCCGAGCTTCAGGGGTCCTGCTCTTTTCATTCTCACTCGGCACCCAGTTCTGAACGACCATGAAGACACAAGACAACGCGGCCAGGCGCTTCATCGGTCGGCGTCGTGCCGGCTCCACAGGTATGCCATGGCTGTATGCCGGCCGTGGAATCTCGGGTGGCCGATCGGTGCTGTCGGATGCTCTGTGGCTCTCCAGGTCCGGTCCATGTCTGGCATTGCTTGCGTTGGGCGTGTTTCTCGATCCGTCGGACGTGATCGCGAATCCTGCCGGGCTGCAGGTTGTTTCCGGCTCGGCCCAGGTGTTGCAAAGCGGATCGCAGGTCAACGTGGTTGCATCGCATAACGCTTTCCTGAACTGGGGCAGCTTCAACATCGCACGCGGGGAAACCACGGTCTTCCAGCAGCCGTCGGCATCTTCGATCGTTTGGAACCGCGTCAACGACCCGAATCCATCGCAGATCTACGGCAGCCTTCAGGCCAATGGCGTGGTAGTCCTCGCGAACCAGGCTGGTTTTTATTTCGGCCCGGAATCTTTTGTGAAGGCGGCGGGTTTGTATGTGACCACCGCACCCATCTATCCGGGAATGGCTGGCGCTGGTTCGTTCGAGTTCAACGGGGCGCCGCCGTCGATTCCGATCGTCAACTACGGCCGACTTGAAACCGGTGAAGGCGGATCGCTTTTCCTGATCGGGCGCGAGATAGAGAACAAGGGTTCGATCTCGGCCCAGGGTGGGACGGTTGGCCTTCTGTCGGCCCAGGAGGTTATGATCTCGGATCGGCCCGATGGGCGGGGGCTCAGCGTGAAGGTGAACGTGCCCAAAGGCGCGGTGGACAATTCAGGCCGCATCCAGGCGGATGCCGGGCGGGTGCTGATGCATGCCTCGGTCGTGAACCAGCGTGGGGTGGTCCAGGCAAACTCCATCCGCGAACGCAACGGCGTGATCGAGATCTTCGCCGCTGACACGGTTGAGCTTTCAGCGGGATCGAGGGTCGCTGCGGACGGCGCACTTTCCGGAGTCAGCGGCGGCGGCAGGATCACCATCAAGTCGGGGAATTTCTTCAAAGACAGGGTTGGCTCGGTCGTATCCGCCGGGGGCGGCTTGAACGGTGGCGACGGTGGTCACGTGGAGATTTCAGGCGAGGTGATGGAATCGATATTGTCCCGGCTGGATGCGACGGCGGTTCCCGGCTGGGTGTCCGGTGGATTGCTCATCGATCCGAATGACATTGTCCTGGCTCGGTCCGGATCTGGCGGCGCGAGCGGCGGATTCGTCGGGGCCAACGCTTTGCCCGATACGTTGTCGCTCAACGTGGATACGGCGTTTGCCGGATTCTCCAGCATCACCCTCCAGGCCCGGAACAACATCACGCTTCGATCGGGCGTGACTTGGGATCTGGCCGCTGGCACGGGCAAGGACGAGCTTCAGTCGAAGCTGACCCTGCAGGCTGGGAACGTCCTGATTTTGGAGGCGGGATCGAGGATCCTTGGTGGGCAGAATTGGTCGGTGGACTTGGCCGCCGGGTTCAACTTCGCCGCCGGATCAGGGGTCCAGGCGGGCAAAGGGCGCCTTACGCTTTCAGGCGACGCGACGATTCAAACCGGAGGCGGGGCGATCTCGGCGTTCGCTGGAAATTCGATCGGAGTAGGCTCGGGCGCGATTCGCACCGTGGGCGGTGGACGCGTTGCGGTCGAGGCCGTGGCCGGCAACATCGACACGGGAACGAGTGTCAACGGGTATACGTTTGGGCGGACCGGGTATTCGGTGAATCAAAACCTGGGAGGCATCAGCACGGCCAAGGGAGGTTCTGTTTCCATCAAGGCCGGCGGAAACATCACGTCCTTTCTTCCGCCGCCGTCAGGCAACGGCGTCGCATCCGAGGCGGGTTCGGGAGCGTTTGGCGCCGAAGCGGGCGATGTCAGTTTGAACGCCGGAGGAAACATTGTCGGCCACTATGTCCTTCGCAATGGAGCGGGCTCGATCATGGCGGGAGGCGATGCGGGAACCTCCAGCCGGGCCCTCGCATTGAGCCTGGTGGATGGCAGTTGGTCGGTGGGCGCCACCCGTTCTATCCAGCTCCAGGAGATTAGGAATCCCAATGGGGTCTTCAACTCCAGCGCCCTCAACAACCCTTTCCGGTTCCGCTTTGACTACGGCGCAGGCGCTTCGGCCTCGTTGAAAGCGGGAAACGGAATCGTAATCGCCGGCAATTCACTTCCGCGCGCATCCGGCAGTTCACAGGGGTTGATACTCCCACCAAAACTTTCACTCGAAGCCGGAGCAGGGGGCATCCAACTGGCCGCCAACATCACGCTGTTCCCGTCTCCGACCGGTAACCTTGAGATCACGACAACGTCCGGTGGCGATCTCCGGAGCACGTCGGCTGGGAATCCGCGGTTCCTGTTGCTGTCCGACGCGGAGCGGAAACAGTGGAGCCTTTCCACCGACTTCACCTACGTCGATCGAGGAGGGAACACCCTTCATCTATACGACCTCGTTCCGGTCCGGGTCGACGTCTCTGGAACCGTGGAGGACATCAACCTCATCTCGTCCAAACCCGTTGCGATGACGGTGGGACGGGACATCCTGAACAGCAGCGTCCAGGCCCAGAACTTTCGGGCCACGGACCAGACCTCGATCTCCGCAGGGGGTAGGATCGCGAGCCGAAACTACTACAGCTTCGTGGCATTGGACCCCGGGACGCCCGAGCCGGACTTCACCGTCTTCGAGCGCGCCTCGATTCCTTCAGAACAGGAGGGTGTGCCCCCCACGGCCAATTCCTCTGTCGCAGCGTTGGCGCGGCTCTTCACCTACAATGCCAAAACGCGGACGCTGGGTGTTGCCGGAAAGTTGACAGCCAGCGACAGGGTGCTCCTTCAGCAGATTCTTGTCTTCAATCCGGATAACTTTGCCGCGGCTCCGGTCCCGGCGTTGTTCGCCGACGCGGCTACATTGGATCGACTGGTCAAGGCCTCGGAAGATGTCCCGCTGGTTCCGCTGGAAGGAATCGAGATCGGCGGCCCTGGCAACCTCTCGATTTCGGCGCGTTCGATGGATCTGGGTCTTTCCCGAGGCATCATCTCGCACGGTCCGTCGCAGAATCCGGCGCTGATCGCCCATACCCATCGCGGCGCTGACATAGGCATTTCGGTGGTTGAATCGTTCGACATGTTTTCGTCGCTGGTTTTGTCGGAGTTCGGCGGAAGCATCGGTCTCACTGCCGGCCAGAGGATCAGCGTGGGTTCGTCGGAACGGCTCGGAAACCTCGATCTCCCGAGGGGAATCATCAGTCTCGGGGCAGGCGCGATCTCCGTCGTGGCGGGAGGCAACGTGGAGATCAACGGATCACGGATCGCGGCCTACGACGGGGGCAACATCGCGATCAAGTCGCTCACCGGCACTGTTGACGCGGGATCCGGCGGCAGCGGGTTTGTCCGCCTCAGCAAGCCCTATGTTGATTCCGCCACCGGTGAACTCCAGTTCATCGGCGCGACCATCCCTGGAAGCGGAGTCCTCGCGACGACTTTTCCTGAAACCCTTCCCGGGGAAGTTCCCCGGCTCGGAAACATCATCGTGGAGACTCCGCAAGGTGACATCCGCGCCGGCTCAGGCGGGTTCGTGCAGTTGGACCTGAGTGGCAAAGCGGACAAGAACTCGGCCATAAAGCTCCAGGCCGGAACCAAGAACCCGGGCTTCGATCCGGCCAAGCCGGAATCCCAGGAAAACAGGAAGTATCTGTATCTCGGAAGCATCTTCGCGACGGGTTCGGGGGTGATCGGAGCCAGGGTGGATCTCGACGCCACCGGGGACATCACAGGTCTCGTCGTCGCCCAAGGCGATCTCAACATCAAGGCCCAGCAGAACGTCAGCGTGACCGCGATCGGCCAGGGTGCCGTCAGCGTGAAAACCGATTCCGGAAGCGTTTCCGGAACGATCGTCGGCGTTGGCGCAGTCAACGTCGCCGGCGGAAGCATCAATGCCAATGTCGTCACTGGTCCGGGACAAGCCAGTGTTGCGGGAACTGTTACGGGAACCGGAACCTCCCAGGCTGCAGCCCCATCGGCGAACACCGCGAGTCAGGCGATAGCTCAAGCGGCGGTGGATCCGAAAGATAAACCCGTGGCAAAGCAGGACGACGATGAGAAGAAGAAGGATAAACCGCTTCTGACGAAGAAACGAAACAGCCGGGTCACCGTGATTTTGCCGCGCTCGTGAACGTGTGAATCCAAGGCCATGAACCGGGCGAATTCATCGGGCTTCGCGTTTACCTATGGGAGGACCGATTGCGTCCAGGCCCTGGGTTCGTTGCCCGTTCCATCCGTGAGGTCTGACCGATGACCAATCGACGGGTCATCTGGGCGTTGGCGGCAGGGAACGTCGGATTGCTTTTCGTCGTCGGGTTCCTGTGGGCGGAACGCGGCGGAGGATCGGAGCGAACCATGGCGCCCACGTCTACGTTCTTGGAGCCTACGAATCGATCGATCGTTGCGCCTGTCCGTGCCCAGGCCGGTCAGTTCCATTGGAGCCAGCTTGAGTCGACCAACTTTCTAACCTACGTCGCCAACTTGCGGGCGGTGGGCTGTCCTGAACAAACCTTGCGCGACATCATAGGGGCCGAGGTGCAGGCACTCTACGCACCCGTGCGGGAAGCAATCCTTGATGGAGAGAACAGTTCGGGGGGACGGCTTGTCTCGGAGCGAGAGAAGCTGGCCCGAGACCAAGCGTGGCTTGTGGATCAGTTGCTTGGAATCGACCGCCCTCCGGCGATAGCGCAGGCCCGGTTGGACTCGGGGTTTGATTCGGCCAGAGACGACGCACGTTGGAGCTCCGGTCTGGGTCCATCTGCGTCCCTTGCCGGGCGCCCTGTGACAGACCGGCGAGAGGTCGCCCCCCTGGCCGGGCAAGTTCGTCGTGCGTCGGTTGTCGAACGCGCGACTGCCGCTGGCATCATTGGGGATGGAAGTGCAGGCGTTGCTTCGCCTTCCCAAGCGGATGACACGGCCGCCCAGCCTGTTTCTAGGTGGAGGCAGGCCCGTTCGCAGGCCGATCAGCATCTGCGCGTGATGATCGGAGATGAAGCGTTCCTGCGCATCGAGCGTGAACGCCACCTGTCGACCATTCGCGGTCAGGCGCCGCCGTGATGTCGACGGGCAGCGGGTGTTGATGTTTCCCGCTTCGGCGTCACCCAATTGTTGCATTTTCCGGCTGTAGCTGGGCCTTGAAATTGGGTGAAACTGCTCTGCGGTTTCGGCACCAGGACGGTTAACGAACTCATCGATGGGAACTCGTCCGACGCTGGTTGAAACAGATAGACGACATAGAAAGACATAGTATGGAAACGTTTTTACCAAGTCCGTTGCTCGCGTCCGGCGCGCTTCAGTTTGCGTTCGAAAAGGCGACGATTGAGGGGAAGATCACGATCGGAAGCCTCCTGATCCTGTCACTGTTCAGCTGGACGATCATGCTCACCAAGGGCTACCAGCTCTACCGGGCGCGGAAGATGACCAAGAAATTTCTGGCGGTCTCCGCCGAAACGCGTGACCCGCTGGAGATCCAGCGCAGGGGCGTCGAGTTTGATGGGTCCCCGGCATATCACCTCTATTCCAGCGGTGCCGAGGAGCTGATCTACCAGCTGAAGAACAACCCCGTCGACGTGTCGCGGCGGCCGAAGGCGGCGGCCGGGAATCAGGAGTTCAGCGACGTGCATACGGACGTCCTCGCGAAATCTTCACTCACCAAGATCAGCGCCCAGTCTATGGAGTCGGTAAAGGTCGTCCTGGAGCAGGCCGCGGGCGCTGAGGCGATGTCGCTCGAGAAAGGAATGATCGTCCTATCCACTGCGGTTGCGGGCGGTCCTTTCATCGGGCTGCTCGGAACCGTTTGGGGCGTCATGGAGACCTTCGCCGGCGTGGCCAAGGCGAACTCCGCCAGCCTGACCGCGATGGCCCCCGGCGTGGCCGGCGCGTTGATCGCCACGGTCATCGGCCTGCTCGTCGCGATCCCGGCGATGTTCGCCTACAACTTCATGGTCACCATGATCCGGGGAATCACCCAGGAGCTCGACGGATACGCCAGTCGGTTCGCGACCGACATCGGCCACGCCTTTGTCGACAACCGCGCTCTCGTCGACGAGATCAAGGAGGCCAACTCAGAGCTCGTCAGCCAGTTGGTTCAGGCCCGCGGATCGGAAACCCGGTCCGATCACGAGTCACGTTTCGTGGCGAAAGGAAACTGACGGAGCGCAGGATGAAAAAGTGCTCCCAAGGCGGCCACGACACGTTGGCCGAGCTCAATATCACTCCGCTGCTGGATCTAGCCTTCGTGCTGCTTGTGATCTTCATCATCACGACCACGCCGATCGTCAACGATCTCGACCTGACTTTGCCGGAAGCTTCCAAACGGCAGAAAGACCCGCCCAAAAAGGCGAACTACGTCACCGTGGAATCAGGCGGGAAGATGTATCTGAACAAGAAGGAAGTGGATCTGGCCGGCCTTCAGGAGGGACTTATCGGCCTTCGAACCGACGACCCGGACCTCAATGTCATCGTCCGCGGGGACAGCAAGACCAAGTATCGGAAGATCCGCGAAGTGATGGATGTCCTCCAGCAGGCCAACATCGTGAAGGTCGATCTGGCGACCGAGCCGGCGGATAAAAAATAGGAAACCCGATCCATGGCATCCCGGCATTTCCAGAAAAAGAAGAGGCACACCTCGAAAGTGATGCTTGGGGTTTCTTTCGTCTTCCACACGGCCATCGTCCTCGCGCTCGCCTACTTCGCGGCTAAGGAAGGCTTGCTTGGAAAGCAGATCCAGAAAATCGCGGTCGAGATGGTGAAGGAGAAACCGCCCGAGAAACCCAAGGAACCCGAGAAGCCCAAGGAAGAACCGCCCAAGGTTGAGATCCCCAAGGTTGCCGAGGCTCCAAAGGTGGATGCTCCAAAACCCGTCCTTGCCGCCGCTCCCCCTCCCGCCGCAGGCAACGCCGTGCCTCCCGCCGTGGCTCCTCCGGCAATAGACATCCCGTCGTTCGTGTTCGAGGGCGGTAAGGCCGTCCAGACCAGTTCGGATCCAGTGGCGCTCTACAAGGGGCGGCTGGAAATCGCCCTGCGGTCGCGTTGGAACCGGCCCGTGGATATTGAGGATGAGACGTTCGCCGCCGAGGTCGAAGTCGCCGTTGACCGCACAGGGCAGATCGGCAGTTCCGTGTGGAAGAAAGGTTCCGGCAACGCCCGGTGGGACGACTCAGTCCGCGGCGCCCTGGCCTCGGCCAAGGGAGTCGACCGTCCTCCCCCGACGAACTTCCCCCCGAAAGTGGTCGTCCGATTCGATGTCGAGATGCTGACCGAGACCGTTGGCAGCCGCTGAATCCGGGAATACGAACCGTGAAGAAGACCTCCCGTTCAACCCATCACACGCTCAACGAGCTGAACATCACGCCGCTGCTCGACCTCGCGTTCGTGCTTCTCGTGATCTTCATCATCACGACACCCCAGATGGTGAACAACCTGGAGATGTTCCTGCCGTCCGGAAAGCCGCGTCCGGCGGCAGATCCCAACGCACCCAAGCCCAAGGTCAACAGGATCGTCGTCGACGCGAAAGGCCAGACGTTCCTCAACGACCAGGCCGTGACGCTTCAGGTGCTCAAAGACACGCTGAGGCAGATGAAGGCGGCGGATCCGGAGCTCGGGGTCGTCGTCAAAGCCTCGGACGAAGTCGACTATCAATACATGGTCAACGTCCTGGACATCGTCCAGCAGATGGAGATCACCAAGGTCGGCTTGGCGACCGATGCCGCCGCACCGTAAGCGCTGTCGCCGTTGAGAGGCGCCCCGTTCGTCATGTCACGGAATCGTTCTACTACCGCCATTCAGTTGTCACCTGCGGGCCTTTTGTTTGTAGGGCGATGCTTCAGCACCTGTCATTGACCCCATTCCACCTGCGCCCCGGCGCAGAGTCGGTGCCGGTCGATGACGAGTGGCTTTTTCTCCGTATCGAAGAAGGGTTCGGTTATTGGATGGGAGCGGAGTGCGGCGTGGATCTGCCCAATGGATCAGCCATTGTTGTGCCCCCGGCCGGTCGGGGATTCATCCGTGCAAGCCAGCTTTGCGAGTGTAGGGGCCGATTTTTCGGACTCCGTGTCGACGCCTTGTCCGGCGTCCTGACACTCAACGAAGTCCAGGTGCTTTCATCTCCCATCGCCCGGCCGAAGAACGGTGCTTGGACGTTCGCCCCTGATCATCCCATCGCGATCCGGTTTGATACGTTGGCGGCGGACCAGACCAGCACCGTGTCCCGACGGGTTCAGCTCTTGGCCATCGTCGCGGAGCTGGTTGACGGCATTATGGCGAATGCCCCGGCCGTGCCACCCGCTGGGGCAGTGCCCAGCGCCTTGGATCGATTTCGACAGCTGATCAAGGAAGTGCCGGAATGCGAGCTGCTGAACCTCTCGCCGGATGAAATCGCGCGTCAATGCCGCTGCAGTTCGCGCCATCTCAATCGCCTTTTCCGCGACGAGTTCGGGGTCTCCATGCGCAGCAAACTCACCGAGCTGCGACTGCGCAAGGCGAGGGATCTTCTGAGGGAAACCGACGCAAAAGTCATCCATGTGGCCCTGGAAAGCGGTTACCGGCATCTGGGCCTCTTCAACTCGATGTTCAAGCGCTACATCGGGATGACCCCGACCGAATGGCGGCGTCACGTCGCAAAAACGAAATCGCTGCCCTTGTTCAGGAAGCAAAAAAAACTGGTGAGGGGCCGCGTCTAGCCAGGGTCATTAGGGAGACGCTGATTTAAGGGGCGGAGGCCAGAGCACCAAAGGTGTGGCTCTAAATCTGGGAAAAGCGTTTGGAAACAAGCCCAGCCCTGAAAGGGCGGACTATGGGGAACGGCGTCGGGTTGGTGCGCCCTTTCAGGGCTCGAAACAGATCTCCTACCTGAACCCAGGGCGCTGCCCTGGGCTGGCTTGGGGCTGGGCCTTCGGCCCGCAGATCGCTCGACGATTTAATCAGCGTTTTCTTAGCGGTGCTTGGCGGAAAAACACGTCGTAACCGGATTGTAACACTTGTGCCCTTTGTTCGTAACCAACGTCTCCCAGCTTCCACCTGTCGTTTACGACCCGTGTCACCTACACACATGAACAAACCACGATCCTCCAAGCTCCTTTTGGCCGCCGGCTTTTCCGCCGCCGCCATCGCTTTCACCGCCAGCTCCGCCCAGGCGCAGTCGGCAGACGCTCTGATCGACAAGCTCGTCGACAAGGGCGTCCTCACCGTCGACGAGGCCCAGTCGCTCCGTGACGAGGCGGACAAGGATTTCACCAAGGCGTATTCGGCGAAGTCCGGTCTCCCTGAATGGGCCACCGCCGTGAAGTTGAACGGCGACCTCCGCGGCCGCTTCGACGGCATCTACCGCTCGAACCATCCCGACGACTACGTGGACCGCAACCGCCTCCGCTACCGCCTCCGCTTCGGCGTCACGGCCAATCTGATGGACTCCATCGAGGTGGGCTTCCGCCTCGCTTCCGGCGACGCCGAGGGCGGTATTACGGCCAACAGCAACCCGATCTCCAGCAACCAGTCCTTCGACAACAACGGCAGCAAGAAGGGCATCTATATCGACCTCGCCTACGCCAAGTGGTCGCCGATCAACACGCGCGAGTTCCAGGGCGGCCTGACCCTCGGAAAGATGGAGAATCCCTTCGTCTTCTCAGACATCGTATTCGACTCCGACTACACGCCCGAAGGCTTCGCCGGCGCGTTCAGCTACCAGCCGACCGACGCACATACCATCAAGGTCACCGGCGGTGGTTTTGTGCTGAAGGAAGTCGCTAACAGCAGCAGGGACGGAGCGATTGGCGTGGCCCAGCTGCGCTGGGACGCGATTTGGAACAAGAAGATCAGCTCAAGCGTCGGCGTGGCCGCGCTGGCCATCGTGGGCAAAGAGTCGCTCGGCAACGCCGCGGTCGGAAACGTGAACTACGGCAACACCCGCAAGGCCGACGGCACGCTGCTCTACAACATGAACTCGTATGTCGGCGACGCCTCCGTCACCTACACTCTGGAGACCTTCCCGTTCTACGCCGGTCCGTTCCCGATCAAGTTCGGCGGCGACTTCATGCAGAATCCAGGCGCGCCCAGCGACCGGAACACCGCGTATTCCATCGGACTGACCTTCGGCAAAGCCGGCAAGAAAGGTCTCTGGGAAATCGGCTACCGCTACCGCAGCCTCGATGCCGACGCGTGGTATGAGGAGATGGTCGATTCCGACACCGGCGCGTTCTACGGCGGCGCCGGCATCCCGAACAGCGGCGCAGGCGCGGGCTATCGTGCCGGCACCAACACCCGCGGCCACATCGTCAAGGCCTCCTACTCGCCCTATGATTCGCTCACCCTCAGCGTGGGCTGGTATAACGTCGAAGCCATCAACGAGATTCCCGCCGGCTCCAACAGCAAGATCGACCGCATCCAGATCGACGCCGCCTTCAAGTTCTAACCGGTTTTTGAAACCACGACTTCCAAGACTATGAAACTGACCAACCGCATTCTCGCCACCGCCGTGGCCGGCCTCATGGCTGCTTCCTCCGCCTTCGCCGGCAACATCACCGTCAAGGGTTCCGACACCCTGGTCGTCGTCGCCCAGAAGTGGGCCGAGACCTACATGGGCAAGAACGACGCGACCAAGATATCGGTCACCGGTGGCGGCACCGGCACCGGCTTCGCGGCCCTCCAGAACAACACGACCGACCTCTGCAACGCCTCGCGCAAGATCAAGGCCAAGGAGATTGAAGCCTGCGTCAAGGCCTTCAACAAACGCCCCACGGAATACAAGGTCGCGCTCGACGGCCTCTCGGTCTTCGTCCACGACTCCAACAAGATCCAGTCCCTGAGCCTTGAGGCGCTCGAAGCGGTCTTTACCGGCCAGATCAAGAACTGGAAAGACCTCGGCGGCGAGGATGCCCCCATCGTGGTCTATAGCCGCGAAAACAGCTCCGGCACCTACGAGTTCTTCAAGGAAGCGGTCCTGAAGGGCAAGGACTTCGTCGCCAGCGCCCAGACCATGCCGGGCACGGCGGCCGTCCTCCAGGGCATCGCCAAGGACAAGAACGCCATCGGCTACGGCGGCGCGGGGTATGGGGCGGGTGCAAAGCACATCAAGGTCTCCGTCAGCAAGGGCGGCGAGGGCATCGAACCCACCGAGGAGAACGTCCTCTCGGGCAAGTATCCCATCTGGCGCCACCTGTTCATCTATGTGAATCCGGCCGTCGACAAGGGCGAGATCGGCGCCTACCTGAAGTGGATCCGGAGCGACGAAGGCCAGAAGGTCGTCAAGGATGTCGGCTATTTCCCGCTGCCCGCCAACTTACGTTCCAAATAAACGAAACAGCTTTCAGTCACGGTTCCTCCTGCGACTGATTACCATGGGCGGATGGCCTGTTGCACAAATGTCGTTTGGCAACGGTCATCCGCCCTCCTTATTATGATTTTGTGATGAACAACCAGCCAAACAACGCGCGCCGTTCGGCCGGCTGGATGGGCATCCATCGCGGGCACAAGGCTCGTCCGGGCGAGTGGCTTGCGGAGAAGTTCATCTACCTCGTCGCCTCCTCCACGATCGGCCTGATCTTCCTGATTTTTGTCTTTGTAGGTCGTGAGGCGTGGCCGGTCTTCACGGGAGACGTAAACGCCGCCGGGATCGAAGACGCGTTGCCCGCGTCCGACCTGGAGAAAAAGTCGGCTGCGGAGCTCTTCGCCTACCTCCGGATCACCAAGGACGATCTTGAGGACAAGCTGGCGCGGTTCGGCCGCGAGTTGACCAAGGAGCTCAAGGAGCTTTCGCCCGCCGACCTGGCGGAGAAACTGAAGATCGAGCCGGAAGAGGTTCGCACCAAGCTAGCGAATCATTGTCCGGCCGACATCGAGAAGGCCGCCGCCAGGGTGATGAAGAACGTCCCTGGATTGAAGCTGGCCGATCTTCCCGCCGTCCGGGGGTTGCTGGCGCTCCAGCTGAAGGACACCATGCAATTGCTGATGGAGATCCGGGAGGAGAGCTTCAAGGAGAGGTCCGCCGCCGTGGGGTTGGACAAGGACGCCCGGATCAACACGGCCGAATGGCGCTACCTCCTGGCTCCCCACCAGTGGTCCGGATACAGCAAGCCGGAATACATCTGGCAACCGGTCGGGAACATCCACAAATACAACATCATCCCCCTCTTCATCGGCAGCCTTAAGACCACGCTGATCGGCCTTCTCTTCGCCGTTCCGCTGGCGCTCGGCGCGGCCATCTATGTTTCCCAGCTCGCGCCGCCGAAGCTGCGCGAGTGGATCAAGCCCGGCATCGAACTACTCTCCGGAATCCCCAGCGTCGTCATCGGCGTGTTCGCCCTGGTCGTGATGGCGAGCTTTCTCCAGGGGTTGTTTGGATATGAGACGCGGCTGAATTCCTTCGTGGCCGGCATCGCCCTCGGCTTTGCCGTGATCCCGCTCGTCTTCTCCATCGCCGAAGACGCCCTGACGAGCGTGCCCCGCAGCTATGTGCAGGCGGCCCTGGCCCTGGGCGCGTCGAAGTGGAAGACGGCCTGGGACATCGTGCTGCCCGCCGCGATGCCCGGCGTTTTCGCGGCGGTCGTCCTTGGATTTGGCCGCGCCATCGGCGAGACGATGATCGTCCTCATGGTCTGCTCCGCGCCGGTCATGGGGTGGAACATCTTCGACTCGGCCCGCAGCATCACCACGACCATCGCGGCGGAGATGGCCGAGGCCGTGTCCGGAGGCCACCACTACCAGATCCTCTTCATGCTCGGCACCCTGCTCTTCGCCGTGACCTTCGTGACCAACCTCGTCGGCGACATCGTGATCAACCGGCTCAAGAACCGGGTGGAGGGAAAGAAGTGAGCGCCAAGCCCACTTCCCAGGCCGGACGCCGTTTCGTCAGGACCAGGACGGATTACGGCTCCGCCTTCTGGTCCGGCATCACGCTCCTGGCGACGTCGTTGATCCTCGTGATCCTCGTGGTCATCGTCGGGAACATCGTGATCAACGGGATCTCGGGCCTGTCGTGGCGCTTCGTCTCCACGATTCCCGAGAAGGATTTCTTCGAGCCGAATTCCGCCGCCGTCCTGCCGATGATCGTCGGCACGACCATCCGCGTCCTGGTGATGACGGTCTTCGTCATCCCGATCGGAGTGATCACGGCGGTCTACCTGACGGAATACGCCCGGACCGGCTCGGCCTACACCCGGATCATCCGTGCGGCCATCAACAACCTCGCCGGCGTCCCGAGCATCGTCTTCGGCCTCTTCGGCGTCGGGTTCTTCATCAATTTCTTCGGGAAGAACATCGACCAGTTCACGGGCGCGGCCTCGCCGGAATTCGGCAAACCCACCGTCCTGTGGGCCTCGCTCACCCTCGCGGTGATGACCCTCCCGGTCGTCATCGTCGCCACCGAGGAGGCGCTCAAGGCCATCGCCCCCGGCCTGCGGGAAGCAAGTCTCGCCATGGGCGCGACCAAGCTGCAGACCATCGTCAAGATCGTCGTCCCGAACGCCCTGCCGGGCATCATGACCGGGGCCATCCTCGCCATCAGCCGGGCGGCCGGAGAAGTGGCGCCGATCCTGTTCACCGGGGCCGCCTACTTCATGGCCGACTTGCCGACGCACTTGAGCGACCAGTTCATGGACCTGGGCTACCACGTCTTCGTCCTCTCCACGCAGTCGCCCGACATCGAGAAGACCCGGCCCATCCTCTACGCCACCGTGCTGGTGCTCCTGCTGCTGACCTTCACCCTGAACGCCTTCGCCATCATCGCCCGCGCCCGTATGCGCCGCGCGATGCGGGCGGGACATTGAACGACCGACCATGGCCGCCATCACCCTTCCTACCAACTCCTCCCCGACTGCGGCCGCCACCGCGCAGGAATCTGCGGCGCCCCTGATCGCCACGAAGAACCTCGAGCTCCACTACGGCGCCGCCCGCGCGCTCAACGGCATCAACATCACGATCAAGGAGAAGCTCGTGACCGCCTTCATCGGGCCTTCCGGCTGCGGCAAGTCGACCTTTCTCCGGTGCTTCAACCGGATGAACGACCTCATCGACAGCGTCCGCATCACGGGCGAATGCCGCATCGGCGGAGAGGACATCTATGCGAAGGACATCGACGTCATCGAGCTCCGCAAGCGCGTCGGCATGGTCTTCCAGAAGTCGAATCCCTTTCCGAAGTCGATCTACGAGAACATCGCCTACGCCCTCCGTCTCCACGGCACCAGGGACAAGGCCGGGCTGGACGAGGTGGTCGAGAAGAGCCTGCGCGGCGCGGCCCTGTGGGACGAGGTCAAGGACCGCCTGCACTCCAGCGCCCTCGGGCTTTCCGGCGGCCAGCAGCAGCGCCTCTGCATCGCCCGCACCATCGCCATCCGTCCGGAGATCATCCTCATGGACGAACCGGCCAGCGCGCTCGATCCCATCGCCACAGCCAAGGTCGAGGAGCTGATCCTCGAGTTGAAGAAGGACTTCACCATCGTGATCGTGACCCACAACATGCAGCAGGCGACGCGCATCTCGGACTACACGGCCTTCTTCTACATCGGCGAGCTGGTGGAGTATGACCTGACCACGAAGATCTTCACCAACCCGGCCAACAAACGGACCGAGGACTACGTCACCGGCCGCTTCGGCTGAGCCGCCCGGATTCCGGCCTTCGCATCTCGAACTTCACCAATCCCATGACCCACTTCGAACAGGACCTCGCAAGCCTCAAGGAAAAGCTCCTCACCATGGCCAGCCGCGCCGACAGCGCCGTCTCGCGCGGCATCCGCGCCCTTGTCGACCGCGACGACGACCTCGCGCGCGCCGTGATCGAGGACGACTCGATCCTCGACGAGTTCGAGAAGGAGATCGACGTGATGGCCATCACGCTCCTGTCCAAGGCGCCGCTGGCGAAGGATCTCCGCCTCATCACCGTCGCGATGAAGATCTCGCAGAACCTCGAACGCGTGGGCGACGAGGCCACGACCGTCTGCCGCCGCGCCCTGGAACTCAGCCAGGAGCCCCAGCTCAAGCCCTACATCGACATTCCCCGGATGGCCCAGACAGGCCTGGAAATGCTGCGGGACGCCATCGATGCCTTCGTGGCCGGCGATGCCGAGAAGGCCCGCGCCATCGTTCCCCGCGACAAGGAAGTGGACGCGATCAACAAACAGCTCCATCGCGAGCTCGCCAGCTACATGATCGAGAAGCCCACGACCATCACGCGGGCGTTGAATCTCATGGTGGTGTCCAAGAGCCTCGAGCGGATCGCGGACCACGCGACCAACATCGCCGAGGAGGTCGTCTACCTCTTCAAGGCCGAAGACATCCGCCATCTTGGAAAAGGGCAAAATGGCTTCAACAATTCCTGACCGCACGGATCGGCGCCGGGTTCTCGTGGTCGATGACGAGGAGGACATCGTCGAACTGATCTCCTTCAACCTCCGTGGCGCCGGCTTCGATGTCGTGACTGCGGCCAACGGCGCGGAGGCCCTGATCCGCGCGGCCGAAACGCATCCCGACATCATCCTCCTGGACGTGATGCTGCCGGAGATGGACGGCTTCGCCGTCTGCGAAATGCTCCGACGCTCCCCGGAGAACGCCCACACCCCGGTGATCTTCGTCACCAGCTGGAGCACCGAGGACGCCCGCGTGCTCGGACTGGAATTCGGCGGGGCCGACTATGTCGTGAAGCCCTTCAGCCCGAAGGAACTTGTCCTGCGGGTTCGCTCGGTCCTCGGGCGGGCCACTCCGCCGGACCCGGTGAAGAACTGATTTTATGAAACCCAAGATCCTGGTCGTCGACGACGAGCCCGATGCGGTCGAACTGGTCTCCTTCAACCTGAAGGCCGCCGGATTCGATGTCGTGACCGCCGCCGATGGAGCCGAAGCCCTCAAGCGCGCCAAGGAACACCAGCCCGACCTGCTCGTGCTTGACGTGATGCTGCCCGAGGTCGACGGCCTCGAGGTCTGCAAGATCATCCGCCGCGATCCCTCCGTCGCCCATATCCCGATCATCATGCTCACGGCCAAGGCCGCCGAGATCGACCGGGTGCTGGGCCTCGAGCTCGGTGCCGACGATTATGTGACCAAGCCCTTCAGCCCCCGCGAACTCGTCCTGCGCATCCGCAAGATCCTCGACCGCGGCAAGGTGCCCGAGGAGAAGTCCGACCGCATCGAAGTGGGCGACCTCGTCATCGACGTTCCCCGGCATTCGGTTTCCTCCTCCGGCAAACACGTCGAGCTGACCGCCACCGAGTTCAAGCTCCTCACCACCCTGGCCCAGCGCCGTGGCCGCGTGCAGTCCCGCGAAAAGCTCCTGCAGGACGTGTGGGAATACGACAGCCTCATCGACACCCGCACCGTGGACACCCACATGCGCCGCCTCCGCGAGAAGCTCGGACGGTCGGCCAAATACCTCGATACCGTCCGGGGCGTGGGCTACCGCTTCGTCGAAGCGGTCTGAGAAGGCGGCCGCCGGCCGAGAGGTCCGATGAGTTCAGGAATCAGCGTTGAGCCGGACTCATGCAGTAGAGAGCAGGGCGGGCTTCCAGCCTGCCCCGTGCTGACAAGGGTTCCCGGATTGCCCGCCACCGTGATCCGCCCGCACTGTTTGATTTCAGACCGGCAGCGCCATGGGCAGGCAGGATGCGCCGTCCTACCTTGCCGAGTCCGCTCCGCAGCTCGTCCTGCAACTGCATGATCCCGGCTGAGGGCCCGCTTGCGATCGCCGTAGGCCGGGAGTCCTCGCGCGGATGGACGGATGTTTTGCTCCTAAAGCGCGCCATGGCTTTCAACTCGATGTTCGGCGTTGGATGTTGGTTGTTCGATGTCTCGTTCCCAAAAGCACCTCCTTGCCGGGCGGGGACGCCCGGCCTACAGCTCATGAATTGATATGAACCTTGGCTGGATCATCGCCGGTTTCTTCGCCGCCTTCGCCGTCTGGCTGTGGCGGGATCGCAGCCGTCTTCGCTTCATAGTCGAAGACCACTCCAAGCTGCGCTCCGACGTCTCGAAGGCCCGTCAGGAGACCGAGGAGGACCGGTCCGAGCTCGTCCGCCGCCAGGACGCCATCTTCAACAGCATGATCGAGGCGGTCATCGTGGTGGACCTCGGCGGCAGGATCGTCTCCTTGAACCGCCCCGCCCGCACCATGCTCAACGCCCAGGGCGACGTCCTCGGCCAGAGCGTCATCGAGGCCTTCCGCCGTCATGAGATCTCCGACGTCGTCCAACAGGTCGCCCGGCAAAAGCAGGTGCTCGACGTGGAAGTCTGCCTGGCGGGGATCGAGCCGCGTTATCTCCGGGTCAACGCCGTGGCCCTCAGCGGCGGCGACGGGATCTACGACGGCGCGGTGCTCGTCTTCCATGAAGTCACGCGCCTCAAGCAGTTGGAGAACACCCGGCAGGAATTCGTCGCCAACGTCAGCCACGAGCTCCGCACGCCCCTCTCGCTGATCAAGGGCTACGTGGAAACGCTGCTCGACGGCGCGAAGGACAATCCCGAAGTCCAGACCAAGTTCCTCCACGTCATCGAAAAGCATGCCGACCGCCTCGCCTACCTCATCGAGGACCTGCTCCTCCTGTCCAAGCTCGATTCCGGCCAGGTCGTCCTGAACCTCCAGACGACCGAGATGCGTTCCGAGATCCAGCACGTGCTCGACGATCTCCAGTCGAAGGCGGCGGAGCGCCGCGTGAAACTGGTGAACGAATTCCCGGCCGACATCGAAGCGCCGGCCGATGCGGACCGGCTCCAGCAGGTGCTCTTCAACCTCATCGACAACGCCATCAAGTATGGCCGCACGGAAGGCTCGGTCGTCGTCGGGGGTTCCCGGCTCGCCGACGGCCGGGTCGAAACCTGGGTCCGGGACGACGGCCCCGGCATTCCACCCGACGCCCGCGAACGCGTCTTCGAACGTTTCTACCGCGTGGACAAGGCCCGCTCGCGTGAGCAGGGCGGAACCGGCCTCGGCCTCAGCATCGTGAAACACATCATCCAGGCCCACGGCGGCGAAGTGCGCGTCGACGGCGAGCTCGGTAAGGGAACCACGTTCTTCTTCACCCTCCCTGCCGGCGGTTGAATTCATCCGCGAAGGCTCCCGCCGAGCCGCCGTAGGCCGCGCGTCCTCGCGCGGCCAGTAGGTGCTCCTGCGCGATGGCCGTGAAGCAACACCCACTGGCCGGGCAGGGATGCCCGGCCTTCGCCCTACCAGCCTGAAAACCCACGCACCCTTTCTCCCCCGCTCATCCGCGCCACTCAGTGCCCCGGCCCGGCCTGGTGTTCCTGGATGTATTCCTGCTTGAGGCCGAGTTTCTCCGGCGCGTGGAGCACCAGCATCTTCATGCGGATGTCGGCCGGGACTTCGCGGCGGGTCAGCTTGGAGACGACGACCATCAGCGTGATGGCCAGCGGCACGGCCCAGATCGCGGGCTGTTCGCAAAGGATCCGCAGCAACGGATGCGCCGCGAAGAAGGCGACGAGCGGTTTAAACATCGAGAGCGTCTCCGCCATCGAGTCCGTCCCGGCCGCCAGCGTGGTGAAGCTCGTCAGCGAGATGGCGATGACCGAGAGGAAGCCGCCCGTGAGCATGCCCGTGGCCGCGCCCTTCAGCGTCATGCCGCGCCACCACACGCTCAAGAAGAGCAGCGGGAAGTAGCTGGCCGCCGCGATGGCGAAGGCCTGGCCGACCATGAAGTTGATCTCCAGCTTCTCCACGAAGCTGCCCAGCAGCATGGCCACCGCGCCGATGAGCACGGCGCACCACTTGAACATCCTCATGCGTTCGTCGGGCGTGGACTTGGGACGCAGCATGCGCCCATAGACGTCGTGGGCCAGCGCGCCGGTCATGGAGACGAGCAGGCCGGAGAAGGTGGACATGAACGCGGCGAACGCGCCCGCGCAGGTGATGCCCGAGAGCACGGAACCGAGGACGCCATACTTCTCGTTCAGCAACCGCGGCAGCTCGAGGACGATCTTGTCCGTGCCCTTGGCGCCGACGCCGTTGTAGAGCTCGGGGAAAAGGTTGCGGCCCATCACGCCGAAGACGGGCGGGAAGACGTAGAAGACGCCGATGAGAATCATGACCCACATGGTCGTGCGCTTGGCGGCAACGCCGTCGGGGTTGGTGTAGAAGCGGACGAGGATGTGCGGCAACCCGGCCGTGCCGCAGACGAGCGCGATGATGAGCGAATAGGTGTAGAGCAGCGAATAGGGGCGTGCGGCTTCGCCTTCGATCTTGGCGGCCTTGGTGGCTTTGGTGGTCAGCGGGCCGAAGGGTGAAAGCCATGTGGAATCGGCGGGGGCTTTTTCAGGGAGGGGTTTGCGCGACACGTGCCCCCAATTGTCAATCTGCGTGACTCGGATGGCTCGTTGTCCTGCCCAATCAAATCGAATTCCCGCTGCGCGTAAGGCCTCTTCAAAGCCTCTCATGTAACCAATATGATTCGTCCCTACTCTGGGTGCATAACTCACTAATTTCTCCGGCAGTTCAGGAACAATCAGAAGTGGCGGAATCTGGCGAGTCACGGAAATGCCGACGGCTTCCATTCCCGAAGTGCCAGCGGCTTCCATTTCTCCGGCAACGCCAGTGACAATCTTGAAATCATTCTCGCCTGCGAACCGACTGACAGCTTGCTGCAAGGTCATGTTCGTGAAACCGGGGGATGTGCTGTTCTCGTAAGAGCGAAGGTTGGCAAGAACTGGAAAATGAGCCTCTCCTTGAAATGGCGCGTCTGCCCAATGCTGTTGCGCTTCGAGCTGCTTCCCATACCCGCCATACACCGCCATCAGCACGAAGACCGGCACGGAGATGGCGAACATCTTGGCCCAATACTGGAAGGCCTGCACGAGCGTGATGCCCTTCATGCCGCCCAACGCGACGTTGAGGGTGATGACCGCGCCCACCAGCACCACGCCCACCCAATACGGCAGGCCGGGGAAGATGTAGGCCAGCGTCGTCCCGGCGCCCTTCATCTGCGGCATGGTGTAGAAGAAGCCGATGAAGAGGACGAAGATGACGGCGATTTTGCGGAAGAGGGGCGAGTCGTAGCGGCCTTCGGCAAAGTCGGGAATGGTGTAGGCCCCGAAGCGGCGGAGCGGTCCGGCGATGAAGAGCAGGAGGAAGAGGTAGCCGCAGGCGTAACAGACCGGATACCAGAGCGCGTCGTAGCCGCTGCTCATGACCATGCCGGCCACGCCCATGAAGCTGGCGGCGCTGAGGTATTCGCCGGAGATGGCGCTGGCGTTCATACCCACGCCCACGCTGCGTCCGGCCACGAAGAAATCGCTGGCGGACTTGGAGGTCTTGGCGGAGCGGAAGCCCATCCAGACTGTCACCAGCACCGTGATGGCGCTGAAGGAGAGGATCCACGGGTCGATGGCGGCGAGGAGCATAAAGGGGAATGACGAAGGACTAAGGCCAAATGTCGAAGAAGACGGCGGACCAGGGCGTTGATCGGGAAGGTAGGGCAGGCTGGAAGCGCTGCCCTACCTTGAAGGCGCCGCTGCGCGGCGGCCGAGTTGTGCTGAAGCCCACGTTGGATGAGGTGGAGCGCATCAGGCGTTCGGCCTTTGGCCTTTGGCCTTCGTCATTTCGACCTCCTTCACGTCCGCATCTTCCTGGGCGATGGATTTGCGGATGAAGGCGTAGGAGATGATCCAGACGAAGGGGAAGAACAGGACGCCGAGGATCAGCCACGAAAGGGTGAAGCCGCCGACGCGTTTGGCCATGAGCTCGGGGAGGAAGTAGTTCAGCAGCGGCATTCCCAGCAGCGCGATGAGGAAGGTGAACGCGCAGGCCACGGAGAGCTTCAGCTGCCGCCGCATCAGGCCGTGCAGGAACGATTCCGAGTGGATGTGGTCGTCGTGGGACGGCTTGGGGGAGTCCATGGCCGAAGGGTGTAGCAGACGCGTCCCGGCCGCGACAAGCGGTGTGTCCCGGTAGGGTCAGCCTCTGGCCCGCCATAGCCGCCCGTCAAAGAACGCCCGGTCAGGGGACTGGGCCTACAAGACCAAGGTGGTTCCCGATAGTTTTTGTAGGCCGCGTGCCCTCGCGCGGCGGTCCGCATGGCTATTTTGACGGGCTGATAGCGCAACCGTCCCGGTTGCCGTGCCTCCGACGAACACCACTCGCAGGCTCGACACGCGTGCGGACGTCGCCACCGCCTACGCCGCGTGGCGCGCGCATTTCGGCGATGTGCCGAAGGAGTGAGGCTGCGCGGCATTTCGGGGGTTGTCCCGATTTTCAGGTGACAAGGCTCCGGTTCAGATCTACCTCAAGGCTGCCAAAGAAACCTCAGCCACTGAAGAACCATGAACTGGAAAAACCGTCTCATTGTTTCGGCACTAGCCGTTTCATTCGCCCTTCAAGGACAGGCCGCCGAACTCATCGGCGCGCGCGCAGTCCTCGCCAAGGCCACCGACCAGAAACCACCCGAAGCCGCTCCCAAGGAAAATCTCGCCGAACAGCTCCTCAAGGATCTAAAGGCCTTTGGCGAAACCTCCGCGACCCTGCCTGCCACGGCCGCCGCCGCCGGTTGGCTCAAGCTGGTCGACCAATGGATCGCTTCGTCCAAGCAGCCTTCCCCGGACGGCTATGGCAACTTTCGCGCAGGACGGATGGCCGCCGTGCAATCGCACGAAGTGCTGGCCGTGCTGCCCGGACCGGACGCGTGGGAGGAGCTGGACAAACTGATCGAAGCCAAGCCGGTGGAGCAGGGGAAGAAGGGCTTCCGCCTGCTCGGCCTAAAGCTCCTTGCAAGCCGCCTGAAGGGCGACGTCTCAGGCCGCGACGCCATCATCGCGGCGTTCGAGAAGGAGCTGGAGGGGCTTGAACGCCACGACAAGATGACATGGCGCTATTCCCTTTCCCGGCTGAAGAAAGAGACGCGCACCACTTCGGCCAAGGACACCGAGGCCCAGATGGAGGACGAGATCAAACGCCGCTCGAGTGCCACGGCGGACGATGACGAGGATGTCGTCGACAGGGGCGAACTGGAATTGCCGGACCTGGTCACTTTTCTTGGAAAGAGCAAGGCCGAGTCGATTCTCCGCAGGCTTCTCGTCCTGCCGGAGGTGAAGGTGAAGATCGAGGTTGGTGACGAGACGCGTGCCCTCGCCCGCAAGCTGGCCCTGGAACTTTCTGACAAGCTGATGAAGCCACAGTGGGAGCTGACCAAGAGCCTCGACGGCGTCGCCCTATACGAGGCGTTGAAAAAGCGGTTTCCCGTCGGGAAGGACCACGCGTTGGAATCCTTGGAAGCCGACACATGGTATCTTATCGGGTTGATCGCAGCCAATCGGACGAGCGACGCCGCCAAGCTGGTCGAGGAAAAATTGGTGAAATCCGACTTCGGCAGCATCCACCTCGATCCCGATGTCTTGTCCGATCTGGACAAGGCGGGTCACACGCGAGCATTGAACAAATTCCTCGAGGAGCTGCTTGGAAACAAACCCGAACTGCCACTTTGGGAGGCATTCACCATGACCGCTTCCCGCCTTGGTCAGGGAGCCAAGGTGGAGGAGCTCGCCCGAAAAGCCCTGAAGAAGGACGGGCTCAGCGAGGTGCGTAAACGCACTTTCCGGGGCCACCTCCGCGATGCCCTGCTCGCCTCCGACAAGGTCGAGGACGCGGTCGCGGTCCTGCGCGATGAAATGGCACAGAAGTCGGCGGCCGACACCGATGACAAAGACGCCGACGAAGACTCCATCAGCAGCTACTCCGGCGGCACTGCCGGGCCCGGCATCACGCTGGCCAAGCTGGGCAAAGCGCTCGGCAAGACCGAATGGATCGACGAAGGGATCAAGATCGCACTTACGAACTACCAGACGGCGAAAGGCAGAGGAAACGGGGTATCGCTGATCGCCGCGTTGAGCGAGTTCGGCCGGTTGGCCGAGGCGGAAGAGACAGCAGTCCAGGAACTCGCGAAAAAGGACCCGGAAGGCTCTGGCCGAGTTCATTTTTCTTATGGCCGCTCCGACAACAAAACGATGGTTTTGCTCGCACTTGTTGACCTGTATTCTAGGGCAGGCCGACATCAGGACGTGGTCACTCTCTTTGAAGAGGCGCCATGGTGGGGGACGGCGGACCTGTCCGGGGTTCGAGGTCCTACCAGCCACGGTGCGAGCGGAGGGTGCTTCGAGAATTTGCCACACATTGAATTGGCCAGGTCTCTTGCCGCCCTCGGCCGTAAGGACGAGGCGCGGAAGATCCTGTATGCGGCGCTCGACGCGCAGCCAGGTTGTGACAAGGGCTACGAGGCCCTCCTTGCCCTCGACGGAGCGGCCGCTTTGGAGCGGTTCGATCTTTTGTTCGCCCGCGACCGGTTCGAGGAGCGGCCCTTGATCTGGAAGGCTGAATGGTTCCGCCGCGAGAGGAACTACGCAGAGGCCGAGAAGCTCGCCCGGCAGGCCATCGCCATCGATCCGTCCGACGGTGAACAGGGCAAGGGCGACCGTCTCCGAGCCTACGCCGTGCTCGCCGAAATCCGCGCCGCGCAAGGCGACGCCAAGCAGGCTGATCTCTTCCGTGGAGCGGTCGCCGCAATCCGGCTTTCCGAGCAGGCCGACGATCTCCACGGCCTCGGTCTGCTGAAGCGCGCAATCGCCCTCTACGAGGAATCCATCAAGCTCTTCGCCGACGCCTACTGCATCCAGTCGCGTCTCGCCATCCAGATGGCCGATCTGGGCCTCTTCGACGAAGCCGAGGCGCACTACCGCAGGGCCTACGAGCTGATGCCCGACAGTTTTGGCCGAATCGAGAGCCATTGCTTCGGCTGCGAACGCGCCTTCTCAGGGGAACGTGCCCAGAGCCTGGCTGAGAAGGTCTTCACCAAGCTGGTGCAGGAACGTCCGGAGAAGCCCCAGATCCACTACCTGATCGGCTACCTGCGCGAGCAGCAGGGGCGCTATGCGGACGCCTTGAAGTCGTTTAAGGAAGCCGTCCGGCTTGATCCCGACTACCTGAACGCCTGGAGTAAGCTGTCGAACATCGGTGAGCGCATAGCCATTTCCACCGACGATCGCACGGCGGCGGACACCGCCTTGATCCGCCTTGACCCGTTGGCGAAACGCCACTCGTTCAGCCCGAAATTCTCCGGCGACCTGCGTCAGATCCACGCCGCCCTGAAAAAGGCCGCCGACCTGCAGCCCAAGCTGGCGAAGGACCTGTTCGCCCTGGCCGCTAGCAAAAAGCGACTGGAGGAGGATGAGAAGAAGATGACGCCCGAGATGAAGGCCATGAAGCAGATGGACCCGTCGGAGTTCCTGCAGGAAAGGACCCAGGGATTTGGTGCGATCCTCTTGGCCAATCCGGCCGTGGCCTTCGCCGTGCAGCTGATCTCTGGCGGCCGGTCCTCCTTTTATTGATCCGCTCATAGCCACGCTGGACGGCTTGGCCCGAGGGGCGTTTGCTGGGGAAATGATTCCCGGGCAATCGCCCTCTTCGTTTTTGGCCGCCTTGGTTGGCATGTTGGCTTTGGCCGTTGGTGCTGCGGCGGCCGATGGGCTTCACGTTTCAGGCGACGGGCTGTTGCTCCTGCGTGGCGCACCGTTCCGGGGCTACGGCGTGAACTACTACGACGCCTTCAACCGCACGCTCGGCGCGAATGCCCGGACGGACTACGGCGCGGGCTTCGCCGAACTGGCCCGGCGGAAGATTCCCTTCGCCCGCTTCGCCGCGTGCGGCTACTGGCCGAACGAACAGCGCTTTTACCTGACGAACCAGGCCGAGTTTTTCCGGCGCTTGGACGGCGTGGTGAAGTCCGCCGAGCGGCACGGCATCGGATTGATTCCGTCGCTCTTCTGGTTCCACGCCACGGTGCCGGATCTCGTCGGAGAACCGGTCAGCCAGTGGGGCGATCCTGCGAGCCTCACGCACGCCTTCATGCGCGGCTATGTGAGCAACATGGTCACGCGCTACCGCGGTTCACCCGCGATCTGGGCCTGGGAATTTGGGAACGAATTCAACCTGCCCGCCGATCTTCCAAACGCGGCCGAGCATCGTCCGCCGGTCGTGCCGTCGTTGGGAACGCCAACCAACCGGTCGGCTGCGGATGAAATGACGCACCTCGCGTTTCGCACGGTGTTGAAGGCGTTTGGCGAAGAGGTGCGCCGGCACGATCCGCATCGGTTGATCCTTTCCGGCAATGCGTTTCCGCGTCCCTCCGCGTGGCATCAGATGAAGGAGAAAAGCTGGCAGAAGGATTCGCCCGAGCAGTTCGCCACGATGCTCGCGGGCGACAATCCTGATCCGGTCAACAGCCTCACGGTGCGAGATTATGAGGACTCCGACTTCACCCGCATCCCGGCGGCGAGCGCCGCTGCCCGCCGCTTGCACAGGCCGCTTTTCGTCGGAGAGTTTGGGGTGCCGGGGCCGGCGAACGACGGGTCGAAGGCGGCGTTCGTCCAGCGCCTGGAAAAACTCGAACGCGCCGGCGTGACCTTCGCAGCGCTCTGGGTCTTCGATTTCGACGGGCAGAAGGACGATTGGAGCGTCACGGGTGCGAACGGCCGCGCCTATCAGCTGGACGCCCTACAGGAGGTCAACGGGCGCTGGCGCAAGTGAACCGATGTGCCCGGCGCGTGAGACCTTGGTTGGAGTTTTCGTCGGGATGGGTAGGTTGCCGGCAGACCAACCCGGAATTCCTTCATCATGGAAATCTACGCACACCCCATCTTCGACATGGCCTGCCGACAGTTCGACATCGTGGCCGACCGGCTCGAAATCCCGCAGGACGAACGCGCGTGGCTGAAGTATCCAAAACGGTCCCTGACCGTCGCCGTGCCGATCCGGCGCGACGACGGCACGGTGACCGTCTTTTCCGGCTACCGGGTGCAACACCACCTCACGCTCGGCCCGACCAAGGGCGGCATCCGCTACCATCCCGACGTCTGCCTCGGCGAGGTGGCCGCGCTGGCCATGTGGATGAGCTGGAAGTGCGCCTTGGCCGGCCTGCCCTACGGCGGCGCGAAGGGCGGGGTGGACTGTGATCCGAGGAAGCTTTCAATCGCGGAACTGGAACGCGTCACCCGGCGGTTCACGCAGGAGCTCGTGCAGTTCATCGGGCCGCAGATCGACATTCCCGCGCCCGACATGGGGACGAACGAACAGACGATGGCCTGGATGATGGACACCTATTCCGTCCACGCCGGGCACTCCGTTCCCGGTGTCGTCACCGGCAAGCCGGTGGGCCTGGGAGGTTCGCTCGGCCGCCGCGAGAGCACCGGACGCGGTGTCAGCTACCTGATCAACCGCGCCATGGACACGCTGGGATTGGACCCGGCCAGGAGCACGGCTGTGATCCAGGGTTTCGGCAACGTCGGCTCCATCGCCGCGTTCTCGTTGGCGAAATACGGCATGAAGATCACCGGCGTCAGCGACGTCTCCGGCGGCATCTACAACCCCAGGGGCCTTGATCTGGTCAAACTCCAGGAACACCTCGCCAAGACGCGGTCGCTGGATGGCTTCGGCGAAGGCGAACTGGTTTCCAACGAACAGCTGCTGGAGCTGCCGTGCGACGTGCTCGTGCCCGCCGCGCTCGAACGCCAGATCACCGGAGAGAACGCCGCGCGCCTCAAATGCCGCATCCTCGCCGAAGGCGCGAACGGGCCGACGACACCCGATGCCGACCTGGTCCTCGACCAGCGCGACGACGTCTTCGTGATTCCCGACATCCTCTGCAACGCGGGCGGCGTGATCGTCTCCTAGTTCGAGTGGGTGCAGGACCTGCAGAGCTTCTTTTGGACGGAGAGCGAGGTGATGGACAAACTGTTCCGCATCCTGGAGGGCTCGTTCCACCAGACGCTCCAGCTCAGCCGCAAGGAGAAGATCTCCATGCGCGCCGCCGCCCTGACGCTCGGCATCAAACGCGTCCGCGACGCGAAGCAGATGCGGGGGTTGTTTCCGTGAGGATTTGGCGATTGGGATGGGCTTGGACCGGCTCCGTAGGAGCCACCTGTTTATAGAGGTCGCCATCAAGACTCAGTTCAGCTCCTACGGACCTTCGGGATTGAATCTGTGGGAAATCTTCGTCGGCAGGTTGATCACCTCGACAGGAACCTCATCAGGTCGACCAGCTTTTGAGGAGCATTTGTGTCGATGTCCACGAACCAATAGTCATACTCGCCGATGAAGTCGTTTTCCGGAACGCCCAACATGAGCGTCCTGCGATCGTCATAAACGCCAGCCACTCCTTTGATGGTCGCTCCTGTCGAAAGCCCGACGCGAATATTGTAGGATAAACTGCGTGACTGGTTCGTGGTGTTTGGCGACGCCAAACGAGCTTTGCGGCTCAGATACTCGGCAGTCTCAGCATCGTAGAAACCTGCACGCCGATGCTGTCCGTCGAAATCCAAAGACTTGATGCCAACCGATTGGCTGCCTCCCACCATCGCACGAAAGTCGCGATCGGCCCGAATCACCGACGCAGCAACCATGGCGACGATGCAGACTGCGATCGCGATTAGACTCCATGCAGCGATTTTCATCCTGGTTCCACGATGCCTCAATGCAGGTTCGGATTCACGATTTGGGTGTATTGGGTTAATCGTTCCTCGGCCAGTCTGATCCTGGTCTCAGGAGTGGCTCACCGCTTCCCGAACTTCTTCCGGCCGCCTTTGCCGTAGCTCGTCGTCTTGGCCAGAGCTCCGCTTGCCGATGCGGTTGACCCGCCCATCCGGTTCTTCAGTTCCTTGATCTGGTCGCGGAGCATGGCGGCCTTCTCGAACTCCAGGTTGTTCGAGGCTTCGATCATTTCGCCCTCCAGTTCGCGGATGGTTTCCGTGAGGTCGAAGTTGCCGCCGGCGTCGTTGATGACCGCCTTGCTGTCGAACTCGTGGGCCCGGGTGCTGAGGCTTTCCTCGACGGCGCGGATGACGCTGCGGGGCGTGATGCCGTGCTCGGCGTTGTAGGCGAGCTGCTTCTTCCGGCGATAGTCCGAGGTGGCCAGCAGCTTCTGGATGCTCTGGGTCATCACGTCGGCGTAGAGGATGACCTTGCCGTTGAGATGGCGTGCGGCGCGGCCGGACGTCTGGATGAGGCTGGTGGCGCTGCGGAGGTAGCCTTCCTTGTCGGCGTCGAGGATGGCCACGAGCGAAACCTCCGGCAGGTCGAGGCCTTCGCGGAGGAGGTTGATGCCGACGAGCACGTCGAACTCGCCCTTGCGGAGCGCGCGGAGGATCTCGACGCGTTCGATGGCGTCGATCTCGCTGTGGAGGTAGCGGACGTTGACGCCGAGATCGCGGAGGTAGTCGGTGAGTTCCTCGGCCGTGCGTTTGGTGAGGACGGTCACGAGCACGCGCTCCTTTTTGTCCACGCGTTCGCGGCATTCGTTGAGGAGGTCGTCGATCTGGCCCTTGAGCGGCTTGATGACGATCTCCGGATCGATCAGGCCGGTGGGCCGCACGATCTGTTCGGCGACGTGTTTACCGGCGCGCTGCATCTCCTCGGGCGCGGGCGTGGCGCTGACGTAGACGGCCTGGTGGATGTGGCCGTTGAACTCCTCGGTGTTGAGCGGGCGGTTGTCGAGCGCGCTGGGCAGGCGGAAGCCGTGTTCGACCAGCACGGTCTTGCGCGAACGGTCGCCGGCAAACATGCCGCCGATCTGCGGGACGGTGACGTGCGACTCATCGATCACCAGGAGGAAGTCGTCCGGGAAAAAATTCATCAGCGTGTTCGGCCGCGAGTTCGGCGGACGCTGGGTGATGTGACGGGAGTAGTTCTCGATGCCCGAGCAGAAGCCGAGCTCCTCCATCATCTCCAGATCGTATTCCGTCCGCATCTTGATGCGTTGCGCCTCCAGGAGCCGGCCGGTGCTCTCGAACTCGAAGACGCGTTTCCCCAGCTCCTCGCGGATGGAGAGGATGGCGCGCTTCATCTTGTCGGCCACGGTGGCGAACTGCTTCGCCGGAAAGATCATGGCGCTCGCGAGTTCCGCCAGCTTGTCGCCGGTCAACGGCTCGAAGCGCGTGATGCGGTCGATCTGGTCGCCGAAGAACTCGAAGCGCAGGCCGTCCTCCGTCGCGGCGGGACGCAGCTCCACCGTGTCGCCGCGCACGCGGAACTGGCCGCGCTCGAAGGCGATGTCGTTGCGGGTGTATTGCAGGTCGACGAGGCGCGAGAGGAAGGCGTCACGGCCCAGCTCCTGTCCGACGCGCACGGGGATGATGAGCTGCTCGTAGTCGTCGCGGCTGCCGATGCCGTAGATGCACGAGACGCTGGCGACGACGACCACGTCGCGCCGGGTGAAGAGCGACGCCATGGTCGAGAGCCGCATGCGCTCGATCTCCTCGTTCACGCTGGAATCCTTCTCGATGAAGGTGTCGGTGCGTGGGATGTAGGCCTCTGGCTGGTAGTAGTCGAAGTAGCTGACGAAGTATTCGACGGCGTTGTCGGGGAAGAAGCCCTTGAACTCGGCGTAGAGCTGGGCGGCCAGCGTCTTGTTGTGGGAGATGACGAGCGTGGGCCGGTCCACGTTCTTGATGACGTTCGCCATGGTGAACGTCTTGCCGGAACCGGTGACGCCGAGGAGCACCTGGTGTTTAACGCCGGAGACAAGGCCCTCGGTCAGCTGGGCGATGGCCTGGGGCTGGTCGCCTGCGGGTGCGTAGTTGGAGACAAGCCGGAACATCGGCCCTCAGGAGAAGTCGGGATCACGTCGGGCACCATGCCAAAAGTCGAGAATCTCGACCTTTCGGGCGGAGGAGTTCAATCGGTAGAAGATCAGGAAAGGCCGGCACACCATCACCCGCACGCCATTCCGTTTCGGGTAGGGTCGCCCCAGCTCGGGGAAATCCGACAGGAGTTCCGCCTGGTCCACCAGTCTCAGGCCGAAGCGTTCCGCCGCGTCGGGATTGTCTTTCGCGATGCGGCCTACGATGGATTCCAGCCGCCGCATTGATCGCGGGGCGAAGATTACTTTCCAGCCCATTGCCGCACTTGGTTGCGGACTTCGTCGGCGGAGGTTCCCCGTCCGGCATCCAGCTCGGCCGCCGCCTGGTCCAGTGAAGCCAGCAGGGCCGCCTCCTCCGACGCAGGAATGGAAATGCCGTCCTGCGAACTCAGCCACGCCGCCAGCGCGCGGCGTTCTTTCGCGGGGAGATGCTCAATCGCACCCTGGATTTCCGTGATCGTGCTCATGGGGCAAGTATGCGGCAGGGCGGTTGAATCGCAACGGTGCCGTTGCCACGCCTTCTTCGGATTCCGACCGCGTCGCGACATCGCGCCGTGAGTTCCTCGTCGTTCACGGCCCAGAGATACATTTCCATCTTGGCATGAAGCCTTCTCGCCTCGGACCGGTTTCCCTCCTGGCCTACCGCAATGGCCTGCGGCTGGTCGCCTGCGGGTGCGTAGTTGGAGACAAGCCGGAACATCGGAGGCGGAAGCTAGGGGCGGGTGGTCGGAGCGTCAACGGGACCGGCCACCATGTCTGCTGGAACCAAATCCACGACCTGCTACCTGAAACGCCTTCATCACTTCGCCGTCGGGGGTAGCTGCGAGCGGACGGCCTGAGCCCGGCTCAGTTCCCAATCCGCAGACGGAAGTAGGCGGCACCAGGTTCGACCGGCAGGAGAATTCCTGACGGCGGATTCGTTTGCCGGATTTCCCAAAGACTTGAAGGGAACAGGTTGGTTCGGCGTTCGAGGTAATACGGCAACACGGGTTGCGCGGTCCACTCCAGGCGGATTTGCCCGCCTTCCAGCCGGATGCTCAACGAGGGATTTGAGGCGGCCAAGTTCGGGTCCGTGCCGGCCAGGTATTCCGCGAAGTTGTTGTAACCGTCGCCGTCGGGATCATCGGTGCCCCGCTGGCTCAGGTTTCCGAAGCGGAAGATCTCCCACGCGTCCGGCAGGCCATCATTGTCGCTGTCGGGATTGAAGCTGGTCTCGACATGAAAGGGCGTCCCGACGGACCAAGCACCCACCGACGTCATGTCCGCGGCACGGGCACGCAGCAGGATATTGGTGCTCTTGCCCGGTCCCAGGTCGGTCGCCGCATCCCAGACAAGGATGTGGTTCACACCACCAGGCAATGCGGCGACGCGGGTCCCGAGGGTGTATGGCACGCCGTCGAGCGCGACAATCGTGGCGTCCTGCCAATTGGTCGCGCCCACGAACTGGAATTGCAGGTAGGGAGTGCTGGCGTTGCCTTCGGAGTCCCAGAGGCGATTGGTCAATGTGGGCAGATTACCCAACGGGGTCGCTGATGGAAGAATGGCGGCGATGGGGGCGGTTTGAGGGAAACTGGCCTGTTGCAGAAATTGGGATTTGGGCGGCCAGAGGAACACGTCGCAGCGTTGGGGGGCGGCGGGATCAACCCGAAGACCGATGAGGCCTTCGCCAGACTCCAGCGTCTTCACGGCCGCCAACGCGTGCCATGCCTTGCCCGCGTGATCCAAGCTGAACAATTGGCGTTGCAGAGGATTCGTCGCTCCCGTGGCCGTCCAGGCGAAGACCTGTCCGTCGGGCTCGCCGGTGAATAAGACATCGTTGCTGGTGCCAAGGAAGTTCACCGACGCCAAGCCGTAACTCTGCGCCGCCGTCAGGGAAACAATGGGCTGGCGGGAAAGGGTCAGCAAACTCGCGTTGGTTCCGACTACCAGATACTCGGCGGTGACGAAGTCGTCCGCGTAATCCGTCAGGCCGTTGGCGTTCTTGTCGTCGATGAAGTTGTAGAAGACGGAACTGCCGTTCGTGCCGCGCAGGGAACCGGAGGCGAGCGAACTTCCGCGCCAGGTATTAGTGCGGATGGCCTCCGGCTCGGGAAGAAGAACACCCGGAGCCGAGTATTGTAATCCATGACCATTTCCAAACAGCAGATTCACCTCCTCTGGCGACAACGCCCGCGACCAGACGGCGACCTCATCCACGTTGAACTGTGTCGGCCTGTCTGTTTGACCCAACTCAAAAGTCGATGAACCAAAAGTGTTGTTTCCGTTGCTGGCAAAATCCGAAGCGGTGCCTCTGGAAACTCCATCAACATAGAACGTGAGAGTAGAACCATCGGTCGTCCCAACAAGATGATGCCAAACCGATGTTCCCAACGAAATGGGATAGCCTATTCGATTGGCTGCCACATGTGTGTTGTTGTCGGTCTTTTGAAAATACAATCTACGCGCCCCTCCATTGTAGTCATACGCCAGTTCAAACTCGTTGTTGGCAGTCGGTGAGGCAACATTTCGGTTAACTAAGAACCAAGTTTCCCCAGAGCCGAGTTCAGTGTTCATCCTGACCCAGCAGGAAAACGTTCTGGCCCCATCAATGGTAAGTCCCAAGTTATCCGCCTTCGCCAACTTGCGGTAGGACCCATCATTACCAAGATTGGCCCCATTGTTGATCAAACCAGCCGAATATGTGGCCGCGCCTATGTTCGTCAGCGTATTGGACCCAACCGAATCGACGGCATTACCGGATGCTTCGTCCAGCTTCCAGTAGGAGACGAGTTTGGAGGCCAAAGCAGAAAACTGAGCTGCTCCGACTGCCACACTCCCCGAGTCGAGAAGTCGGAGTGGGGCAGCCGAGATCGTTTGCGGCTGGGGCTGGAAGAGGATTCCCAGTCCCCGATGCGAGGTGTTCGTGTGTGTTGATGACAAGCTCCAGTTGGTCGTGAAGCTCCCGGCGGAAAGCGAGCCGTCCGGGGCATTCGTTGTGGCGAGGCTCACCAAAACCTCCCGTCCGCTCACCCCAAGCACGAACGCCGCTTCATTCGTCGAAAACGCTACTACGTTCGATTGCCAGAAGCCGGCGTTCCGCGTGAATTCCATCACGCGACCGCTGCCGTTCGCCGTTCCGCGCAATCCCACATAGATTCCCGCGCTTGGACGGTTCGTCAGTTGCCCTACGGCTATGGAGGTGATGCCGAACGGCCCGACCTCCACCCGCTGCGTTGACCAGGCCGAGGTGCCTTGGGTCAGAACTAGCAGGAAGTTTACGTTCGTGCCTGGATTGCCATCAGCGCCGAGGACGATTTCTTCAGCGCCCAAGCCATCGAGCTGGCCTACACCCACGACGAAGTTCGAAGGTGTGAAGGGAAGCTGGAGCGAGGCGAGGTTCAGGCCGGAATTGCCATTGAGGCCCGGTTTGCTGGCCGCATCACGCGGATTCGTCCCGGCCTTCCATTCCTGGTAATCGGTCCAGCCGTCGCCGTCCGTGTCGGCGAAGGCGCTGGAATTGTTGGTGAGCCCGTTCAGGAAACGCCAGAGCACAGGCAGGCCATTGGTCTCGCTGGCGCGCGATAGAACCCGTTGCCGGATCAGGTTGTCGTTGCCGTCGTAGATGTAGGCGATGGATATGCCGCGCGAGTATTCAGCGCCGACGAGCCGGTCGTTGCGGTCGTAGTAGAAGCGGTTGGTCTGGCCACCGGTGAGCCGCTCGTAGTCGCTTCCGCCATCTCCGAGGGAATCCATCCGATCCGGTCGCTGAAACGGGTTGGTCAACCACAGGTTGTATTCCTGGAGGTTGGTCAACCCATCGAGGTCCAGGTCACCAGAGGCGTCGTTCACACGCGGGTTCAGGCCATTGGCCACCTCCCAACCGTCGGGCATCCCGTCTCCGTCGGTGTCTCTTTTCAGCGGATTGGTGCCGTAGATGAACAACTCGTCGAAGTCGCTGAGACCGTCACCGTCCGAGTCCGGCGTCGTGGGGTTCAGCCCGTAAAGATACTTTTGCAAATACGTCAATCTATTCGGCAAGTTCTCAGCAGTGGGATAAGTGGTGCCGTCGAAAGCGTTGGCGGGATTCAACCCGTGCTGTTGCTCCCAGTAATTCGGGATGCCGTCGTGGTCGGTGTCTGCGGTGTCCAACACTGTCAGGATGGCGTTGGAACTCGTTATGGATCCCAGACTGTTCGAAACGTTCACCGAATACGTGCCTGCCTGGCTCAAATCTACTTTTGAAAAAGTGATGGTGGCGTTCGTCTGCGCGGTTAAGAGATTCGTGCTGTTGAAAAACCATTGGAAGAAAAACGGACGCTGTCCCGCAGCGATGGCGGCGAGGGTTGCATTTGACCCCACTAAGACGGTCTCATCCTTAGGCTGTGTGAGGAAAGCGAGCCGCAAGGCGGGAGCAAAGGAGGCAAATACCCAACCCGTATTCTCCGATGCTGTTAGGGTCCAAGACACAAAGTTGGAGCCGGCGGGAACTGCCGCATTTGAGTCAAATAGATTATTTTGATCGGGGGATTGTTCTCGTAAATACGTATTGGTTCCAGCGGATACGGTGGAAAACGAGTTGACTCTGCTTGAAAAGGTCGAGCCGATTATCCAGCAGTTGTCAGCGACGGTCGTTATGGAAGCGGATGGCGTTGAGGTTCCTCCCACTGTCCCGGAGGTCACTGCGTCCGGTTGACCTGATTGTTTGACCCCCGTATAAAGCGCAACCGTATAAACCATTGTAGCTCCCGAAGTGTTCCTAATAAGCGCCAAATCATGCGTCCCGGCAGTGGGACTTAACAGATAAAACATGCCGGTTCTGAAGCCTGTTCCTGCCACAGTTTGATCGGCCAGTGACGTCATTGAAATTCCGTCGTAAGTGACGGATGTGACGCTGCTGCCGCCATCATGAGCCCACCCAACAATCAAAAGAGTATTTGAACCAGAAACATCGAATGGAACTTGGCGCGTTGTCCCCCCGGTATTAAGCCGACCGCTAGTGCCGCGTTCGAATCCAATAAAACCGTTCGTCTGGCTTAGTTGAGCTACGGCAGACTGGTTCAACAGCACCGCAATAAAAGCCAGCAGGAGCGCAGGAATCAGGGCGAAGCTGGGTTTGAGGCGGGGCCTGAAGGTCATGGCTTCTTCCCTCCGCCGAAGAAGCTCTTGAACCCATTCCAAGCTGATGTGACGGCATTTGAGACTGCGCTGACCGCGTTCTTGAAGGCGCTTGTGCCGCTGTTCGATGATCCGCTTTTTGAACTGATCATCTGCGGAGTGATTCCTTCGGTCTTTGTGCTGGGTGCTGGTGAAGTGGGCTGGAAACCGTTCAAGCCCTGGGCGCAACGGTGTCCACAGATGGAGTTTCAAAGTGAGGCATAGAGGGTGGTGAGGCGGGGCACAGCGGCGGCTTCCGTGAGGTTTTCTTGCAGCGCATGG
>JAYTUE010000242.1:0-3813 GCA_043744715.1 Verrucomicrobiota bacterium | reverse complement strand
TTCACGCTTTGAAGACACTCCCTAGGAAACGGGCTCCCACCTTGGCGCGATGACCCGCATAGAATTTGCTGGCCGAAATGGGCCCACTCCTCCATCTCAGGCGCATAGAAAAACCAATCGGTTGCCGTCCCGCGTAATAGGCTGCACCGGTGTGCAGCTTAATAACATGGTAGGCCACTGCGTATGTCCTCGAAACATCTCAAGATTTGCGCCGGGGTAATTTTCGTTGTTTCTCAGGTTCTGTTGTTCCTCGGGTTGGACAGCGAGCAGCGGCCCACCACGATTCCGTTTTGCACTGCGGCGATGATTTGCCTGGTAGTCAGCATCATCGTTTTCGTCCTCGGTTTGCGCCGAGCAGCACAGGAGAGGAGACACACCAATGTTTGAGGTTGTTTTGAGTATCACGAGGTCGTGGCCTAACCATGCGCTTCAGCAAATGACGCTGGGGCACCGTGGTTGCAATTGGATGGTTTTGGAGGCGTCATCGCTGAGCTGTATTAGTTAGGCCACACTCGCACGCGCATGAAAATATGGAGCGTCATCATTGCAGCGGCACTCGTCGCCAGTTGGCTCGTCGTGGCCACGGTGCGCGAGTTCTTTGCCAACGAGACGATTCTGTATTTCTCTTCCGCGCCGCATCGGTTGCTCTACGTTGCCGCCATTGCCGTCATCGGCGGATTCATTGCACTCGGGTTCTCTCGTCTTTCGCCTCGCACGCAGCGGCACGTCAGAGTCTTTGCGTTGGGAGCGGCAGCGAGCACCTTAACGGCATTCGTTGGTTATTTCGCATTTCGTCTCGCTTCGCTTTCATCACTCGTCATCGAGTCGAGCGGCAGTCCTTGGGCTCTGTTGGCGTTGTTGCTTTTCTCAGGCATCGCCGCTTATTTGTGGTTCGAGTGTTACCGAGCATGGAAGACAGGAGTTTCACAGTGACCATGTGGCCTAATCATGCGCTGCAGCGCCTATGAGGTTAGTCAAGAGGGTGGTGGTTGGTCCGACAGGTTTATTGTGGTGATGGATTGGTCGCGCGGAGCGCAGTGGAACGGAGCGGAGGCGCGGAGATCTGAGGGAAGCCGTTGAGCGGGATGTCGAAGTTGAGGCCGCCGCGCTTGGACAGCTTGAAGCGGGCGTAGAGCGGCAGGCTGTAGACCTGGCCCTTGATCCCGTTGGCATCGATGGTGCCGACGTCGGCGATCATGCCAAAGCCGGAACGGGAACCGTCTTCGTCGGAATCGTCCTTCTCATCCCTCGTCTCGGCGGCCGTCATGCCGTAGCTGCTGAAGCTCTGCGACGCGGCGCGCGCCGTGACCGTGGCCTCCGAGACTTCGTTTCTCGTCGCGGAGCGCCAGGAGGTGCCGCTGAAGGGAAGGCTTGTTGTCCATCCCGGGGAGCTTGTCGTCTCCCTGTTTCCCATCGGCGACGATCCGAAACAACCCGGATTCATCTGCCTGTTCCAGCAGTTCACCTGGGACAATTGAGAGACCGCGCGCCGTCCATTCGGTCGGCCTACTCGTAGCGCAGGGCCTCGATCGGATCGAGGTTGGAGGCCTTGAGGGCGGGGAAGAAGCCGAAGCAGATGCCGATGAGGGCGCTGGAACAGAAGGCGAGGATGACGGAGTTGGTGGCGATGAGCGTCGGCGTCTGCATGAGGCTGGAAAGGCGGTCGGAGGCGAGCCAGCCGAGCATGACGCCGATCAATCCTCCGACGATGCTGAGGGTGACCGCCTCGATGAGGAATTGCATAAGGATGTCCCGGCCCCGTGCGCCCACGGCGAGCCGGACGCCGATCTCGCGGGTCCGCTCGGTCACGCTGACGAGCATGATGTTCATGATGCCGATGCCTCCGACGAGCAGCGACACGCCCGCGACGGAACCGAGGAGCACGGTGAGGGTTTCCGAGCTGGCCGTCGCGACTTCGCTGATCTCCTGCTGGTTCCGGAGCATGAAGTCGTCCGTCTCCGCCGTCGTCTTGTGCCGTTCACGGAGCAGCTCGGTGATATGGGCCTGCACGGCGTCGATGTCCTTGGGGTCGGCGACCTGGACCATGAAGGAACGGAAGGACGTGCCCCCAGAGAGGCGCGTCATGGAGCTGGTGTAGGGCATCAGGATGACGTCGTCCTGGTCGCTGCCGAACATGCTCATGCCCTTCGGGGTGAGCAGGCCGACGATGGTGAAGGGCGCGCTGCCGATGCGGATGATCTGGCCGACGGGGCTCTCGCCCTCGCCGAAGAGGAGATCCGAGGTCGTCTTGCCGATGAGGGCGACCTTGCCGGCGCGCTGGACGTCGCCGTCGTTGAAGTTGTCCCCGTCGGCGAACTTCCATGAACGGATGTTCGCGTAGTCGGCGCCGACGCCCAGGATGGAGACGCGGGCGTTCTTGTTGCCGACCGCGACTTGGGCGTTGTTGCGGACCTCGGGGCTGATTCCGGCGATGCCCTTCACGTCTTTCCGGATCGCGTCGAAGTCCCCCTTCGTCAGCGTGCCGGCGGAGCCGAACCCCATCGAGACGCCGCCGCGGCGGGAGCTGCCCGACATCACCTGCACGACGTTCTGGCCCATGCTGGCGATGGACGCCTCGATGCGCGCCTTGGCGCCGTTGCCGATGCTGACGACCGAGATGACGGCGGCGACGCCGATGATGATGCCGAGCATCGTCAGGAGGGAGCGCAGCGTGTTCCGCTTGAGGGCGCGGAGGGCGAGCTTGAGTGCGTTTAGGACGATCATGGTGCGAGGTTCACGGCGGCCTGTTCGCGGACCAGCTTGCCCATCTCCTCCACGGCGTTGTGGCGCGAGCTCACCTGCTCGTCGCGGACGATGCGGCCGTCGCGCATGATGACCATCCGCTTGGCATAGCTGGCGATGTCGAGCTCGTGGGTCACCATCATGATGGTCATGCCCGCATCGTTGAGCTCCTGGAATATCCCCATGATCTCCATGCTCGTCTGGGTATCGAGGTTGCCGGTGGGTTCGTCGGCGAGGAGGAGCTTCGGGTCGTTGACGAGGGCGCGGGCGATGGCCACGCGCTGCTGCTGGCCACCGGAGAGCTGGTTGGGCGTGTGGTCGAAACGGTTGCCGAGGCCGACGCGGGCGAGCGACTTCATGGCCCGCTCGCGCTGGGCCGGGGCAGACTTGGAGGGCCGGGCGTAGAGCATGGGCAGCTCGCAGTTTTCCAGGGCGCTGGTGCGGGCCAGGAGATTGAAGCCCTGGAAGACGAAGCCGATCTTCTGGTTGCGGAGGTCGGCCAGCTCGTCGCGGTTCAACTTGCTGACCTCCACCCCGTCGAGCAGGAACTTGCCGCCACTGGGACGGTCGAGGCAGCCGACGGTGTTCATCAAGGTGCTCTTGCCGGAACCGGACGCGCCCATGACGGCGATGAACTCGCCGGCCTGGACGGTGAGGTTCACGCCACGGACGGCGTGGACCTGGATGTCACCCGACTGGTAGGTCTTCTTGAAGTCCTCGAGCTGGACGATGGGCGTGGACATGGCTGGGAATCGAAATGCTGTTCAGCGTCCGCGGAATCCGCCGCCGCCGCCGAACGGGCTGCCGATCCCACCGGGACCACCCGCGGCCGGCCGGGCCGCCGTCGACGTGTCGGTGACGACAACGCCGATGATGACCTCGTCGCCTTCCTTGAGTCCGTCGAGGACTTCGACGTTCACCCCGTCTTCAAGGCCGGTCTTGATCGTGATCTTACGCGCCATCTGGATGGCTTTCCCGTTCGGCGAGTTGGTCTTCACCAGCAGATAGAGGCTCTGCGAAAGCGGAGCGTCACCCACCCGGAGACGGGGAACCGTCGGGGCTCCGCCGCCC
>JAYTUE010000241.1:0-46286 GCA_043744715.1 Verrucomicrobiota bacterium | reverse complement strand
CGGGCCGGCGGGCCATGCGGCCGGGCAGGGAGACGTTTTCGAGGGCGCTGAGTTCCGGCAGGAGATGGTAGGCTTGAAAGACCAGCCCCACCCGCTCGTTGCGGAGCTTGGCCAACTGGCTGGCGGAATAGCCGGCGAGATCATGTCCGCCGAGGCTGATGGATCCGCCGTCCGGCCGGTCCAATCCGCCGAGCAAATGGAGGAGCGTGCTCTTGCCGGCGCCGGATGCGCCCCGGAGCGCGACGCATTCTCCGGGAGCGATCTCGATGCTCACTCCCTTGAGGACATCCAGTGTGCGCGGGCCGATGCGGTAGCTTTTGCGGACGTTGATCGCCGAGAGCTGCGGAGTGCCGGTGGTTGGAGATGTGGCGCTACTCATGGCGAAGGGCGGCGACGGGTTGGAGGCGCGAGGCGATCCACGCGGGGATCACGCCGGCGAGAACACACGCGGCGAAGGCGCAACCGCAGATCATGGCAAGGTCTCCGATGAGAATCTCAGCCGGGAGTTCATAGAGCTGGTAGATCGAGGCGGGCAACACCTCGATGCCCGTCACCTTGTTGAGCATCGCGAGAATGACGCTGCGATACTTCAGGACCAGAAGCCCGAGCCCAAGGCCGACGCCGACACCGGCGACGCCGATGACGAGCGCCTGGCTGACGAAGAGCGCGAGGATCTGTCCGCTGGTCGCACCGATGGCTTTGAGGATGCCGATCTCGCGGGTCTTCTGGACGACGAAGGTGATCTGGCTGTTGATGATTCCGAAGGCGGCGACGATCACGATGAAGAAGAGGAGGAAGGCGATCATGTTCTTCTCCACGGCCAGCGCGTTGAAGAGCTGCGGATTCTCCTCGTGCCAAGTGATGATGCGGAAGCTCGCGCCGAGCTTGGACTCCAGTTCATCGCGGACGCGGCTGGCGTGGAATGGATCGTCGAGCTTCACCTGGATGATGTGAACGTTCTCGTCGCCGATGTCATACATCTCCTGGGCCCGCTCGATGGAGGAGACGACGATCGACGAATTGTAGTCGGCGAACCCGACGTCGAAGATTCCACGCACGACGAACTCGCTGGGGAGGAACATCCGGTCGGGTTCGCCGGCCGCGCCGTTCTTCTGCTTGGAGAGAGCCTCTTCGATCTTGGCGATGTTGGCCGGTGAATAGACGGAGAGGCGGTCGCCGACGTTGAGTTCGAGATTCTGGGCAAGCTCGCGGCCGATCAGCAGGCCGCGTCCGCCGACGTCGTAGGCACCGCTCTTGATCGAGTCCGGCAGGACGCTGACGGTTTTCTCCAGATCGACGTCGATGCCGCGGAGCAGGGGAGCCATGAACTTCGGCTGGCCCTCCTTCGGCTGCGTCTTGAGCAGGACCTGGCCGGCGACGAACGGGGCTAGGCCACGGACCGCCTTGTTCGAGCCGATGATCGTCTGGATGCGTTCGTAGTCGGAGATGAGGCCGTCTCGGTGCATGACCTTCAGGTGGGCGTTGAAACCGAGGATGCGCGTGCGCCATTCCTTGTCGAAGCCGCTCATGACGGCGTTCACAATGATGAGCACGGCCACGCCGAGCATCACGCCGAGGATGGAGATGACGGTGATGATCGAGACGAACGTCCGGCGCGGCCGCAGGTAGCGGAGGGCGAGAAAGGCCTCGAAGGGCAGCGACGACATGGGACGGAAGCTAGGCGGAGGGGTGAAGGCGGGTCAATTGGCAGGCGCTTTTCTCGGATCGAGGAAGATGACCTTGGCGCTCAGCTCGGGCGTGAGGAATCGGTCGGGATTCCTGACCTGCACCTTGATCTGGAGCGTGCCTTTGGCGCGGTTCGCTTCGGGGGCGATCTCCGCGACGACGCCGTCGTAGACTTTGGCCGGATAAGCTTCCGGGCTGACGCGGCATGGCTGACCGAGGGAGATCTTGGCGAGGTCGGATTCGTTGACGTCGATCTCGACCTGGAGATCGCCGAGGTCCGCGAGAGCGATGAGCGATGCGCTTGGCCCGCGTGCGCCGCCGAAGGTCTGGGGTGAGACGAGTTCGTTCGCATCGACCAGCTTCTCGAGGACGACCCCGTTGACCGGCGAGCGGATGACGCACCATTCCATCAACGTCTCGATTAGCTTGCGGGCACCGAGGACCTGCTGGATCTGGGCTTCGGACGACGCGACGGCGAGTTTGGCGTCATCCAGGGTCTTGTTCATCTCGACGCGTTGGGCGACGAGTTCGGTCGCGCGACGAAGATCGGCAGCGGTTTTTTCCAACGCGACTTTGGCCACTGCCAGCTGGCCGTCGCTCTCGGCCAGGCGCGCGCGGTATTCGGAGTCGTCGAGCAGGACGACGGTCTGGCCGTTGGTCACGACATCCCCTTTTTTCACGCCGATCCACGTGACGACACCCATGAAGCGCGGGCTGAGCTCGATGCGTTCGCGGGCGATGATGTAGCCGCTGAGGGTCAGGAGGGAATCGCCGCTGGAGCTGGCGGCGGCAGGAGACTGCGTCGCAAAACCAGAAGCTGGGGAACCCGGCTTGGCCGGGCCGGCGGACGATCTGGACGAACCGGCCGCATTCGTGGTGAAGCCCGTGGGCTTGGATTTTGCGGAGTCGCTGCCGGACTTCAGACCGGCCCGGATCGAGTCAGAAGCGCGCGGCAACGCGAAGAAGGCGACGACTCCCGTGATGCCGAGGACGACCATGATGATGAGCCAGACGGGCGTGCTGGAGCGGCGTTTCTGCTCCGATGAGATGCGCAGCTTCTGGAGCTGGTCTTCGTTCATAGTGATTTGAGGGCCGAGATGACGGGCAGCCGCGAGGCGCGGATGGCCGGGAGGAGGCTGCCGAGCAGTCCGATGACGATGGAAAAGACGAGGCCGTTCAACATGAGCTCCGGGGTGATGCGGAACTCGAAGACGGTTTCGGCGAAGGATTGGAAATCCATCGTGCCGGTGGCGACGCCGTTCATCGGCAGGGCAAGCAGACAGCCCACCACGCCTCCGATGGCGGCGAGGAAGGCGCCTTCAACTAGGAAACAAAGCACCACGGCTCGTCGCGAGTATCCGAGCACCCGGAGAGTTCCGATCTCGCGGGTCCGGCCCGCCACACTGGCATACATGGTATTCATGGCGGCGAAGACGGCTCCGATGGACATGGCTGCTCCGAGGAGGCCGGCGAGCATCTTGATGGGGACGGCGGTCATCGTCTGCTTGGAGTAGTAGTCGACTTCCCGTTCGGCGCGGAGGGCGAGGCGTTTGTCCTTCTCGATCTTGGCGATGAGATTGGTGGCGGCCGCATCGTCCTTGGGACGTAGGAGAATGCTGGAGTATTGGTCGCGGTCGAAGATGGAACGGGATTCATCGGCATCCATCCAGGCTTCCGAATCGAACGCGCTGCCCTTGCCGTCGAAGTGTCCGACGACGGTGAGTTTATCCCGCCCCGCTTTCACCGTGCCGCCGATTTGGAGCCCAGCGAATCTTCCGGCGAGGCGCTTCGCGACGGTGATCTCACGTTTCCCGGGTTGGAACCATCGGCCGTCGACGAGCGTGACTTGGGGCCGGAGTTCCATCCCGCGCGGAGTGATGCCACGGATCAGCGTGTTGGCTTCTCCGGATCCGTTAATCCGGGGAACGCTGACGATGAGGACGAGTTCGGAGGAGATGAGTGGCTCACCCCGGTCATTGCGGGCGATCTCGTCGAAATACTGGAGGGTCCGGAAATTTTCCCGGCCGAGGAGGCTGCCGGATTCGGCCTGGGAACCTTTGCGGACGACGAGGATGTTGCGTGGGTCGCCGGTGTTGGCGCTCGACGCTTCGATGCCGCGGGCCAGCGCCCGCAGAAGCACGAAGACGGAGACGACGAGGGCGATCCCCAGGACGGTGGAGATGGTCGAGCGCCATCGGACGACGACGTTGCGGAAGTTGTATTTCAGCGGAAGGGCCATGGCGTCAGTCCAATGTCTTGAGGCCATCCACGACGCTCATCCGGGCGACGGCGATGGACGGGCCGATGGCGGCGATGATTCCGAGGAGCGCCGCCACGATGCCGGCCGTGGCCATGATCCTCGGAGTGACCTCGAAGTAGATGAGGAAGCCGTTGGACAGCTTCTGGAGATCGATGGAACGCCATAACAGCCACGAACCGCCGATCCCAAGGAACGCACCCAGCCCGGCCAAACCAAAGCTCTCGGCGAGGATGAAGCTGAAGAGTTCGCGCCGTTTGAACCCGAGAGCCTTGAGGACGGCGAGTTCGCGGAAACGTTCTCGGATGGCCATGCTCATGGTGCTGATGGAGACGAGCACGAGGGTGAAGACGACCACCGTGCTGATGGAGCCGATGAGGAGCTTCACGTTGCCCAACATGCTGATGAACCCCATCTGGAAGGCGCGTTCGGTCTCGGCGCGGACTTCGGCGGAGGTGTTCTCGAAGGTTTTGTTGATGCGGTTGATGACGTCGTTGGAGACCTCGGCGCTTTCCACGAGGAGATACCAGGTGCCGACCGTTCCCGAGTCTCCCGTGAGTTCGTCGAGCAGCTTGTGGTGGAAGAAGACGTTACGGTCATCGACAGTTCCTTCGTAGATGCAGGCGATGCGGAGGTCGAGGTCCACGGGGTAGAAGGTGCCGGTGAACTTCATCTTGTCGCCTACCTTCAGGCCATAGCGCTTCATGGTGTCGGCGCCGAGCATGCAGGAGTTGCGGTCCTTGATGAAATCCTCGTAGGTGCCGGCAAGGATGTGGCCTTCGACCATGAGCGGAGCGAACCGCACGGGATCAACGGCGAACTGGGCGAAGCTGGTGACGGTCTCCTCGCGGAAATTACCGCCGAAGAAGGAGAACGGACTGACCGAAACGATGCCGGGAATCTTGTCGAGATCGGCGAGCTGGCGGGCGGGCAAGGGTTGGGCCAGGGAAACCTTGTTCCGGGCGATGATCCGGAGCGAAGCGGCTTCGGATTCCGGTGGCGTGGTGAGCTCCCGCTGCAGTGTCAGAAGGCTGATGAGGAGCCCGCAGCTGACGGCGACCGAGATGATGGTGAGGAGCGCCCGACGGCCGTTTCGAAGCGCGTTCTTGGCGACGAAGGTGGCGATGTTCACGCGACGATTTCCCCTTTCTCCAAATGGAGGCTGCGGGTGCCGAAGGAGGCCGCCTTGGGGTCGTGCGTCACCATGATGACGGTCTTGCCGGCGTCGCGGCTCAGGGCCTGGAGAATGCCGAGGGCGTCGGCCGCTGACTTGGAATCGAGGTTGCCGGTGGGTTCGTCCGCCACGATCAACGCCGGGTCCGTGACGAGCGCACGGGCAATGGCGACGCGTTGCTGCTGGCCGCCGGACATCTGGTCGGGGCGGTGATGTCCGCGGTCGCCAAGCCCGACGAGGTCCATCGCGGTCTGGACCTGCTCACGGCGCTGCCGCCGGTTCAAGGCAGTAAGGAGCAACGGCAGCTCGATGTTCTCAAAGGCCGTGAGGACGGGGATGAGGTTGAAGCTCTGGAAGACGAAGCCGACGTTCTGGTTCCGCCAATCGGCCAGTTCGGATTCGTCGAGGTTGGCGACGTTGATTCCCTGGACGAGGACTTTGCCGGTCGTGGCCCGGTCGATGCCGGCGATGATGTGGAGGAGGGTGGACTTGCCGGAGCCGGACGGCCCCATGAGGACGACGAATTCGCCCCGGGCTATATCGAGGGAAACGCTGTTGAGGGCGGTGACATTGATATCCCCCTGGCGGTAGATCTTGGACAGCTCACGGATTTCAACGATGGGCTCCTGCGGCATTGCGGATGACCAATACGGGACTGTTCTTCCCGTGGCAACGGCCACAAAGGCGAAAGTTTTCCATGGCTGTGCATTGGGTAGTGGCCCTTTAATCGTTGGCCATGAGCAACCGCCGCGCGCATTTGAAGCGTGAGACGAAGGAAACCCGGATTGAAGTCCGGTTGGACATCGATGGAACCGGAAAATCGTCCATCCGGACGGGTGTGCCGTTCTTCGACCACATGCTGACCCTGTTTGCCAAACACGCCACCGTCGATCTGACGCTGAAGTGCAAAGGCGACCTGGAGGTGGATGCCCATCACACCGTGGAAGACTGCGGCATCGCCCTGGGTCAGGCCTTCCTCGCGGCGTTGGGCGATAAGAAGGGCCTCCGGCGCTATGGGGCGGGTTTCGATCCGCGGAACCCGTTCACGGGGGAAGCCTATGTTCCCATGGACGAATGCCTGGCCCGGTGCGTCATCGACTTCAGCGGTCGGCCGTATCTGGTGTGGAGGGGTTTGAACAAGTTCGGCCAGCTCAAGGTCAGTGAAGGCGACCGTTCACAAGACATGTCCTCCGCCTTCCGATTCGGGCTCGCCCGGGAATTCTTCCAAGGCTTCACCAACGAAGCCCGATGCAACCTCCATCTGGAGCTGATTTACGGCGATGAACCACACCATATCGTCGAGGCGTTGTTCAAGGCCTTCGCCCGGGCGGCGGATGCCGCCTGCCAACGGGATGCGAGGATCGCCGGGCAGATACCCAGCACGAAGGGAAAGCTGTAACAAACCTGAATAGGTCTTCGGATCCTTCAGTCCATCCTGTGGCGAAAGAAAGCGACAAGCCGATCCTCGATGATACGCCGCTGGTGAAGGCAGCCAAGAGGGGGGAAATGGCCCCCTTTGAAGAGCTGGTTTCCCGGCACCGGGGCAAGATCTACGCCCGGGCCTTCAGCATGGTGCGCAACGAGGAGGAGGCCCTTGATCTTTCGCAGGATGCCTGGGTCAAGGCGTGGCAGCGGATCATCCAGTTCCAGGGTGAGTCCAGCTTTGCCACATGGATGACGCGAATCGTCATCAACCTTTGCCTGGACCACCTGCGGAAGCAGAAGCGGATGCGTGCGGAGTCCATCGAGAATCTCGAGGAGGAGTCCGGCGGCGTGGAACGGCAGATGCCGACGGTCACGATCAACCCGACCGCCGGCATGGAGAAGACCGAGCTGCGCAAGCGCATCGACGAGGCCATGGGAAAGCTTTCGGTCGAACACAGGACCGTCCTGATCATGCACGAATTTGAAGAGCTCGAATACAAGGAGATCGCCAAACGAATGGGCTGTTCGATCGGCACGATCATGTCGCGTCTGTTCTACGCCCGCCGCCGCATGGCGGTGTTGATGGCCGGATGGAAGAGGGAAAATTCTTAAATGAACCTGAAGCAACAACTGGAGATCCAGGCACTCGTGGACGGCGAACTCGCCGGAAACGACAAGGCCCGGGTGCGGACGATGGTCGAGCAGGATCAGCCGGCCCGCGAACTGTTCGAGGAACTGAGCTTCGTCAAAGCCGTCCTCGTCGACGGCGAGGCGGCGCTGGTCATGCCGGAACCGCCGGATTTCTATTTCAGCCAGATCCGGCGTCGGATCGAGGCCGAAAAAAGCCATGCACCGGCCGTCGGCGCCACGGGATATGGGTCCGTGTGGTCGTGGCTTTCCGGCCACATCGGCACGGTGGCCGGCACAGCCGCAGTGGTGGCGGTTCTCGCCCTTTTTGGCCCGTCCTACTTCCGGCCCTATGTGCCCGGTGAGCTGGTGGATTCCGAGGGGGAGATGAGCGCGATGACCTACCGTTCCGAGAAGGACAACGTCACGATCGTCTATCTTTTCGACAGCTCGTCCGTGGTCGAAGAGGACACCGCGTCCGAACCCTTGGTCCAATGAGATCCCCCATGCATCGCCGCTTCATTCTGCTGGTCCTCGCCTCCATGCTCGCCCTCTGCTCGACCGGCAGGGCGTCGGCCTCGGATCTCAAGCTGGAGATCCGGCTGATCTGGGGAACGAACGACGAGACGTCGCCCAATCCTGACCACAAGCCGGTGGACTCCAAAACAACCGGAACCTTGTCCAAGGCTTTCAAGTGGAAGAAATACTTCCTCGTCAACTCCGAGAAGGTGGACTTGGCGAGCCGCGCTACAAAGAAGGTCAAACTTTCCGACCATTCGTCGGTGGAGGTGCGGGATCTCGAAGGCGACAAGATCGAGATCAACGTCATCGGAAAGGGAAAAGTCGTCCGGAAGATTACCGAACCGCTGACGAAGGACGGGACCGTGGTCATTGCCGGCGAGGACAAGAACGACTGTGCCTGGTTCATCATCATCAAAAACCGCTGAACGGCCGCTTATTTTTTAAAGCAAAACGGGCCGGGAGTTATCCCGGCCCGTTTTCTTTTGAAGGGATTGCAAGCGGGCGGCACCCGGGGGAACGGGTGCCGCCCGAAGCGCCTGTGGTCAGGATCCGACGCTCACGAGGTCGTCGTTGGTCGTCACGTTGACGATCTTGAACTGCTCCGCGTGGAAGGCAGGATCGGCCCGGAACGAGAGCTTTCCGAAATACTTCTTCTCCATCGCGATGAGCAGCTTCTCGTCCTCCTTGCGGAGACGTTCGAGCACGGTCGGATGCACCACGATGCGGAGCTGGAAGTCCGATTCGTCGCGGGTGCGCTTCCTCAGTATCTCCGACAGCTTGCGCTGGATCTCCACGCTCATGGTGATCGAGCTCTTCACCTTGCCCTTGCCCTTGCAATACGGGCAGTCGTCGTAGACGGACGACCGGACGCTTTCGGTGTGGCGTTGGCGGGTCATTTCCATCAGGCCGAGCGTGGAGATCGGCAGGATGTGGGTCTTGGCCTTGTCACGCTTCAGTCCGTCCTTCACGCGCTGGTAGACGCTCTGCTGGTCGCGGCGCTGTCTCATGTCGATGAAGTCGAGGACGATCAGCCCGCCGATGTTCCGCAGGCGGAGCTGGCGGCAGATCTCCTCGGCGGCCTCCAGATTGACCTGGTGGATGGTCTTGTCCTGGTCCTTGGCGCCCTTGTGACGGCCGGTGTTCACGTCGATCGCGACAAGCGCTTCGGTTTCGTCGATCACGAGGTAGCCGCCGCTCTTGAGGTGGACCTGGCGTGAAAACGCGTTCTCCAGCTGCTTCGTGATACCGAACCGGTCGAAGATCGACTGGTTGTCGGTGTAGAGCTTGATCTTGCCGATGGAAGGCGGGTCGATCTTGTTGATGACCTCGCGCATCCGCTCGAAGGACTTCGGGTCGTCCACCACGATGCGTTCGGTGTCCTCGGTGAGGCAGTCGCGCACGGTGCGGACGATGAGGTCGGGTTCCTGGAAGATGCAGGTGGCCATCGGCTGCGTCTTCATCCGTTCCTGGACGGCTTTCCACTCCTCCAGCAGGAACGCGAGGTCCATCTCGAAGTAACGCTTCTTCTGCCCTTCGCCGGCCGTGCGCATGATCACGCCCATGCTCTCGGGGATCTCGAGTTCGCGGAGGATCTTCTTCAGGCGCTGGCGTTCCTCGACGTTCTCGATCTTGCGGGAGATGCCGCTCTGGTCGGAGTTGGGCAGGAGGACGAGGTAGCGTCCGGGCAATACGAGATTGCCGGTGACGCGGGGGCCCTTGGTGCCGATCGGACCTTTCGTCACCTGGACGATGATCTCGCTGCCGGCCGGGAAAAGACGGGGCACATCCTTCTGGGTGAAGTTGGTCTTGTCCTTTTTCTTCCCGTCCTTCGCCTCGCGCTCGACGACTTCCACGCCGCTGTCGAAGTTGTTCGGCACGATGTCCCAGTAGTGGAGGAAGGCGTTCTTCTCGAATCCGATGTCCACGAAGGCGGCCTTCAATCCGTCCTCTAGGTTGCGGACCTTGCCCTTGAAGATGCCGCCGACGAGACGCTCCTCGGTGGTCCGCTCGATGGTGAACTCCTCCAGTTTGCCGTCTTCGAGGACACCAATCCGGACCTCAAGGGATTCGGCGTTGATGATGACTTCCTTGTGGGTGCGCTTCTCCGGCGGGGCGATGATCTTCTGGACTTTCCTCACCAGCTTCTGGGCCACGGCGCGGATGCCTTCGACCAGGCTCTGCGGCTTGGGATCGGCCACGGGCACGGGAACGAAGTCGGGATCCTTGTCCGCATTGGACGGCTCCGGATCCTCGTGCTCGTGCGGAGATTCCGCCTCTGCGGCGATGGTTGCCTCGTCGTCTTCGTCCGCGTGGCCGTGGGGGCCGACAGGTTCGCCATCCGCATCAAGAAGGGTGTGGCCCCGCTGGCCGTCGGGGGAGGACTGGGCACGAGGCGGCGCTTCGCGGCGCGGACCACGGTCGGCGGGAGGCCGGACGTTGCCGCTGCTTGCGCGCTCGGGACCATCTCCAGGACCTCCACCGCGGCGGCCACGGCCTCCGCGCCGACGGCCACGGCGGGCGTCATCGCGGGTGTCGCCGCCCTGGACCTGGGCTTGTGGTGGCCGTCCGGCCCCATCGGGTGCGCCGGCCTCGGAGTCGAGGCCCGTCTCGGGTTGAGGAGAGTCGCCTCTGGGTTGTCGCGGCTCGCGGGCAGGTCTCTGCTGGCGGGGTTGGCGGTTGTCTCTTCGCGGAGCCAGCGGAGCCGGGGTCGCGGACGGATCCATGGGAGCGGAACCGGGTTCCATCGGTGAAACAGGCTGGGTGGCATCGCCCGGGGCTGACTGGGGAGGCCGGTTCTGTCGGTCGCCGCGTGGAGCACGATCTCCACGGTTTCCCTGGTTTCCACCACGGTCGGAGCCACCGCGACGACGATCGCCGCCACGATCGCCCCGGGCAGGCCGATCTCCGCGTTCACCGCGTTCCGGTGTTGGCTGGGAGGGGGTGGCACCGTCGTCAGGCGTCGGCGGGCGCATGGCCAGTCGGGCCTCGATGGAATCGGGCTCGCGGATGGGACGGCCGCTCTGCCGGGGTTCGCGCTCGGCCTGTGGTGGGCGGGCTGCCGGCGCGGGAGACGGACCGGGTTGAGATGGTGGTTGGGATGCCGGCTCTCCTGACTGAGATCCGGGATTGGTGGATCCGCCCGGGGGCTTGTAGCCGCCGGCGGGTCGGAAGGTCATGCTGCGTTTGCGGCCTGAGAAACTGTTGCTCATATCAATAAGCTCTTCGGTAGTAGTAGATGTTGAATAGGAGTCCCACGGCCAGCAGAGCGCAGAGGACGGACGAGCCGCCATAGCTCAGCAGGGGCAGGGGGATCCCGGTGACCGGCATCAGCCGGATGTTCATGCCGATGTTGATGAAGACGTGGACGAAAAGCAGGGTGACCACCCCGCTGGCCATCACGCGGCCGAGACGGTCGCGCGATTGGCCGGCGGTGCGGATCCCGCAGAAGAAAACCACGGTGTAGAGCGTCACCACGATGACGCTTCCGACAAATCCCTTCTCCTCGGCGATGACGGAGAAGATGAAGTCGTTGTGGGCCACGGCCCGGGGCAGGTAGCCGAGCGCGTATTGCGTGCCCTGCTTCCAGCCTTTGCCCATGAGCCCGCCCGAACCGACGGAGATCAGCGACTGTTCGACGTTGTAGGACTTGCTGTGCTGCAGGTCCCGCGCACGCCGACGCTCCTCCGGTGTGGAATCCTTCGGAGCGAAATCCTGGCCGAAATAGGTCAAGAGACGGTGCCGTTGATATTCCTCCAGCTTCACCTGCCACTGCGGCGGGGCGAAGAGGATGTCCACCAGCAGCAGGGTGACGAGGATCGCCACCCCGCCGACGAGGCGGGCAAGGAACTTCAACGGGACACCGGCCACGAACATCATGACCAGACCAACCGGGAAAAATGAAAGGGCTGAGCCGAGATCGGGCTCCTTGAGGACCAGGATGAACGGCAGCGCCATCATGCCCAGCGCCTTGAAGAAGACCCTGGGTTGACGCAGTTCCTCAACCGGGCGGCTGAGGAAGTTGGCCATGAGCATGATGTAGGCGAGCTTGGCAAACTCCGACGGCTGGAGCGAGAACGGACCGAAGTCGATCCAGCGCCGCGCTCCCATGCGGGAAACACCGATGCCGGGAATCATCACCAGAACAAGCAGGATGATCGCCCCCCAGTAGGCGACGACCGACCAGCGGGCGAAGGCGTGATAGGGCAGGAAGCAGATTCCAATGGCCGCCGTGATTCCAAGGGAATACCAGATGGTCTGTTTGACGTGGAGCTGCCTGAAGAACGAGGCCTCACGCATGACCGGATCCGCCAGGGTCGCGCTGTAGATGAAGGTGCCCCCGATCAGCATCAAGAGCACGACCGCCACCATCAGCGTCCAATCGACGCGCTGGTAGCGTTCATTCAGATGGAGCGAGTTCGTCATCGTCGGTGGCTCGCGTAGAGCTTGGACAGGTCCTGGCCCTGTTCCCGCTTGATGATGGCCTCGTAGATTTGTCTGGCGACGGGCGCACAAGTGCCGCCGCCGGAACCGCCGCTCTCCACCATGACGACGACGGCGTATTTTGGGTTCTCAACCGGGGCGAAGGAGGTGAACCATGTCGTCTGGTCCTTCTGGCCGGAGCCCTTGATCTCGGCCGTGCCGGTCTTGCCGCCGATGTGGTAGCCGTCGATCCGGGCCCGCTTGCCCGTGCCTTCGCCGTCTTCGTCTCCACTGGTGCTCTCGACGTCGGCCTGCATGGCCTGGTGGATCAACTTTACGTGCTCGGGACGGATATTCGCATCGGAGCGCAGGCGGGTGGGATACGTGACGGCCCCCGCGTCCAAGCCGAGGTTGTCCGGGGACTGGGTCTTCATGACGAGGCGCGGCCAGAACACTTTCCCGCCGTTGGCCACGGCTGCGGTCATCATCGCCATCTGGATCGGCGTGACGGTGATCTCCTGGCCTATGCACATGTTGGCCGTGCTGCCGAGCGGCCAGTTCTTTTCATCGCCACGGTCCGGGAAGATTCCGGCGGCCTCCTGCCTCGGCATGATCTGGGTCCGTTCCCCCAGGTGGAACCGTTCGCCGACCTCGACGATCTTCTTGAAGCCCGCCCGGAGCCCGTAGTGGATGAAGTAGCTGTTGCTCGACTTGATGAAGGCCTTCTCGAAGTCGTAGAGGCCGGGGGCGGCGGTGTCGCCGATCAGACGATTGCCCACGTAGATCCCTCCGCGCGCCGGGCGTTTTGGATTGGGTTCGACACGGAACTGTTCTGACGTGTTGAGCCCTGATTCCAGGCACGCGATGGACGTCAGGATCTTGAAGATGGAGCCAGGGCTGTAGAACGCCTGGGTCGCGCGGTTGAACTGCGGCTTGAGGTTTGCGTCGCTGATGCGGGCCCATTCGTTGGAGCCGGCGCCATTGACGTAGATGGATGGATCAAATGTTGGAAGCGACGCCATCGCCAGCACGTCCCCGTTGCGCACGTCGACCACGACGGCCGCGCCCCGGACATTGGCCATGGCCGAAGCCAGGGCCCTTTCCGTCGCGATCTGAAGGGGAAGATCCAAAGTGAGGAAGACATTGTCGCCGGGCTCCGAAGGGCTGATGAGATCCTCGCGTTGCCGGTAGCCAAGATTGTTCACGAGGAGCGATTTCACCCCGGGCCGCCCGCGCAGTTCCTCGTCGAAGGCGGACTCGATGCCGGTCTTTCCCGTGTAATCGGGGAGCACGTAGCGGTAGTTGATGTCCTCCGAGTCGAAGTTGTGGAGGCGCTGGACGTAGCCGAGCAGGTGGGCCGCCGTGGAACCGTTCGGATAGGCGCGGACGGGCTGGACTTCCAGTTCCACGCCCGGGAACTCGGCGGCAAGCTCCACAAACCGAGCCACCTTTTCGGGCGGCAGATTTTTCATGAGCGGAAATGGCACGAAGAGACTGCTGCTGTAATGGCGCTGGAAGCCCGCGTGGTTCAACTCCGTCGGCTGTTTCAGGAATGAGCTGACTTGGAGGAGCAGGTTGCTGGCGACTCCATAACGGGCCTGGGCTTGCAGCGCTTGACGGGTCTTCAACGGCAACCTGGCCCGCGCGGGTTCCTTGCCGCCGAACAGCCCGAAGAATCGCGAGCCGGTCTGGTTCGTGGCGGGCGGCGGCGGGTTGTTGGCCAGGTAGGTCGGTAGAACCCGGTTGGTGTATTCGTGGAGGAAGTAGGGCGGCAGTTCTTCGAGGTAGAGGTTGATGTCGTAGCGCGGGCCGTTCTCCGCCATGACCAGGCCGTTCCGGTCGAATATCTTTCCGCGAACACCGGGAACGCGGACTGAGCGGAAGGACTGGTTGCGGAGATCCTTCTCATGCTTGCCGGCGGAGACGATCTGGACGTTCCAGAGGCCCGCCATGAGGACGAGCATTCCCGCCAGCAGCACCATCGCGAGGATTCGCAGCGAACGATCGTCCTTCCGGAGTTGGTCGAAGATCAGCATGGCGCGTCAGGTCCTCCCCCGTTTGATCTCGCGGTCCTGGCGGAAGGAGGACTCGGGAGCGGGTTGGTAGGTGAGCGCGCGATCCACCCGGTCCAGCGCGAGGAAACAGAGCGGGGTCAACGCTCCGGTGGCGACGGAGGAAACGGCTCCCTGCCATAGAGTGGCCCAGCCGATGACGGGTTCCTGGTGGATCGAGAGCAGGATTCCCAGGGAAAGGAAAAACAGCATCGCCGCCGCTCCGGCGCCGAGCATGAACTGCGCGTAAGGCAGGTCGCGAAGAAGCAGAGACTCAAAATGCCTCATGAGGACGCCGGCCAGGATCAAGGGAATCGCGGATATTCCCAGCGGGTTTGCCGAAAGGGAATCAAGCCCAAGTCCTCCAAAGGCCGCCACGAGGGTGAGCATCCCAAGCCCGGAACGAAGCGAGGCATAGACCACAACCGCCGGAAGCAGGTGAATGCGCACGGCGAGCAGCCGTTCCGGGAGGTCCAACTGGGTTTCCACGAACACCGCGAGCAGCGCGGCGATGAGGATCAGGATGGGGCGGGCGAGTGTCATTCGAGGATCACCCAGACCTGTTCCAGCTTGCCGAGGTCGGCGGCCAGTTTGACGCGGGCTTCGATGGAAAGACCGTAGCCGACGGTGCGGGAGTCGACGACGCGGCCGACGAAGATGCCCTTCGGGAATACCCCGCCATCGCCGCTGGTGATGACGGCCTGGCCCGCCTTGAGCTGGCTGCTGCGGGACAGGAATCCGAGGTCGATGAATTCGCTGCCCGGGGAACCGCTGCTGCCAGCCATGACGATGCCGTGGTCCCTGGTTTCCTGGATCAAAGCGGAGACGCGCAGCGTGGGATCGCCGAGCATCACGACGGTGGAGCGGTTGTCGCCGCAGGATGAGATTTTCCCGACCAGTCCGTCCGTGGAGATTACCGCGAGATTGGCGCGCATGCCATGGGCGGTTCCGAGGTCGATCTGGACCGTGCGCCACCAGTTGGCCGGATCGCGGGACATGACGCGAGCCGCCCTGGTTTTCCAGGGAAGTTGACGCTGCCATCCGATGAACTGCCGGAGGCGTTCGTTTTCCCGGAACACTTCCGCACTCTGTTGGGTGGCGATGCGGAGGCCATTGATCTCTTCGCGGAGCTTCGCGTTTTGCTGGAGGATCTCCGCCTTGGGAAGGAGGGCGTTGCCGGTCGCATCGGCAATGCGGCTTGCGGAACCGGAGAGGCCGAACAGGGGGAGGAAGATCGAACTGACGGCAAGCTTGAGGCGTGAGGAAACGTCGCCCGGGAGCTTCAACAGCACCAGCATCAGCGCGATCACCGCAGCGATCGCAATGTATTGAGTCCTTCTAGACATCTCGCCCCGACTGGCCGCGACCTGCGGCTTCCGCCGATGCCCTCTTCGGGACCGGCATTGATGGAGGCGAACGGGAGGGGAGCTTACTTGTAGGAAGTGACCCGCTGAAGAATTGACATCTCGTTGAGCACGCGGCCGGTTCCTTCGGCCACGGCGCACAGCGGATCGTCCGCGATGTGCACCGGCAGGCCGGTTTCTTCGGCCACAAGCCGGTCTATCCCACGGAGGAGCGCACCGCCTCCCGCCATGACGATGCCGCGGTCGACGAGGTCGGCGGCAAGTTCAGGAGGGCAGCGCTCTAGGGTGAGACGGACGGATTCCAGGATGCTGGAAAGAGGTTCTTTCAGGGATTCGCGGATTTCCTCGGACCGGATTGTGATGGTCTTCGGAAGGCCGGATGCGAGGTCGCGGCCTTTCACTTCCATAGTAAGTTCCTGCTCCAGCGAGAAGGCCGATCCGATCCGGATCTTGATCTCCTCAGCCGTGCGTTCACCGATCATCAGGTTGTAGGCGCGCTTCATGTGCGCCACGATCGTTTCATCAAACTCGTCTCCACCCACGCGCACGCTGCGGCTGAACACGATTCCAGCCAGCGAGATGATCGCGATCTCGCAGGTGCCGCCGCCGATGTCGACAATCATGTTGCCGGCCGGTTCGTGCACTGGGAGACCGACTCCAATGGCCGAGGCCATGGGTTGTTCGATCAGGTAGACTTCGCGTGCGCCTGCATGGGTAGCGGAATCCTTAACCGCCCTCTTCTCGACTTCGGTGATCCCGGAAGGCACCGCCACGACCACCCGGGGGGCGATCAGCTTGCGGTGATGGACCCTCTGGATGAAGTGCCGCAACATGGCCTCGGTGATCTCGAAGTCGGCGATGACGCCGTCCTTCATGGGCCTGATGGCCACGATGTTGCCCGGCGTGCGGCCGATCATCCGCTTGGCTTCTTCCCCCACGGCCAGGACGTTGGTCGTCCCGGCCTGGATCGCCACGACGGAGGGTTCACGCAGCACGATGCCGCGGTCACGGACGTAAACGAGAGAGTTGGCCGTCCCGAGATCGATCCCGATATCGTTGGAAAATAGGCTTTTAAGGTGCGCCAGCATGAAACGTTGTTTCGATATGATCTAAAGGTGCGGACAGGGGAGGGGTCAAGCGTCACGTTGACCCAATGCACGGTCAACGTGACACCAGCGGACCGCTTCATGGCAAAATCGAGCAATAAAGCCGTCGAAGATTAGGATCGAGTGAAACCACCGCATCTTTCCCCTTCGCCGTGTTGGCCTTCGATTGAGGCTGGCCGGCGAAGCCGTTCTTGGTCGCAAGACTTGTGTTGGCGGGCATGGAACTCCACTTGGCAGGTGGATGAGGACATGGAAGAAGAGGATTTCAACGAGCTGGGAAAACCATGAAACCATATCTATTCACCTTCCGCGCCGGCCTGATTTTTCTCACGGCACTTGTTTTTTCCGTCACTGCGCTGGCCCAGCCAACGCTTGTCTCCACGACTCCGACGACGGGAGCCAGCGGCGTCGCAACGAACACGGCGGTGGTTTTCCAGTTCAGCGAGAGGATGAACATGGCACCACCCGAGACCGGCCTCGCCACGAACGCCACCTATCATTTCGAGCGGACGGTGGACTTCACCAACTGGACCAGCTTGAGCAGCATCGTTCCGTCCTCGACGACCGCGCAAACTTCCACGGACGCCAATCCTACGAACAAGGCCGCGTTCTACCGTTTCCGCCGGGAATAATCGTGGTCGGTTAGAAGGCTGCAAGCCGTCCCATCGGATCGATGGGGCGGCTTCTTTGCATCCGACGGGGAGAGCGGATCTACTTGGCCGCTCTTTCGAGCGCACTGACCATGCCGTCGATGTTGTGGGGTTTGGCTTCCACGTTCGGCTGGAGGCCGAGCGCCGTGATCGCCTTGCTGGTTTCCGGTCCGATGGAGAGGAGTTTCAGACCGGGAAACTTCTTCTTCAGTTCCGGCAGGTTGAAACGTGCATGGAAGTTTTCGACCGTCGAGCTGCTGGTGAACGTCACCCAGTCCGCGCCTTCCTCGACCAGCTTTGCGGCGGCCCCGTTCAAATCCTCGGTCTCCGGCACGGTGCGATAGCAGGCCACGTCGTCGACGATGGCCCCGAGTTCCTCCAACTGCTTCGGCAGTTCCGGGCTGGCGACCTCGGCGCGGAGGATGAGCACACGGAGGTTCTCGACGTTGTCCTTCTTGGAAATGGCCTCGGCCACCTTCGTGGCGACGTATTCCTCCGGCATGGCGTCCACCCGGAGATGCCGCTCCTTCAGCTTGGCGGCTGTGGCCGGCCCGACGGCGGCGATGCGGCAGATGCCGATGGCCCGGATGTCGTCGTGGGCCTTGAAGAAGTAGTCGAAGAACGAGGTGACGCCGTTCGGGCTCGTGAAGACCAGCCAGTCGTATGCGCTGATGCCGGCCATCGCCTCCACAAGGGCTATGCGCTCTTCGGGGTCCGTGATCTTGATCGTCGGGATTTCGAGCACGTCGGCGCCGCGTTCGCTCAATTGGTTGGAAAGCTGGCTGGCCTGGTCGCGGGTGCGGGTGACCACGATGCGCTGGCCGAAGAGGGGACGCTTCTCGAACCAGTTGAGTTTCTTTCTCAGTGAAACCACGCCGCCGATGATCGTGACGGCCGGTGCGGTGAATCCCGTCTTCTCCACCACGTCGGCGATGGTCGCCAGCGTGCCCTCGATCGTCTTCTGCCGTCCGGTGGTGCCCCAACGAACCATGGCGACAGGCGTCTTCGCCGGCAGGCCGTTCTCGACGAACTTCGCGGCGATCTGCCTGATTCGTTCCACGCCCATGAGGACGATCTTGGTGCCGGGAGTCTTGGCCAACGCGGCCCAGTCGATGGCGGATTCGTCCTTCGTCGGATCTTCGTGGCCGGTGATGACCGTGTAGGCGGAGCAGAAGTCGCGGTGGGTGACAGGGATGCCGGCGTAGTTCGGCGCGGCGAAGGTGGACGAGATTCCGGGCACCACTTCGAAAGCGATGCCGGCTTCATGGAGTTCCTCGGCCTCCTCGCCGCCGCGTCCGAAGATGTAGGGATCGCCGCCCTTGAGCCGCACGACGACCTTGCCCTCCTTGGCCTTCTTCACCAGTAGCTGGTTCATCTCCTCCTGCGGTATGGCGTGGTCCTTGGCTCGTTTGCCGCCGTAGATGATCTCGGCGGTCTTCGGCGCGAGACGGAGGAGGTCGGGATTGACCAGGGCGTCATAGACCAGCACATCGGCTCGGGCGATGAGCTCGGCGCCACGGACGGTCAGCAGTCCGGCGTCGCCCGGACCAGCGCCGACGAGATAAACAATGCCTTTTGATTTCACGGTCCGCCGACCCTAGAGGTCCGGCGGCAAAGTCCAAAACCGAAATGTCGGAAGGCTTCAGGCTTCTGCTTTCCGTTCCACGGCAAGTTCGGCCTCGTGCGGCTCCTGTGCCGGGATCGACAGGCTTCTTTTCCGGAAGAAACGTCGCCAAGTCAGGGCGAGTCCCGTCCAGATCAGGACCATGGTGGCGATTGTGACGAGAAACGCCGCGGTCTGGCCAAGGAGGCCGCCCGCCTCGCCGGTGTGGATCCAGCGGACCCACGCCCGCGCCCGTTGTCCGGCCGTCTGGCTGGAATAGGGCTGCCAAAGAACTTCCCCGCCGGTGTCCGCATCGAGCGTCAGCATCGCCCGCAGGTCGGGGCGCGCGCCGTTGCCCTGGTCGATGACGAACGTCAGCGGTTCCCCGGGCTGGTTCGGAAAGCGGAGGCTGAGGGTCCGCCAACCAGCGACTTTCTTCGCCGCCACAGCCCAGACTTCGTTGACCCCGGCGGTGCGGATCTCCTGTGGGCCGCTTTCCTGGCGCGGCCCATTTGGCTGGCTGCGGTCGCTGCCCGGTGAGGTTGCGACGGGCGCGGGACGGGGAGCGGACTGTTCCGTGCCGGTGGCGCGGAACAGCAGGGCGTTCGCCCATTGGTAGGACATGATGGTGCCGGTCAGGATGACTGCGATCAACGGGACCGCAGCCCAGAAGCCGACGACGTTGTGCCAATGCCAGTCGCGCGCTTTGCCCGACAACTTGCCATTCAGCACGGTGACGGCCCGCACGGCGGGTTTCGTCCAGCGTCGGGGGAACCATAGGACCAATCCGCTGAACACCAGGAAGAGAAAGGCGAGGTTGCCCGCGCCGGTGATCGCTTTGCCGACTTCGCGTCCCCGACCTTCCTGACCGAGCCAACGATGCCATCCGACCACGCTCTTGAAGAAGCCGCGTGTGGTCGTGGCCGTGTCGCCGACCACGGCGCCGGTGTAGGGATTCACGAAGAAGGTTTTGTCCCGGCCAAACCCGATCGAAGCCGGTGCATCCGGATCGGAGCGCAAGGTTACGACGGTGGGGACGGTGGGGACGGTGGGGACGGTGTTGGACTGGGCCGCGCGCACTTTTGCGATGAGCGTCTCAACGTCGAGGGGGACGGCTTCCAACGAAGGCGGCGGGCTGTGCAACCCCCGCTCGCTCCACTCGATGATCTGGCGTTGGAAAGCCATGATCGATCCGGTGAAAGCCATCGAGAGGATGACCACGCTCGCCACCACGCCGGCGGCGAGATGGAGCCAGAAGAAAAGTTTGCGGATGTTCATGGCTGCGGAGTTTACAGGCGGTAGCCGAGGCTCATGTCCACCTTGTGGAACGAAGGGAGGATCAGCGGGTCCGGCGCAGCCGTAGTGCGGGCGGCGTTGCCGCCAAGGTGTTCGTCCTGCCCATGGGGCAGAGGGCGGCCTCTGGAATGGCCGGCCCGACCGTCTTCACGGCGATGCGGAGGGATGGAGGATGGATCGTCTTCACGGCGCAGCCACGATAGGCAAGCAGCTGGTCGGTCCGCTCCCGGCCGCTTGCCATAGATTGTCGTGAACTTGCACAAACGGATGCCGGCCGTTTGTGCCGGTCTTGTTCAACCTACTTTCATCGTCGCCGCAAGCCCTTCGCCCAATTGCAGCGGCTCCGTGGGAAGCCCGCTGCGTTCGCCGAACTGGGCTGGACCGTTCTGGAAACTCACCGCTTTCAGCACGAGACGATGGCCGAGAATCTCCGCGTGCGCCCCCACCGGGCTCTGACAACCGCCGCCAAGAGCACGGAGAAAGGCGCGTTCGGCGAGGACCGCGCGGAGCGTGTTGCCATGGTTCAGGGCGTTGCAGATCTCGACGCCTGTGGCGTCGTCTTCGCGCACTTCGAGCCCGATCGCCGCCTGCCCCACGCAGGGAATCATGTCCGTGATGTCTACCGGCGACGCGAGCACGCCGGTCGGGAGACTGAACTCGGGAACGCCCGCCGGGCGATGCGGACCGAAGCGCAACGACCCGTCCCGCCAGATGATCAAACCCAGACGCGCAAGTCCCGCTGCGGCCAGGATGGTGGCGTCGAAGTCCGCGCTGTCGGCGAGTTTTTGGATCCGGGTCGGGACATTGCCCCGGATGAGAACGGTCTGAATGTCGGGACGAAGCGCCTTGATCTGCGCTGCCCGCCGCGTGCTGCTGGTCGCGATCGTCGCGGCTTCGGGCAGGCCCCGGATGGTGAGGTTCGCCTTGAAGCCCCGGGCCTTCGGCTGGCCGGGCGTCCAGTCCTCGGAGCTCCGGGCGTCGTGAGTGGATTCGACGGTCTTGGCATCGCGGTAGAGCAGGACGTCACGCGCATCGGCCCGTTTCAGCACGGCCCCGAGGGCGAGCTTGGCGGGAAGTTCCGTGGGAAGATCCTTCAGGCTATGGACGGCGATGGAAGCCTCTCCGGCGAGGAGGGTGTCCTCGATTTCCTTCGTGAAAAGCCCCTTTGGCAACGACTGGTCCGGATTGGCCAGCGATGCGGTCTGCAGTTTGTCGCCCGTGGTCCTGATGATCTTCAGCTCGAACACGCGGCGAGGAAAAGCATCGCGGCAGAGCTTCAAGACGGTGTTCGCCTGCGCCAGGGCAAGGGCGGATCCACGGGTGGCGATGAAGAGTGTCTCTGGTTTCAAACTTGGAATGGAGTTACGCCCCGGCCGTCTTGGGAGCTGGGTGGAATCTTGGGCCGCGACGCTGGCCGATCAACTCGGCAGTCTTGTCGTTGATGATCTTTTCGCAGGCGGTGATCTCCTCGCGGCGCTGCTGGAGGTAGCTCTCCGCGATGGCCTGTAGGTCGTCCACGTTGTAGAGGTAGACGTTCTCCAGGAAGTTCACCTCGGGCTCGATGTCGCGGGGCACGGCGAGGTCTATGAGGAGCAGGGGGCGCTGCTGGCGTGCGCGCATCAGGGGTTCGAGTCTGGCCCGGTCGAGGATGTAGTGCGGCGCGGCCGTGGAGCTGACGACGATGTCGACCCCTCCGAAGACCGAGGCCCATTGGTCGAAGTGGATCGCCCGGCCGCCGAGCTCCTTGGCGAGCGATTCGGCGCGGTCGAAGGAACGGTTCGAGACAATGATGCTTTTGGCACCACGGCTCAGGAGCGCGCGGGCGGCCTTCTGCGAAGTGTCACCCGCCCCGAGCACCATGACGTGCCGGTCGTCGAGGCTGCCGAAGATCTTTTCCGCCAGCTCCACCCCGACGGAGGCGACGGAGATGCTGCCGCGTTGGATGTTCGTTTCCGAGCGGACCAGCTTGGCCACGTTGAACGCCTTCTGGAACGCCTTGTTCAGCCAGCCGCCGGTGAGCTTGTGCTGGAGGGCCAGTTCGTAGGCATTCTTCAGCTGGCCTAGGATTTCGGTCTCGCCCAGCACCATCGAGTCCAGTCCGCAGGCCACCTTGAAGAGGTGCCGCAGGCTGTCCGGTTCGCCAAGGCGGTAGAGCTCCTTGCCGACGGGCTCCGCGTAGCCCCGGTTCGTCACGAGAAATTTCTCGATGAGCAGGCACGCTTCCGAGTCGGGCAGGTCGGTCGCGGCGTAGATCTCCACGCGGTTGCAGGTCGAGAGGATCACGCCTTCGCTGACCACGCCTTGGCTGCGGAGCTGGTCCAACACTTCCGGGATCTGCGTCTCGGCGAAGGCGAACTTCTCCCGGACGGGCACCGGCGCGCTGTGGTGGCTGAGCCCGACGATGACGACGCTCACGGCTGGTGGATCGAGGAACCGAGGTTGGAACCCCAGAAGGTGAGCAGGATGATGGCGAAGGCCGCCACGGCGCCCCAGGCAAACCGGCGTCCCCTGAGCGCAGAGCGCATGTGCAGGACCAGCAGCACGAGATAGACTCCCCACAACGCGAGGGACCAGATGACTTTCAGGTCGCTGAAGAAGGGCTTGCCCGCGGGCAACGGAACCCATATCGCCCCGACGACGAGGCCGATGGTCAGCAGGATGAAGCCGGCCCACATGAGCTGCGCGGTGACCCGCTCCAGCTTCCCGAGAGGCGGCAGGATCGAAAGCATGGCGCGGAGCTTGTTGTGTTTCAGATCACGGTCCTGGGTCAGGAACATGGCCCCGGAAATGGAGGCGATGCCGAAGGCGCCATAGGCCAGGATGATCGAGGCGGCATGTAGGCTGGTCGGGCCGTTCGAGAAGTCGGGCGAAGCGCCGTGCTTCACGTCGAGGGACGGCATGAGGGCGAAGACGCCGAGGCAGAACAGGACGGGTGAAGCGAAGGCTCCGACGAAGCGGAGCTTGTGGGTCAGGCCCATGACGACGGCGGTTCCTGAGATGGTCCATTCCAGGAAGACCATCGCCTCGTAGAGATTGTTCACCGGACAGCGGTCCCAATGGATGCCCCGGTTGAAGAGGGCGACGCCGTTGAGGAGGAATCCGCTCACCAGGATGCCGAAGTTGACCCAGTTGTCCCGCTGGAATCCTTTCCGCCAAAGGAAGACCGAATACAACATGCTCACGCCGTAGCAGAGCACGGCGAGGGCGAAGACGTGTCGGTCCAGGAACATCGTCCGGAGAGGTTAATGGAGACGGCCTTCACGGCAAGAGGGCAATCATTTGCCGCCACGATCCTCGCTTGCCCCGCCCAGGTGTCGTAGTGAACCTCCTGCGTGTGCCCCCCAAGTCCCGCCTCAATCCAGCACCCTCGCATTTCCGGAAACTCTGGGCGCTCGATCCCAGTATCACCTTCCTGAATCACGGATCGTTCGGTGCCTGCCCGAAACCGGTCCTGGCGCTTCAGGCCGAGCTTCGGCGCAAGATCGACGCGGACCAGTTGCGGCTGTTCGACGAGTTCGGCATCGAGGTGCCATTCAGCCGGATTGGCCAGCCGGCGGTCCGCCATTTCCAGATCTCAGCCCAGCTCTACAACACGCTCGCGGACTACGAGAAGCTGGGCGACGCCATGGAAAGTCTCAGCGCTGCAGGCGACGCAGGATGATTCTCCACTGGGCGGCTTGGCGTTCCGGCGGGCCGTCGGTCCAGATGACCACGTGGGCGCAAGCCATCTTTTCCGCGACGGGGAGCTGGGCCTTCAGCCGCTGATCGATGGCTGCGTCCGGCAAACCGCGGGAACTGAGGCGCTGTCTCTGGATGGACGGAGAACAGGCAATACATGCGATGAACGAAAAATCAGCCTGCCACCCGACCTCGAAGAGCAGGGGAACCAGGACCGCGCGGATGCCGGCTCTGGAGTTCATCCATGCGTTTGTCCGGGCCCGGATCAGGGGATGTAAAATGGATTCCAGATCGCGACGGGCCGTTTCGTCGTTGAATACGATTCGGCCCAGCTCGGCACGGCTGATTCCCTCGGGGCCGAGCAATGCCTGGCCGAACCGTTCGACGATCCTTCGCTGGACTTCGTGATCCGACTTGAGGAGCGAATGGGCCACGAGGTCCGTGTCCAGCACGTCGATCCCCAATGCCTGGAGGACGGTGCCCGTGGTGGATTTGCCGCAGCCGATCCCGCCGGTGATCGCGATCTTCAAGTCCGGTTGCATTCGATGGTTCAACGCTGGCGACAAATTTCGGGAAAGGTCGAGTCTTCAGACTGAAGGCGATGGCCCGGCTATTCGGCGGCAAGTGCCGCGAGCAATCTTTTCTCCTCCCGCTTCATGGCGCGATACCCGGCCTCGGTATGGTCGGTCATGCCGTGAAGGTGGAGCAGGGCATGGATGCCGTAGCGCAGGACTTCCTTCTGCCAGGTGGTCTTGAAACGTCGGGCCTGCTTCACCGCATCATCAACGCAGATGAAGGCTTCTCCAGATACTGAGAGGTGCGGGTTGTCGGACGAGTGGTCAAAGGTGATGACATCGGTGGAGCCATCGTGCTGGAGGAAGCTCCAATTCACCCGGGCCATTTCCTCCGCTTCGACCAGGTGGAAGCACATCTCCCATGAACCCGCCGGCCAGAGAGACTTCAATGTGCGGCCGAGTCCCGAGCGCAGCGCGCGGACTTCCAGTTTCCGCTTCCGCTGACGGTTCTCGATGACCAGACGGCGGGGAGAAGGGGTCATTCGCAGGTGGAGCGGGCTTTGCCGCGGTGCAGCTCGTAGGCGGTGATGATGCGTTGGACCAGCGGATGGCGGACGACGTCCTTGGCCGTGAACTCGATGAGTGAAATGCCTTCGATCCGTTGCAGGGCGCGCTGCGCTTCGACTAGGCCGGACTGGCGGTTGTTCGGAAGATCGATCTGGGTGGGGTCGCCGGTGATCACGGCCTTGGAGTTGTAGCCGAGCCGGGTGAGGAACATGAACATCTGCTCGGCCGTGGCGTTCTGCGCCTCGTCCAAGATGATGAAGGCGTGGTTCAAAGTGCGGCCGCGCATGTAGGCCAGCGGCGCGATCTCGATCACGGTCCGCTCGCGGTAGCGCTCGATCTCCTCCACCGGCAGCATGTCCTGAAGCGCATCCAGCAGAGGCCTGAGATAGGGGTCGATCTTCTGGTAGAGGTCTCCGGGCAGGAACCCAAGGGCTTCTCCGGCCTCGACGGCGGGGCGGGTCAGGATGATGCGGGACACCTTCTCCTCTTTCAAAGCCACGAGGGCCATCGCGACGGCGAGATAGGTCTTGCCCGTGCCGGCGGGTCCGATGCCGAAGGTGATGTCGTGATTGCGGATGGCTTCGAGATAGCGCTTTTGACCGAGGGTCTTCGGGACGAGCGAGGGCTTCCGGTTGGAGGTCTGGATACGGTCGGCGTAGAGCGACTTGAGCGCGTCGACGCCTTCTCCCTTCACCACGGATAGGGCCTGGGAGAACTCGCGGTTGCGGAGGATGGCGCCCCCCTTCACGGAGGCTTCGAGTTCCTGGAGGAACTGCTTTGCCTGATCGATGGCCGCGAGTTCACCTTCCAGCTTTATCCAGGCGTCACGACTGGTGACCTTGAGGCCGAGGCCGGCCTCCAGCGCGGCGAGGTTTTTCGGCTCGTTGTTGTAGAGCTGCTGCGCGAACCGGGCGTTCTCGAAGTGGATCGTTTCTTCGGGCATGGGAGCGGGGAGTTCAGAGCGCGAGCACCGAGCGAAGCCGAGCGGCGACATCCGCGAGCGCCTCGGGAAGGACGTGGGTCGAGCCGGTGACGGGCATGAAATTGGTGTCGCCGTTCCAGCGTGGGACGAGGTGGAAATGCAGGTGCTCGCGTATGCCGGCTCCCGCGACTTTCCCGAGGTTGAGCCCGACGTTGAATCCGTCGGGCTTCATCGTCTTCGTCAAGGCCTGCTTGCAGCGGCGGAGCAGGACCATGAGCTCCAGCAGTTCGTCCTCGGTCAACTCGTCCAGGTCCGCGACCTCGCGATAGGGAAGCACGAGGATGTGGCCGCCGTTGTAGGGATAGAGGTTGAGGACGGCGAAGGCGGATTTGCCCCGGGCGATGACGTAGTTGCCGACGTCGTCCGACGACTGGGCGATGCGGGTGAAGACCGAGCCGTCCGGCTTTGGTTCCTTCGTGGAGAGTATGTAGTCGATGCGCCACGGCGCATGCAGTGAATCCATCGCGCGAGGCTAACGACCCGCGGGCGCAGTGTCAAAAGACCCGCTCAGGCCGCCTGCAGGACCTGGTTTTGATTCCTGAGGTAGTGGACGAGCGCCTTGACCGTGACTTCCATGAACAGGAACGGCTTGCTGATGAAGTCGCTGCCGCCGCTGAGCGTTGAGCGGGCGCGGGAGGCGAAGTCGGCATTGCTGGTCACGAAGATGACCGGAGTCTTCGAATGTCCGGCGAGCGCGCGGATCTTGGTGCAAAGGTCGTAGCCGTTCAGCTCGGGCATCTCAACATCGAGGAAGATGAGGTCGAAGGGATTCAGCCCGAGCACCGTGAACGCCATCTGCGGATCGGCCAGCTGGATGGCGCGGAGATTGGCGCGCGACAATGCCTGGGTGACCGCCCTGCGGGAGATCGGCTCGTCGTCCACCACCAGGATCGAGGGTGAAAAAGCCGTGGAAGATTCGATGTGCCTGGCCTGTTCCAACAGCATGGGAAGAAGGTCCACTCCCTGGGCCATGGTGCGCAGACTGGATGAATTCAGGTGGGTGGGGCTGTCCGCCAATTCCCTGGCGAAGGCTTCCAACGCGGACGACATGGTGGACAGCGGAAGCAGCGCCAACAGGCCGGCCGAGTTGGCCAGTGTCTTCAGCCGGCGTGCGAGGTCGAGCATGACCTGGGATCGGGATCCAAGCTCGTCGGGACGGCTGAGACTGGCCGTTGCCTCCCTGATGTGGGTAATTTCCTTGGGCGCATTCTCGAAGAACTGCTTCCGCAGAAGCGACTGGACGAGGATTTCCGACTTCGCGTCGTCTCCCTGGAAATGTCGCGTGTTGAGCGAGAGCAGCTGGGTCCCGGAATCGAACGGCTGCGGTGCCTGAATGGCCCCGCCCGCAGGATGCGTGAATCTCTTCGTGTTGTCGGAGGAATGAGCGGGGCCGGCCTCATAATGGGCGGTCAATCCGCTGGGAACGGGTGCCGGGGTTCCGGGCCCGGTCAGTTGGGAGGCCAGAATCCCGTTGATGACATCGATGAACTGCTTGGGAGTGCAGTTCGTCTTCGTCAGGCACTTGGTGGCTCCCGCCTTCCAGGCGTCCTGGATCATCGTGCTGAGGAAAGAATTGGTGAAGACGATCACGGGCAGGCCGGCCGTCGCGCTGTTGGAACGGATCATCTTGATCACCTCGATGCCGTTCAGCTTCGGCAGCATCAGGTCGGTGACGACGACGTCCGGCTTGAAGCTGGCCAGCGCCTTCATGCCTTCCATCCCGTCCACGGCCAGTTCGACCTCGAAGCCTTCCACGCGGAATTTGTTGCAGTAGATGTTGGCCGTGACCTTGTCGTCTTCGATGATCAGAATCTTTTTCATCCCGAGTCCGTTCAATAAGTTGTCGGAGCAAAACGCTCCATTCCGGGGAGATCGGTCCGAACTCAAACGTGCTTGAGCCCCAACCACGGCACGCGTCAGGCGCGCGGAGTCTTTTCGAGGGCCGCTAGGATGACATGCAGCAACTGGTCGTTGGTGAAGGGCTTGTGCAGCCGTCCCGAGAAGCCGTATTCGAGGAAGTTCGCCATCACCGGATCGTTGGAGTAGCCGGAGCAGACGATGATCGGCAGGTCGGGCTGAAGTTCCAGAAGGCGACGGGTGGTCTCCACTCCTCCCAGACCGTTGGGGATCGTCAGGTCGAGAACCGCCAGGCCGATAGGGTCCGAGGCCTTCTTTGCCTGGTCGAAAAAGTTCAGCGCCTCCTCTCCGTCCTTCGCGGTCATGGTCCGGAAGCCGGCGCGCTCAAGGAGAAGGGAGAGCAGTTCACGGATGGTCGGCTCGTCATCCATGACCAGCACGCGGACGGGTGCCCGGCTCTTGCCGACGGTTCCGACAACGGCCGCGCGCCGTTTCGCCTCAGAAGCGGGCAGATAGACCTCCATCCGCGTCCCGCCGCCTGAAGCATCCAGCGTGATCAATCCGCCGTGGCGCCGCACGATGGAGTAGCAGATCGCGAGGCCAAGGCCGCGTCCGCTGCTCTTGGTGGAGAAATACGGATCGAAGATCTTGTGCTGGATTTCTGCGGAAACGCCCGGGCCCTGGTCGGTCACCTGGATCACGACATATCGCCCCGGTGACAGGCGCTTCCGGGATCCGTCCGCGATCTGGATGTTCTTGCCGATGAGCGTGACCACCTCGCCCGGGGGCGAAGCCTCGCGGGCGTTGAGCAGCAGGCTCTCGATGACCTGGGCGATCTGGACCTCGTCGACATCGGTCAGCCAAAGGTCGTCCGCGATGATCCGCTCGAGCAGGTCGGCAGGCAGGCCGATGCGTTCCGGTTGAATGGCGGAAAGAACCGCGTTGAGCGTCGTGATCGTCTTCAACGGCTCGCCGCCCTTGGCGAACGTGAGCAGCTGGCGGGCTAGGGCGCCGGCGCGTTGGGTGGCGTCCAAGGCCTTTCCCATGAAGTTCTGCGCCGGTGCGTTCTCGACGGCCTCGGCCTGGGCCAGGGAAATGTTCCCGATGATCGCGGTCAGCGCGTTGTTGAGTTCATGGGCGATGCCGCCGGCAAGCAGGCCGATGGACTCAAGCTTGCTGGTGCGGAGCCGTTCCTCGAGCTGGTGCTTCCGGTGGGTGATGTCGCGGACGAAGGCGAAGATCCGAGGATCATCCTGGCTCAGCTTGGTGACCGAGATGTCGAGGTCCACGATGCGTCCATCGCGGGTGCGATGGCGGCCTTCCAGCTCGGAGCCGGCGTTCGACGCGATCGTCTTGAGGATGCTGAGCGTCTGTGAATCGGCCAGCTCCAGCATCGAGATGTTCTTCCCGACGAGCTCATCCCTGCGGAAACCCACGAGCCGGGTGTAGGCCGGATTCACGTCCACGATGTCGCCGTTTCCGGTCATCAGGATGAATCCATCCTGGGCCGAATCGAGGATGCGCCGGTTGATCTGCTGGGCATCCCGCCTGTGCTGGACCTGGCGAAGATGCTCTTCGGCCACGGTCAGCCGGATCTTGAGGGAATTGAGGTCGAGCGGCTTGGATATGTAGTCGTTCGCACCGGCGGCCAGCACGGCGCGCAGGTCGGAGGGGCCGCTGCTGCCGGTGGCGATGAGGATGAAGACATCGTCGCCCCAAGACTGGCTCCGGATCCACTGGCTGAAGCGCATCCCGTCCATCCCCGGCAGCTGCAGGTCGAGGACGACGAGATTGGGCGTGTTGTTCTTGCACCATTCCAGGGCCAGTTCCGCTTCCGTGAACGACGCGACCTCGTCATAGCGCTGCGACAAAACCCGTCCCAGGATGAGCCTCGACGTGGCGTCATCCTCGACCAGCAGAACGCGAAGTAGCCGGTTCATTTGCATGCGTTGGCCTGGAGCGGGCGAATCCCTTCAACTTCACGTTTCAGCTGGTCGCTTACAATATGGATCTCGCGATCGATCCGGTGGAGCTCGCCCTCGATTTGATCCCATTCGGCTCCTGGCGCGATTTCATAGACCTTCTGGCACAGGTTCGCCAGCCGCTCGGCGCCGAGGTTCATGCCGGTGGCCTTCAAGGCGTGGGCCGCATCGCTGATCAGGTCCGGCCGTTTCTTTTGGAGCGCGGCGGCCAGGTCATGGGCATGGCGCTGGGCCTGTTCCTGGAACATGCGGTCCAACTCGCCGACGAAGGATGCGAAGTCCGCTCCTTCGGCCGTCCGCATCGCGTCCAGCATGGCTGAATTGAGCGCGGGGCCCTCGGCCAGGGTGTCCTCCGAGGAGTTGCAGACGGTTTCCGGTGCTTGGCTGACGGCGGGATTCTTTTTGAGCAATCCTTCCCTGAAATATTTGGCCACCTCGATGAGGCCCTGATCGACGGCCTGAAGTGCGCCCTCCAGGCCGGCAAGGCTGCCGCGTTCAGCCTGATGCTCGATCTGGCGAAGCTCCTTGCTGAAGGTGCCGACGCCGATCGAGTTGCTCGCTCCGCAGGCGGAGTGGGCGATTCTGCGGGCGATCTGGCAGTCGTTCTTCGCGAAAGCGGCCTTGAGCTGTTCGACCTGTTCTTCCGTCTGGTCGAGATACATCAGGAGCAGCTCTTCGATGACCGCGGCATCGCCGTCGGCCATTTCGTTGAGCCTGGCCATGTCTACGCCGGTTGGAGCCGCCCGAACCGCGAACGGGCCTGGTGCCGGGAGCGGATCCACGGTTCCGGTCGCTTCGAGCGCGGGAATGGCAACATCCGCCGGCACAAGCGCGACAGGGTTGGCGAGAACCCGGTCGATGGTTGCCCGGAGTTCTTCGGGAAGGACGGGTTTGCCAAGAAAATCATCCATGCCGACCTCCGCGCACTGTTGGCGATGGCGGTCGCTCACGTTGGCGGTGAGGGCGACGATGGGTGTCCGGCTCCCGCCTCCGGTCCTGACGGTTTTCTCATGGGCCCGGATCTGCCGCGTGGCCTCGAAGCCGTCCATCACGGGCATCATGCAATCCATCAGCACGATGTCCCAGCGTCCGCGGACAACGGCCTCGACCGCCTCCTGCCCGTTGGTGGCGGCCTCGGACTCGTATCCGAGACGTTCAAGCTGGCGGATACCAACCTTCCGGTTGATGGGATTGTCGTCGACCAGGAGCACGCGGATCTTGGTCGTTGGCGTCGGGGTCTGGTGCGACTGGCTTGGCGGTGATTCGGGGACTACGGACTCGCGATGGGTCAGGACCGCTTCCACGACTCTTCGGACTTCGGCCACCCGCATGGGCCGGGTGATCAGGCCGTCGATTCCGCTCGTGCTCAGGGTGGAAGCCGACGGCGGCAGGACCGCGTCGGTCACCATCACTATGCGGAGGTTCGCGCCGTTGAAGCGGCTCAGTATCCGGCGGGCGATGTCGAGATTGTCGGGAATAGTGCGCCGGTCGACGACGATGAGCATGGGCGATCCCGCATGGGGATCCGCGGCGGCCACGGCCTCCTGGATCAAGGGCCAGAACGCGGGCTCTTCGACCCTCTCGCAGTGTCCGCACCAGTCGACCAGCTTTGAATGGAGGAGCGATACCGGACGGTTCCGGTCCTGGATGATCCAGGTCCTGGAGCAGGGAAGGGGCTGGTTCTCCGGAGTCGATCCATCCGTCGGATGCAGCTCCGTGGGGATCGTGAAACGGAAGATCGCCCCGCCCATCCGCTGGGGCTGGACACTGAGCGTTCCACCGAGATTTTTGACGATCGAGTCGGCGAGGGCCAAACCGAAGCCGCTGTCGCCCCGGCGCTCTTCGGCGCTGGAATGTCCGGGGAGGAGATAGCCGGACTGGGCGGCATCCGGAATGGGCAGCCCGTTGTCCCGGACTTCGACCTCCAGGACCGGCTTGGGTGACGATGGATTCTCGCAACCGATGGTGACGACCACCTGCCCGTTGCGGGTAAATTCGACCGAATGGCTGACCAACTTCAGGAGCGCCGTGCTGAGGAGGGTTTCCTCGGCCCGGATCTTGAATCGGGATGGGAGCGTCACACGCCCCCGCAGCGCCGTGGCATTTCTGAGACCCCGTTCCTCGACTGTCTCAATGACCTCATCCACGAGGTCATGGATGCTGAAAGTGCTCTGCCAGACCTGGGGCGCCCCCGTGTTCAACGAGGCGAACGTCTCCGCGTCGGTGATGAGGGACTGGATCTCGCCCGCATGTTGGGCGAGCTGTTCGACATGGGCCCGCTGGGCCTGGCCGAGCGAGGACTCGGCGAGTTTTCCGAGGAGCTTCGGCAGGGAGTTCACCGGGTCCCGCAGGCTTTGGGCGAGCGAGTGAACGAGAGCGTCGGCTCCCATCGCGGGACCTGTCGCCATTCCATTGGGCTCAGACATGATCAGTAGGGGTGTTTCCGGCAGTCTTCCAACCCTCCGTGGTCGGGAGTTTGACATTGCCTGCGCGGAGCACTTACTAGGGATTCGGAATCTGGAGCGGACAGTTAAGTTATTTATGCCAAAAATTACCATATTGCCGGCCAACCTGTCGGCCGATGTGCCTGAAGGAGAGCTTCTGCTCGACGCCGGCGAGAAGGCCGGGGTCGAGATGGAGGCGGGCTGTTTCGACTGCGAGTGCGGGACCTGCGCCGTCGAGATCGTCAGCGGCATGGAGAACCTCGAAGCACCCACGGACGGGGAATTGGACGTCCTCGACCAGTGGAGCAAGGACTCGGCAAAGTTCCGGCTCACCTGCTGCGTCCGCATCAAGTCCGGCGAGGTCGTCATCAGGGCCGGGCACTGAGCCGGCGGAAGAATTCGTTGCCTCCCAACATGGCCGCAGCCACGCTTTCCCCATGCTTCCGACCGCAGTAAGCAATGATCCTTTGGCCGGGGTCGCGGTGTTCCGCGACCAGTTCATCCGCGCCTACGGGTTCATGCTGCATGCCCGCCTCCTCGATGAACGGCTCGCGTCGCTCTACCGTTCGGGAAAGATCTTCGGTGGCGTCTTCCTCGGACGCGGCCAGGAGGCGTTGTCGGCCGGGCTCGGAGTCTGCCTGAGGCAGGGGGATGTCTTTGCGCCGCTCATCCGGGACGCGGCCGGCCGGCTCGCGTTTGGCGAACAGATGCTGGATTCCATCCGGACTTACCTCGGGTCGCCGCTGGGGCCGATGAGAAGCCGGGATGGAAACGTGCACCGTGGTCGCCCCAAGGAAGGCCTGCTTCCCATGATCAGCCATCTCGGGGCCATGATCTCGGTCGTCAACGGGATGCTCATGGCCCGGCGGATGCAGAAACGCCTCGGCTCTTCCGTCGGGGCCGCCTGCCTCGGCGAAGGCGGCACGAGCACGGGCGCGTTCCACGAAGCCCTCAACCAGGCCGGCATCGAACGCCTTCCGCTGGTCATGGTCGTCGCCAACAACCACTACGCCTACTCCACCCCGACCAGCCGCCAGTTCGCCTGCAAGAACCTGGTGGACCGCGCCGTCGGCTACGGGTTCGAGGGCCACAGCGTGGATGGCACGGACCTCGGCGAATGCCTGGAAACCCTCCAGAAAGCCGTCGACAACGCCCGCAGCGGCCGCGGCCCCCAGCTGATCGTCGCACGCCTCCTCCGCCTTTGCGGCCACGGCGAACACGACGACGCGAGCTACATCGATCCCAAGCTCAAGCAGTCGGATGTCGGACGCGACTGCCTTGAGATCGCCGAGCAGCGCCTGGTCGGCGAAGGCTGGCTTTCCGAGGAAGAAATCAGCCGGAGCCGCTCCGAACTCCTGACGTCGATCGACGAAACCATTTCCACCGTCCAGCGGGAGTCCGCTCCCAACGCCGCCTCTGAATCCTGGCAGGCGCTCTCCACGGCCAGCCTGCGCGACACGAGTTCCGGAACGGAACCGGCCTGATGAGCATCACCTATCTCGAAGCCATCCGCGAAGCCCAGGACCGCGCGCTGCAGGACGATCCCCGGGTCTTCATCTACGGCCAGGACATCGGCCCGTTCGGGGGCGCGTTCAAAGCCACCAAGAATCTCGCCGCGAAGTATCCCGGCCGCGTGATCGACGCACCCATCTCGGAGGACGCCATGGTCGGAGCCGCCATCGGAGCCGCCATCGAAGGCATGAGGCCGATCATCGAGATGCAGTTCGCCGACTTCTCGACCGTGGGCTTCAACCAGATGGTCAACCACGCCGCGACGCTCTATTGGCGCACCGGCGTGCCGTGCCCGATCACGATAAGACTGCCTTCAGGCGGCACGTCGGGCGGCGGACCATTCCACAGCCAGAGCCTCGAAACCATCTACGCGCATTTCCCCGGCATCATCGTGATGACACCGGCCACGGTGGAGGACGCCTACGGGATGCTGCTGTCCGCCGTCGCCATCGACGACCCCGTCATCTTCTGCGAGCACAAGTATCTCTATTACCATCTCAAGGCCGCCTCGCTTCCCACGGAGTCGCTGCCCATCGGCAAGGCCCGCATCGCCCGCCAAGGCCGTGATCTGACGGTGGTCACCTACAGCGCGATGGTCCACGAATGCCTCGCCGCCGCTGAAGTGGCCCGGGACGAAGGCTACGAAGTCGAGATAGTCGATCTGCGCACGATCAAGCCGCTCGACACCGATACCGTCGTGGCATCCGTTGCCCGCACAGGCCGGCTTCTCTGCGTGGGTGAAGCCTGGCCTTGGGGTGGCGTCACCGCCGAAGTCATCGCGCGTGTCACAGCCGAGGCGTTCGACCTGCTCGACGCCCCGCCGCAGCGCCTCAACGCCAAGGACACTCCGGTGCCCTATCATCCGAACCTCTGGGCCGCCCATCGACCGACCGCCCAGTCCGTCGCCCAAAGCATGCTGCGCCTTCTCCGCCTTTGACCGCCATGTTCACCCCATTGCCCCAAGTCCCGTTCGTCATGCCGCAGTTGGGCGAATCCATCGCCGAGGCGGTCGTGGTCCGTTTCCTCGCCAAGCCGGGCGACAATGTCGTGGCGGGTCAGGACGTGCTCGAAGTGGAGACCAGCAAGGCCACGATGAACGTGGCCGCGCCCGCCAGCGGTAAAGTGGTCGAGTGGTTCGCACGCGAGCAGGAGAGCTACGCCGTCGGAGCCAAGCTCGGCGTCCTCGAAGTCAGCGCCGCCGAAGCGGCCCGCCTCGGCATCGGCGATTCCTTCGAGCCGGCGGAACACGAATCCATGCGCGGCTCCGTGGGGTCGATGAAGGGGGACGACACCAACAAGGCGGTCAGCCCAACTGTCCGCGGACTGCCCGTTCCCGCCAATGCCACCGGCGCGAGCTACATGTCGCCCCGGTTGAAGGCGCGCATGGCCGAGCTCGGCATCCACGCCGCCGACCTCGCGGGCGTGGCCGGCAGCGGAGCCGGCGGCCGCGTCACCATCCAGGACTTCGAGCAGTTCCTCGCCAATCTGGAGCAGCACCGGCTCACCGGGGCTTCGAGCATGCGTGTCGCCGTGGCCGATGCCATGAGGCGCAGCTGGACCCGCCCCATCGCCACTGTCGGGATGCCCGTCGCCCTCGACACGCTGCTGGACCATCGCAAGGCCCAGAATCCGAAACCCGGCCCCGCCCTCTACGCGCTGCGCTCCCTGGCCATCGCCCTTTCGGAAAACAGTGCACCCGCCGGACGCCTCGTCGGCAACCGCATCGTCCATCCCAAGGCCATCGACATCGGCTTCGCGGTCGAGGTCGAGGACGGCGTGCTTGTCCCGGTGCTTCGTGGCGTCGACCAGAAGTCCCTTGGCGAATTGACCGCGCGTTACACGGAACTCGTCGAACTCGCCCGCGCGCGTCGCCTGCCCACCGATGCCACCGGCGGTTCCATCGCCACCGTGACCAACTTCGGCACCTTCGGCCTGACCTTCGCCACCCCCATTCCGCTGCCCGAGCAGACGCTCGTTCTCGGACTCGGTGCCGGCCGCAAGGCCCCGCATTGGGATGAAGCCAAGAAGCAGTTCCTGCCCGTGATGGAAGCAAACCTGACCCTGAGCTTCGACCACCGCGTCCTCGACGGCGGCGGCGCCGGGCGACTCCTTGCCCGCGTGGCGGAGCTGATGCAGAAGCCGACGGGTCTGTGAGTCGGTTGGTGAAATGCCCGGAAGACTTTCGGATGGCAGCAGGCCACGGAGTGACTGGAACTGAAGTCTTCAGGCTGCGTTATTCCCAACCACTCCTCCTGATTTCCGACTCCGCTCTGCGACCACTCACCGCCAGGTGAACCCCGGAAACTTCTTGGCCAATGTCCCCCGAAGCTTCGCATAGGTGGTCGCCTTGAAGCTGGGCCAGTCGGTGGTGACATCGATGCGTTTGCCGTCGGGAGTGCAGAGGGCGAGGGCGACGGCCACGAGGCCGTCGGCGACCTTCGGATGCTCGGTCAGATCGAAGCAATCGAGGAGCTTGACCTGCGCTTCGGGTGATTGCAGGACGTCGTCTTCATCAAGGGCCTCGGCCGGATACTGGAGCTTCAGCGATTTGCCCGTGGGCCACGGGACGGTGAGCGGCGCGAGCGAATCGAGCCATTCGATCTGGTCCTTGCCGAGGAACGCCCGGAAGGCCGGCTTGAGTTCGACGGCCTGCGCGTCCTTGGCGAGATGAAGACCCTGAAACGCCCGGGCAAGGCAGCGGCCCAATGTCGTGCCGTCGAATTTCGGCATCTCCAGTTCGGGCACGGCGTGCGCGAGGAAGTTCACCCGGGCGATGAGCTGCTTCACGTCGTGCGTCAGGTTCGGAAGGTCGAAGAATCCTTGGCCGAACGCGTCCGCCAAGGCTCGTCCAGACTCCGTCGGATCCACCTCGCGCTGATGTTCTCGGGCGATGGTGATGTCGATGAAGCGCACAAGGCGGATGGCATCGACCCGCTTGTGCGTGCGGTCGTAGATGTGCTCGACGCCGTTGCGGATGAGCTGGGGGAACATCTCCTGGAGCCAGTCGGGTTTCACGGCGGTGGCCAGCGACGCGAGTGTCATCAGGTCGCCGCCACGGCTGCTGATCTCGCGGAGGTTGGCGGCGACGAAGAGGGTGGATTCCTGCACGACGCTTTCGCGGACAAGCGTCGCGGTGCGGTTCCCGGGCAGGATGCAATCGAGCGTGCCGATGCTCTTGCGCTGGCAAAGCTGGTCGGCGAAACCGGCCGCTACCGAACGGAGAAGGCCTTCGTCCATCGGTCCCTTCTTCTCGGCCGGGGCGATAACCACGTCGTCGGTTCCGTCGTTGGTCACGAAGCCTTCCTTCCTCGCGATGCCGACGATCTGCTTGAAGGTCTGGTCCACTTCGCGGGCGACCTTGGCGTTGATCCCGTAGCGTTGGCAGGAACCCACGTTGAACGACTGGTTCCGCGCGAACTGCCAGGCCCGCATGAGCGTGTGGAAATCCGTCTGCTGGCTGCCCTCGAAGACTTCGCGTGCCTCGGAGATGTGCTTCTCGTCGCGTGACAATCGAAACAACAGGTCGCGCCCGCTGACGAGGGCGGCGCAGAGCGCGGCGGTCTTCACACAGTTGTGCTTCCGGGCTTCGAGCAGCATCCGGGAGAACCGCGGATGCATGGGCAGACGGAGCATCTGCCGGCCGATCTCCGTGAGCTTGCCCGTGGTGGAGTCGATGGCTCCGAGCACCCGGAGAAGCTGTTCGGCCCGGGCGACTCCCTGGGCGTCGGGTTTGTCGAGCCAGTCGAACTTGGCGGCATCGGGCACGCCCAGCGAGTGGAGGAGCAGGACGACTTCGGCCAGGTCGGCCCGTTGGATTTCCGGCGTGGTGCGCTCCGCACGGTTGAGATGGTTGCTCTCCGTCCACAGGCGGCGACAGGTGCCCGGCCCGGTGCGACCGGCGCGGCCCTTGCGTTGATCGGCCGAGGCGCGGCTGATGCCTTCAAGGAGCAGGGAATGGATGCCGCGTTCCGGATCGTAGCGGGAGACGCGGGCCAGTCCGGAATCAACGACATGCCGGATGCCGTCGATCGTGATCGAGGTCTCGGCGACATTCGTGGAGATGACGACCTTGCGGACCGGCTGCGGTGCGAAGGCCGCGTCCTGGTCTTCCGGGCTCAGCTCTCCGTGTAGGGGAAGCAGCGCAAGCGCCTCACCGACTCGCTGGGCGCGGATCTCCGTGATGGTCGACTGGATCTCGCCCATGCCCGGCATGAAGATGAGGATGTCGCCGGACTCGCCGGAGAAGATCAGATCGGCCACTACTTCCGCGGCGATTTGCGGGGCCGGGCGTTCATCGGGAGCCGGCAGAAATCCGACCTGGACGGCGAACATCTGTCCTTCGGAGACGACGATGGGACAGGCGCCGAGCTGCGGATGGGCGAGGTAGTCGGCGACGGGTTCGGCATCCAGCGTGGCCGACATGACGACGAGCCTGAGGTCGGGCCGGGTCGTTTGCTGGATGCGTTTGGTGAGGGCGAGCGAGACGTCGCTGAGCAGGCTGCGCTCGTGGAATTCGTCGAAGATGAGCACGCCGATGTCGGCCAGCGTGGGGTCGTCCTGCAGCCAGCGGAGGAGGACGCCTTCTGTGATGAAACAAAGCCTCGTGCCGTCGCCCGTGCGGTCGTCGAACCTGACCTGGTAGCCGACCTCGCCGCCGAGCTTCGAGTTCCGTTCCCAGGCGACCCGCGTGGCGAGCGAACGTGCGGCCACCCGTCGCGGCTGCAGGACGACGACGCGTTTCTCTCCGGCCATTCCGGAGTCGAGCATCATCTGCGGGACCTGGGTCGTCTTGCCGGAGCCCGTGGGCGCGACGAGCACGAGCCGGCTCCGTTCCCGCGTGTGGCGCAGGATCGCGTCGGAGACTTTCCAGATCGGGAGATCGTTCTGGGCGGGCACGGTCGATCAGCCTTTGAGGACGACGAGGCGCAGGACGAGTGCGGCGATGGAGAGGATGACCATCATTCCGGCGGGCATGAACTTGCCGCCCTTGGCCAGCTTCATCCCGAAGTAGGCGAGCAGGACACCGATGACGATGTCCGCCACCATGGGCCGCAAGATGCCAAGGGCCGTCAGGATGAGCGGCAGAGCAAAGAGGGACGAAGCAATGAGAGAGGCCTTGCTCTTGCCCTTGAGGAAGCCGATGAGGCCGCCGAGTTCCAGCAGCACGATGTAGATCCAGAGGACGACGGTCGGTGTCATGTGGCCGGCAGTGTGCGGCGAACCGGCGATCCGCGTCCAGCGGCGGCTTGGTTGTCCGATCAGCCGGACAGGACATCCAGGCTCACGATCTCGCCGGGCTCGCTTTCGGCGCAGACTTCAAATGGTCGGCAGCAGACCTCGCAGTCCGTGATGAACCGCTGCGAGGGAATGCTGGTGTCGATGACGAGCGTGGATTCCTGTCCGCAGAACGGGCAGGAAACGGATTCGGAAATTGCCATGGCGAAAGCTGGCCGCAGCCCACCGGAAAGCAACCCGGAGGTGGGCCCGCTACTTGGAGCCCGGGGTCGCCCTCAGCACGGGGAGGAGGTCTCGTTTCTGAAAGCCGCTGTTGGTGGAGGAGAACCGGCCGTGCATCGTGTTGAGCAGGGCGCGGGCCTCATATTCTCCGGCGATGTTCCGGTTGAACCAGATGCCGTCCACGGGTTCGCGCAGGACGAGGATGTGGACGTGCTTGATCACGCCGAGCATCCCGCCCCAGAAGTTGATCTCGTCGCTCAATTCAGCCTCGAGCCGCACGATCTGGAAGGCCGTCGCGTCGACATAGACCATTCCCCGGACTTTCTGGAGGACGCGTTCGACCATGTTCTTGGGAGCATCCTGTTTGGCCGAAGGTCCAAAGCGGATTGCATGGACGACATGGCCCATGATGTTGGTCGTGCCCAGCAGCACGAAGTCGAAGCGCTCGGTCATTTCGGCGGTCATCACCATGGCTTTGTCACCACCGGCCTTCTCGGACCTTTCCTTGCGTTCCTCCGTGTCCCGCTTTTTTTGGGACTCGATCTCCGATTTCGCGATGGCCTTCCCGTCTTCGCGCACTTCCCGGAGAACGTCGGAACCACGGACAGGCGAGTGGTCGTAGATCTTGTCGCGGCGTTTGGTGATCAGTCCCTTCTTGTCGAGTTCCTCCGACACGTCCCAGCGGACGAAATGGTAGTTCGTCAGGATGAGCTGGTCATTCGTCTTGCCGGAGGAAGCGACCACGCGGGCCATGATGGCACGGGCGGAAAGCGCATTTGTTCCGGCGGAGGCAGGAGCCGCTGCGGCGCCATGAAGCGGAGTCACCAATCCTGAACAAAGGACCACGATCAGGGCAAAGGCTGGCCGGAACCTCGGTCGCCAGGATCGGATGGGATCGAAGAGCGTCATCATGCCGTGTCCTGCTGCGCCTGCGACGGTCATGGCTTGCCCTGGCCCACGAACTCCTGTTCCGAGAGTTTCCCGTCCTTGTCGGTGTCAAAGAGCGGGAAGCGGCCTGCGGCGCGTTCTGGATCAGGTTGGCCCTCCATGAATTCCTCGCGCGTAAGCTGGCCGTCGTTGTTCCGGTCCTTGCGCTTGAACAGGGCGTTGCGGTCCGTGGCTTGTTTCCCCGCTGCCTTCGCGGCCTTGATCTGCGCCTTGGCCTCGGGCAACCGGCCCAGCATGGCGCGCATCCGTGAAACAACTTCGGGTTGGGCCGAGGCGAGGTTCTTCGTTTCCAACGGGTCGGCCACATAGTCGTAGAGCTCGAGGTCGGCCGTGTCGGCGGCGGCACCGGCAACTTTCCATTCCACCAGGCGGTGCCGCGCAGTGCGGACGGCGCGGCCGATGCGCTCGCCCCTAGGGAAAACGTGGAAGATGGAATCCTTCATGGAGAGAGTCGGATCGCGCAGTGTGGCGACGAAACTTTTTCCATCGACGCCTTGCGGCACCTTCGGCGCGGGCAGGCCGGCGAGTTCGGCCAGCGTGGGATAGATGTCTACGGTCTCGACGAGCGCGTTGACCGCGTGTGCGCCCGGCTTGGCCATGCCGGGCGCGGCGACGATGAGCGGGATGCGCGTGGCCTGCTCGTAGTTGGTGTGCTTGCTCCACATGCCGTGGTCGCCGAGATGCCAGCCGTGGTCGCCCCAGAGCACGACGATGGTATTCGACGCGAGGCCGAGACGGTCGAGCTCGTCGAGCACGCGGCCGAGCTGCGCGTCCACGTAGCTCACGGCGGCGTGGTAGCCGTGGATCATGGTGCGCGCCTGGCCATCGGTGAGTGGGCCGGTCTCGGGGATGTCGCCATACTGGCGGAGTTCGCCCCAACCGGTCGGCGCGTATTTCGGCGCACCTTCCGGCGGCGTGCGCAGCGACGGCAAGGTGAACGCCGCGCGGTCGTAGAGGTCCCAATACTTCTTCGGCGCGCAGAACGGCAGGTGCGGCTTGAGAAAGCCGACGGCGAGGAAGAACGGCTCCGAGGGCTTCGTCTTTGCGTTCTGCAGACGGCGGATCGCCTCGTCGGCGATCTTTCCATCGGGATACGCTGTGTCCGGCACGTCCGCCGATTCGTAGGCCGCGCCGCGCGGCAGCTTCGCCACGTCGGTGTTGTTGGCGAACAGGGCATCCTCGCGCGTCAGCGTCTGGTTCGAGCGGCTCTGCGGCAGCACGTAGGCGATCGACTTGGCCTGGAAGTGCGGGACGCTCCACGACGCGGGGTCTTCGTGGTTGCCATGGCCGACGTGGAAGATCTTCCCAAGGGCCTCGGTGCGATAGCCGTGCCGCATGAAGTATTGCGGAAGCGTGACGGCGTCCGGTGAGGCCTGCCGGAAATTCGTCCCGAGGTCGTAAATGCCAAGAGAGGTCGGGCGCACTCCGGTGAGCAGCGAGTTGCGCGACGGCGCGCACACCGCCTGGTTGCAATACGCGCGCTCGAACACCACCCCGCGAGCCGCGAGCCGGTCGATGTTCGGGGACTTGACGACCTTGTCGCCGTAGCAGCCGAGCACGGGCTTCAGGTCATCGACGGCGAGGAGGAGGATGTTGGGACGGCCGGAGGTTTCGGCGGCGGGCGCGTGGACGGACGCGAGCAGCACTGCGGTGGTGGCGAGCAGGAGGCGGATCGGTGTTCTCATGGCGATGTCGGGGGAGGCGGTGTGGCTCAGGGTTTCGTCGCGGCAGGAGGGTTGCCTTCGAGCACGCAGCGGAAGCCGACATGGACGCTGCCGGTGTCGATGGCCCCTTTGCCGCGGGTGCCGACGAGGTAACGCGCGCAGTATTGGTTGCTGCAAAGGAAGGAGCCCCCCCGCTGGACGCGTTTGGGAATGCCGGGCTCGTCCGGATCGAAGCTGTCGGCCGGACCCTTGGGATTGCGGGAAACCCCCGGCCCCAGTTTTTGGTAGGTGTCCGGACGGAACCAGTCGCTGCACCACTCCCAGACGTTTCCCGAGACGTCGTAGAGTCCGTAGGCGTTGGGGGCGAACTGGCGGACTGGAGCGATGCCCTTGAACCCGTCTTCCACGGCGTCGGCATTGGGGAACCGTCCTTGGAACGCGTTGCACTGCCACTTGCCGTTGAGCAGGAGATCGTCGCCCCAAGGGTAGGCCTTCTTCTCCAGGCCACCGCGTGCGGCTCGCTCCCACTCGGCCTCGGTCGGCAGGCGTTTGCCGGCCCATTTGGCGAAGGCCTCGGCGTCTTCGTAGGCGACATGGATCACGGGAAAATTCATCCGCGAGGTGATCGAACTCTGAGGACCATCTGGATGACGCCAGTTCGCCCCGGGAACGTAGCGCCACCATTGCAGCGGGTTGTCCAACATCACCGGCGAATCCGGCGCGGTGAAGACGACTGAACCGGGCACGAGCAATGCCGGATCGGCTCCGGGGAAATCCTCGGGACGCGGCTTGCGCTCCGAGACCGTCACGTAGCCCGTGGCGCGGACGAACTTCTCGAACTGTTCGTTGGTCACTTCCGTGACATCCATCCAGAAGCCATCGACGTGGGTCTGATGGCCGGGTTCGCAATCCGTGAAACCGCCGCTGAGTCCGCTGCAGACAGGCTCGCCCGGACGCAGCTTGCTGCGCAGTTCCGCCATGGGGCTTTCTGACGGGCCGCCCATCCAGAACTCGCCGGCAGGAATCCACGCCATGCCTTCGGGATCGGTGTTCCTCGCCGCGTAGCCCGACGACGGAAGAGGGGAGGTTTCCGCGGCCTTGTCCCGACCGTCACAGCCCGCAAATAACAGGACGGCGACAATGGACAGGGCGGCCTCACGCAGCGGACGCGAAAAGACTGACGGCTTCACCAGGGCGATCTGCTTGGAGGCTGGGCGACTCATACAACTGATACTACACGGCCGTTCTACCAGCGAATCAAGGGAGCGGTGTTTTCCATTGAGGAATTCCGCCTTCGGCAAGCTGCTTCTCGTAGGCCTTCCAGTAGGGGCGTTCCTTCGACATGGGAACCCTTTCGTTGACCATCATGGGCCGTGCTTCCTTCCAGAATTGGGCAAAGGCCGACTTCAGTGCGGCCACGACTTCCGGGTGTTGCACCGCCACGTCCTGCGTCTGCCCCGGATCGGCCTCCATGTCGAAGAGGGCGCCGTTGACCAGCCGGTATCGCTGGTTGCGGACGGCGTAGCCTTTCCATTGATGCTCATCCGGATCGGCTCCGACGGGCCACCGGCCGACATGGGTATAAAGGTTCCTGTCCTCCCATCCGGCGGTGCGAATGTCGCCGCGAAGAAGCGGGAGAAGGCTCCGGCCTTCGACCTGTTTCGCGGGCAAAGCGGCGCCGGCGATTTCGGCCAGCGTCGGAAGAATGTCGATGTGCGCGGCGATGCGGTCGACGTTTTGGCCGGGCTTGAAATGCCCGTCCCATCGGACGAAGAACGGCACGCGGACGCCGCCTTCTTCGGCCGAGTTTTTCATGCCCTTCATCCCCGAGTTCCAGGCCACCATCTCGGACCCGTCGGCGGCTTTTCCGAGAACGCCCTTGCCCAAGCCGTCCCCGGCCGAGCCGTTGTCGGACATGAAGATGACGATGGTGTTCGTGAGGAGCCGCCATTCCGTCAGCCTGGCTATGAGGCGACCGACGTTCTCGTCGATGTTCTCGATCATCCCGTAGAAGCCGGCGGGGCCCGGCTTGAACCCGAGGTCCGTGAAGCGCTTCTTGTTCGCTTCGGGGGCGTTGTAGGGCGAGTGCGGCGCGTTCGAGGCGATGTAGGCGAAGAACGGTTCGGACGTGGCGGATCTTTCCTTGATCCAGCCGAGCGCGGCCGTGAAGAAGACGTCCGTGCAGAAGCCAGTGGTCTTCACGAAGCGGCCGTTGTGGCGGATCACGGGATTCTCGTAGGTGTTCCCGGGAGCGTCGGCGCAGGAGTTGTCATAGGCCTGCCCGATGCCGCCCGCGCCGTGGATGAACACCTCGTCGAAGCCGCGGCGGCCGGGCTGGTAGGCGTCTTCGTCGCCGAGATGCCACTTGCCGAAGATGCCGGATTGATAGCCCGCTTTCTTGAGGACCTGCGGCAACGTCACCGCCTCCAGCGTCATCCGTTCCCGCTCGTTGATGGTGTGGGTAATGCCGTTCTTGAAGGAATGCCGGCCCGTCATAAGCGCAGAACGTGTGGGCGCGCAGGTGGGGCTGACGAGGAACCGGGTGAAGCGAACGCTGCTATCGTGCAACGCATCCAGATTCGGTGTGCGGAGCCAGGTGTTCCCATGGCGCCCGACCGGGCCGTAGCCCTGGTCGTCCGTGATGACGAGGATGATGTTCGGCCGGGCGGGCGCCGTGGCGGCAGAACCGATTGAGGCGAATACAAGGAGCAGGAGGGCGGGGACGACCCGGATCGCGAACTTCATGGGTGATTTGGATGTCACCCCGGTAGCTCTACTCAGGCAAGAACCTTGTCGCTCTCACATGCAATCCTACCCCTGTTGCAGGTGAAGACCATCGCATCGTCCGAGACCGGCCCATCCTCCATGGTCAACCGGTTCAACCCGTCGTAGGCCATCGCCACGTCCGTCGTCACCGGGTAGGCGATGTTCGTCAGGCTGCCCATCGCCATTTCTCAACTATTGACCTGTCCCTTTGTATTTGAGGCTCCGCCTTGGGTCGTAGGTGTTCTTGAGTCCGGCCGGTGTTTCGGCAGGCTGGCGGCATGAATCCTGGCGTGACTGCTTCTCCTCCCCCATCCAACCGGCTGGTGTCGGTCGATGCCTACCGGGGCTTCGTCATGCTGCTGATGATGGGGGAGGTGCTGCGGCTTGCGGCGGTGGCGCGGGCCTTGCCGGATTCGGGGTTTTGGAGCGTGCTGGCCTTTCACCAGAGCCATGTGGAGTGGATCGGGTGTTCGCTGCACGACATGATCCAGCCGTCGTTTTCGTTCCTGGTCGGCGTGGCGCTGCCGTTCTCCATCGCGAGCCGTCGGGCGCGAGGGCAGGGGATGGCGACCTTGGCTTCCCATGCGGTCATCCGCGCGCTGTTGCTGATCGGTCTGGGGATCTTTCTCCGGTCGACCGGTAAGCCGATGACCAACTTCACCTTCGAGGACACGCTGACACAGATCGGCCTGGGCTACGTGTTCCTGTTCTTCCTCGGCTTCCGGCCGGTGCGGGATCAATGGATCGCGCTGGGACTGGTGCTCGCGGGGTATTGGCTGTTCTTCGCGATGCATCCGTTGCCCGGCGCGGACTTCGACTACGCGGCGGTGGGGGTGGGACCGGAATTCCTCAAGGACCATGGGCTGACCGGGTTCGCGGCGCATTGGCAGAAGAACGCCAACGCCGCCTCGGCCTTCGACCAATGGTTCATGAACCTGTTCCCGCGCGTGAAGCCCTTCGTCGCGAATGGCGGCGGGTATCTCACGCTGAGTTTCATTCCCACGCTGGGAACGATGATCCTGGGCCTGATCGCGGGCGGTGTGCTGAAGAGCGAGACGCTGCCGGCGGCCAAGGTGCGGTGGCTGGCGATCGCGGGTCTGGCGTTGCTGGGCGCGGGCTGGCTGCTCGGGGCGTCGGGACTGTGCCCTGTGGTGAAGCGTATCTGGACGCCGAGCTGGGCGCTCTTCAGCGGCGGCTGGTGCTGCCTGTTCCTCGCCGCGTTCTACACGGTGATCGACTGGCGCGGATGGAAGGCGTGGACGTTTCCGCTGATGGTGGTGGGGATGAATTCCATCGCGGCCTACTGCATGGAGCACTTGTTCTCGGGCTTCCTCGGCGGCGCCATCCGGACCCATCTGCCGGATGCTCCCTTCAAGAGTTTCGGCGCGGCCTACGAACCACTGCTGCGAGGAGGAGCGCTGCTGGCCGTCCTCTGGTTGATCCTGTTCTGGATGTGGCGGCGGAAGATCTTCCTGCGGATCTGAACGGCCGGTGATCGAACCGTCCGTTGACAGTCCGTCGGCCGGGCCGGACAAAACACGCGGCGGGGTGGGGGATTGTTTGACGGGTTGGTAATAGCCGACGTCAGGAGCCTGAGTCGTCCGGCGTCTGCCTCGTCACCTCGGCGGCTACAACTTCAACCGAGCTGTTCTGCGGCGAAGCGCAGCATGCGTTCGGTGGTTTCCCAATTCACGCAGGCGTCGGTGAGGGAGATGCCGTATTTGATCTCGGCGG
>JAYTUE010000240.1:0-15341 GCA_043744715.1 Verrucomicrobiota bacterium | reverse complement strand
GCCTACGACGCCGGCAGCCGCCGCATCGGGCAGACCCTCTCCACTTGGACCAACAGCGCGTATGCGTCGGCCAAGACCAAACGCTTCGTCTGCGACGGCTGGAACCTCATCGCCGAACTCGACGTCAGTAAGACGCTGGTCCAGGCCTACGTCTGGGGCACCGTGCGGAATGCTGCCGCACCATCAGGAAAAACCCTTCAGGTTGTGGGGCATGTCTTGGGTCGGGTTGTAGCGGAGGTGTAGCCGCCGAGGTGACGAGGCGGGCCGTTTCCGGACAGATCAAGATCCGCCTTCCAACCCCGGCGGCTACCATTGTGTGACCTTCGCGCTTCGCCCGTCCGTCGAAGTCGCGACAGTTCACCCTTCCGCCCTGCCCCTCCCTCTGGAATAACCCGCACGTGCCCGCACCGGCTGACAACGCCATTTCCGCCACGACGCGCTTCTGCGCGGTCTACGGACATCCCATCAAACACTCGGCCTCGCCGCCCATGCAGAACGCCGCGATCGCTGAGATGGGCCTGCCGTGGCGATACCTCGCCTTCGACGTGCCGCCGGAAAGGCTGGCCGAAGCCATCCAGGGCGCGGCCGCCATGCGGTTCATCGGCCTGAACCTGACCGTGCCCCACAAACTGCTGGCCGTGGATCTGGTGGACGAACTCGACGAGAGCGCCCGCGCTTGGGGCGCGGTGAACACGATCCGATTCGAGGCGCAAGATGGTGCCGGGAATTGGCTCCCCTTGCGGGATGTTGCCGCCGAAACCGTTGATGCCATCCGCACCGTCGGCTTCAACACCGACGCCGACGCCATCGTCCGATCGATCCGCGAAGACCTCGGCTACGAACCGCGTGGCGGCAACATCGTCGTCCTCGGAGCCGGAGGCGCCGGGAGCGTCGCCGCGCTGCGTCTGGCCGCCGAGGGCGCGAGCCATCTCTGGCTGGTCAACCGCACGGAAGCCAAGGCCGCCGCCGTCGCGGAGGACATCCGGAAACGATTCCCCGGCGTCGGTGTTTCCCACGAATACCCCGTCGGCAACGTCGACCTGGTGCTCAACGCCACCTCATTGGGCCTCAAGCCGGACGACGCACCGCCGTTGGACTTGGGTGCGTTCGCCCTCAACCGGGCGCGCTTTGCCTACGACATGATCTATCGCCCGGCGGAAACGCCCTTCCTCAAGCTCGCCCGCGAAGCCGGCCTCAAATCGGCCAACGGCCTCGGCATGCTCCTCTATCAGGGCGCGAAGGCGCTGGAGATCTGGAGTGGACGGCCCGCTCCCGTCGACGCGATGAGGCAAGCCCTCCAGAGAGCCATTTACGGGAGCGGGCAATGACGAAGCTCGAAGGCCAAATCCCGAATCAACAACTCGTCAGGCTTAGGCCGCTTCGTCATTCCTTCGGCCTTTGGCCTTAGTCATTCGTCATTCCCCTCGTGGACATCTTCACCAACATGTTCGAAGCCGAGAGATGGGCGGCCGTGCCGCCCCACTTCTGGTCGGTGGTGATGTTCGTCTTCGGGTCGCTGTGCGGAAGCTTCTTCAACGTCTGCATCTACCGGATGCCGCTGGATCTGAGCGTCGTCTCGCCGCCGTCGCACTGCCCGAAGTGCAAGTATTCCATTCCGTTCTACCTGAACGTCCCGCTGATCACCTGGCTGTGGCTTCGCGGAAAGTGCGCGAACTGCAAGGAACCGATCTCGTCGCGCTACTTCCTCGTGGAATTGCTGACCGGCGCGCTCTTCCTTGGTGTCTGGTTGATGCACGGCGGGCAGTCGGCGTGGCTCGCGTTGGCCTACTGCGTTTTCATCAGCGGCCTGCTTGTCGCCACGTTCATCGACTTCGAGCACTTCATCATTCCGGATGAAATCACCTTCGGCGGAATCGGCGTGGGCATCGTTTTATCGTTCTTCATCCCCGGCCTGCACCAGAGCGCGGAACCGTTGGTGGCCGTCAAACAATCCGTCCTCGGCGCGGCCGTGGGCGGCGGCGTGGTCTATGCCATCCTGCGCCTCGGCAAACTTCTCTTCGGCCGGCAGAAGATCGATTTCGAGGCCGAGACCGAGGTCGTCTTCCTCGAAGACGGCCTCCTGATCGGAGAGGAAAAGACGCCGTTCGAAGATCTTTTCTACCGCGACTCGGACACCATCCAGCTCAAGGCCCGGCGGCTGGAACTGCCCGACCGCTGCTTCATCGACGCCGATGTGCGCCTCTCGATGAAGAAGCTCGTCATCGGCGGGGAGGAGTTCGATCCCGAACCCATCAAACGCATGGTCGCATGGACGAACCAGCTCGTCGTTCCGCGCGAAGCGATGGGCTTCGGCGACGTGAAGTTCGTCGCGGCCATCGGCGCGTTCACCGGTTGGCAGGGGGCGATGTTCAGCCTCTTCGCCAGCAGCGTGATCGGGGCCGTGGCGGGCGTGACGATGATCCTCGTCGGCCGACGCGAATGGTCGGCGAAGATTCCCTACGGACCCTACATCGCGGTTGCCGCCGCGCTCTGGATCTACGGCGCGCAGAAGTTCGTCTCGCGCTGGATAAGCGGTCTCTGACCCGGCGGGCCTCACGGAAAAGCCCCCGTGACACGGAGGCCGGCGGCAGGTCCAATCTCCTGAACCCGCACATGCCACGCCAAAATTTCATGATCAGCGCCGCGCTCTGGGCGGCTTCAATCGGCCTGGTCTTCTGGTGGTCCTTCTCGCCCCTGTTCCTCGCCCACCGGCCGGCAACGAAGATTCAAACCACCGCGGCGGAAGACACCGACGCTCTCCTCGAAGCCCAGGACAACCGGCATCAACCGGACGAAGCGAAGACGAAGGAACTTTTCCGCATCCGCCTGGCTGCCCTGATTCCTCCGGTGCGCACGTCGATCGCCGATGATCTCCCGCCGGATCCGCTGCCGTTCGACTTCCGCAACTGGGCCGTCCGTGAAACCAAGCGCCGGGCCTTCCTCTGCTTCCTCGGCCTGATGATCAGCGGGTCACTGTTGCAATGGCTCATCCATCGCTGGGCCATGACGCAGCCGGATGAGGTGGGCAGCGCCTCCGCCTCGTAGGCGGGCCATGCTTCGTGCAGTCCACGCTGTGAAGAAAGCGCCGGAGCACCGGCGCAGTCCAAAACCTGGCGGGAACCCGGCGCACCCGCTCATCGCTCCAGCGTCTTGGAGTGCGTGCGCTGCTGCGCCGCTTTCCAGTGGCTCGAAATGCAAATCGGAGCACCGATCTCCCGCTCGGCAGAGAAAGCCCGACCAGACGTAGCCATTATCAAGAGCGGACCCCTTCACCGATTCCAACTTCGGCGTTCAGGCTCAATACACCAGCACGAGCACGGTGGCTTGCTCCGCGGCCTTGACCACGTCCTCGAACTTGCGGACTTGCGTGACCGGCTCCTTGAGCTTGGCTGCGACTTCGGGGACGGATTCCAGGAAGCTCAGGAGATAGCTGCTCTTCACGGCGTAGTTCACGTTCTCGGCCAGCGCGCCGGAGGTGGCGAGCGCGGCCTTCTGGCTCAATTTCGCCACCACCACTCCGATGACGTTGCCGCGCTCGTCCACCAGCGCGCCGCCGGAGTTGCCGGGCTGGATGGGCACGCTGATTTGGAAATGCCGCGCGTCATCCTGCGCCCCGGCGAGGCTGGCAATCTCCCCCTTGCCCAGCTTGGGCGCAAAGCCCTGCAAGCCGACGTTCGGGAAACCGACAGTGGCCACGGTGGCCCCGAGCCGCATGGTGCGGCTGGCGATGACGGGCAACGCCGCGAACTTCCCCTCCGCTTTGAGCAAGGCGAGGTCGTTCGCCTTGTCCACTTTGACGACCTTCGCGGAAATCACGCCTGCGGCAGTGATCACGCGCACCGTTGCGCCGTCACCCGCGACGTGCTGGTTGGTGATGAAATAGCCGTCGTCCGTGACGAAGAAGCCGGTGCCGCTGGATTCCGGCCGGGACTGCGCAATGCCCTCGCGTGAAACCGGGCTGTCTGCCGACGGAGTCTCTCGTGGCTTGAACTCGCGGGCCAGCTTTTGACCTTCAGCAATTTGCTCCCGCGTCATGTCTCGCTCTAAAGCCGGCACGGCCTTCTTGGCAAGTTCGTCGCCTTGCGCGGCTGCGAGGAGTCGCCATTTGTAAGCCTCCAAATGATTCTTCGGCACACCCTCACCTCGGGCATACATGGCACCGAGATTGGATTGGGCAACGGCCTCACCTTGATCAGCGGCCTTACGATACCATTTCACCGCCTCGGCATCGTCCTTCGTCACGCCTTGGCCATTGGCATACATGACACCAAGGGTAGATTGAGCCCTGGCATGACCTTGGTCGGCGGCCTTACGATACCATTTCACCGCTTCGGCTTCATCTTTTGTCACCCCTCGGCCTCCCTCATATATGACGCCAAGGATGAACTGGGCCGAGGCATCCCCTTGATCGGCGGCCTTGCGATACCATTTCACCGCCTCGGCATCGTCCTTCGTCACCCCCGCACCTTGGGCATACGTGAAGCCCAGGTTGAACTGGGCATCGGCATCGCCCTTTTCAGCCTTCGCGCGAAGTTCGGCAATTTCCTTGGGCTCGCTTTTGGCTGGCTCCGCAGCAGACGCGCCATGCATCCAAAATGCAGCCGCGAGGGAAACAGCGCCGAGGAGGAATTTCATGGCCACATGCTAGTCCAGCCCAAAATCCGGTGGCAAGCCGCGCCAGGTTTCGAGTCGAGTATCCGGGGGCGATTAAAGGATTGCTCCAAGCATCCAGCCCACTGGTCGCTCAGGGATCACCGGCCTCGGATCAGCCGTTCTGTGCGCGATGCCGAAGGGCGTGGTCGAGAAGGACCAGGGCGGTCATCGCCTCGACCATAGGGACGGCACGCGGCAGCACACAGGGATCGTGACGGCCCCGGCCCTTGAGCGTGGTGGGCTTGTGCTCGAGGTCGATGGTTTCCTGCTCGTGCATGACCGTGGCGACGGGCTTGAAGGCCGTGCGGAAGTAGATGGTTTCTCCGTTGGAGATGCCGCCCTGGATGCCGCCGGAACGGTTGGTGCGGGTGCGGACGCGGTCGCCTTCCATGTAGAAGGCGTCGTTGTGCTGGAGGCCGGTCAGCGCAATGCCGCCGAAGCCCGAGCCGATCTCAAATCCCTTCGTCGCCGGAAGGCTCAACATGGCCTTGGCCAAATCGGCTTCCAGGCGGTCGAAGACGGGTTCACCCCAACCCACGGGCACGCCGCGCGCGACTCCCAGGATGATCCCGCCCACGCTGTCGCCTTCGCTGCGGCGTTGCTCGATCAGTTCGATCATCTTCTCGGCCACGGCCGCGTCGGGACAGCGGACGATGTTGGCCTCGATGTCGGCGAGAGTGAACGTCTCCGGGTTCACCTCGGCGGTGATATGCTGGACCTGCGTGACGCAGGCGAGGACTTCGACGCCGAACTGCTGCTTGAGAATCTTCTTCGCGATCGCGCCTGCTGCCACGCGGCCGATGGTTTCGCGGGCGCTGGTGCGGCCGCCGCCGCCCCAGGCGCGGATGCCGAACTTCTCCTGGTAGGTGTAGTCCGCGTGCGACGGCCGGAACTTCACGGCCATCTCGCTGTAGGCCTCGGAGCGCTGGTCCTCGTTCTTCACCCACATGGAAATCGGCGTGCCCAGCGTCCTGCCCTCGAAGGTGCCGCTGAGGATCTGGACGGTGTCGGACTCCTTGCGCGGCGTGACGATCTTGGACTGGCCAGGGCGTCGTCTGTCGAGGTCCGGCTGGATGTCGGCCTCGGTCAGCTCGACGCGCGGCGGACAGCCGTCGACCACGACGCCGACGCCTCCACCATGGCTTTCGCCCCAGGTGGTGATGCGGAAAAGGTGTCCAAACGTGTTACCCATCGGTCAGCGGAGTCTCAGGGACGACCAAGTCCGATTCAAGCCAAGGGAAGAAGGGCTTGCTAACCACAGATGGACACAGATCAACGCAGATGAGGTTTGGCAGCTCGCCGAAGGAACGCCCACGCCCCGCCGCGTGAGGGCACGCGGCCTACAGAAACCTCCGGGAATCCCATTGGCCTTGTAGGCCCGGTCCCCTGACCCGGCGCGTTTGACGGGTCCAACGAACTGGTCCGACTCCTCACGTCGGCGGCTACTTCGCAGTTCCCTCATTCAACCGCGCCGCTAGCCTGCCAATGTGAACCCGGTCCGCCTGTCCGCCCTTTTGACATTCGTCTTGAGCTTTATGGCCAATGCCGCCGACCCATCCGGAGCTGTCGGGAGTTTTCTGCCAGCGCGGCTGGTGATGTCGACCAACCTGTCCGCAGCACGAACCGTCCGGATCTGGTTGCCGCCGGGCTACGAGCTGTCGGGCACGAGTCGTTTCCCCGTCCTCTACGTGCACGACGGCCAGAATGTCTTCAGCAGCGCCGGACCCGGCGTGGCTTTCGGCTGGGGACCATGGGACATGGACAGGGCCGCGGAGAAACTCATCGCCGGAGGCCGGATGCGTCCGGTGCTGATCGTGGCGGTGGACAACTCGCCCAAGCGCTTCGACGAATACGCGGGGCCCAGGACCAACCCGGCCAGCCGGGCGGCGTTCGATGCTTACAGCGGGTTCCTGATCGATGAACTGAAACCCTCCATCGACCGCGAGTTCAAGACGCTGACAGGTCCGCAGGATACGGCCGTCCTCGGATCATCCATGGGCGGGCTGTGTTCCTTCGCGTTGGCCTGGGAACGGCCGGAAGTCTTCGGCGGTGCGGCCGGACTCTCCAGTTCGTTTTGGGTCGAGAAACGGCACCTGTTGGACGGCGTGATGGCCCGATACTCCGGCGCGAAGAAACCGATCCGCGTCTACCTGGACAGCGGCGTGAAGGCTGGGCGCACCGACGACGGACGGAAGGACACGGCGGACGTTGCGGCAAGGCTGCGGGAGCTGGGCCACCAGGACGACATCGACCTCAAGACCTTCGTCGATGAGAAGCTCCACACCGAGCAGGAGATGGCGGCGTTCGGATACCAGCCGGACAAACAGAAGGAGGCCGGCCGGGCGCAGCACAACGAATTCCATTGGCGGCGACGGGTCTGGCGGGCGTTGGAGTTCCTGTTTCCAGCCGGTCGTTGACACGACCCATGGCGGGACATCGCGGCACCGGCCCGCATTCTATTCCAGACCGCGCGACGCCTGGATCAACAATTCCAGTTCACCTCGGATCGGCATGGCGCGTTCAAGGGCGTTCTTCTCGGTCTGGCCGAAGAAGGTCGGCATGACCAGCCGGGCGGCGGCGATGATCTCGCCGTTGTGGTCGCGGATGGGAACCGTGACTTCGGACCGGTCCCTGCCCTTGGCGAAGTAGCTCTTCTCGCGCTTGAGCACATCCAGCTCGGAAGCGCCCCCGGGCTGGCCGACCTCGGACTCCTTGTCGCTCGCGATGATCCTGCACGAATTGGTGCCGGAGCCGTCGTAGGCGAAAAGCTTCAACCCGAGCAACGACTTGGGCCGGGCCTTCATCATCTGCCGCACGGCGACCTGGGTCTCGGGCTCGATGGGTTTGTAGGTGATCGTGGTGTCGACGAAATGGGAGACGGAATCGGACTTGGTCCAGAAGCCGAATTTGCCCGCCGGAAACGAATTGTCCGTCAGGAAGGGCATGGCCTCCTTGTCGTTCAGGAGGAAGCGGAGCTCGTTGCCCTTGGCTTCGATCGTGAGCTGGTGCCAGACGCCGCTGGGGATCGGTATGTCGGGTCCGATGGGCGCGCTTCGTTCGCCGTTCACGAACTTGTAGAACCGGAGGTTGTTCCCGAGCGAGCTGGCACGGACGACGTAGTAGTTCTTTTCGTCGACGAAGCGAAAGGCGATGCCCGCCATCTGTTCCTCCACGCCGGAGACGGTCTTGAAGCGCGTCTTGAGCGTGAAGTCCTTGAAGGTCTCGCCCTCGTAGACGAGCAGCGGAAATCGTTCGTCCGCCTTGTCGGTCGAGAGCTGCGCCAGCACGGCGCGTTTCGGGACGGGAGCGTTGGGATTGATCGGGGCCAGCAACGGCGGGACGTCGTCGGTCACGAGCTTCCAATCCCCGGGAGAGCCGCCACCGGAAAGACGGCTGACGAAGTTGGTCGGGGCCCGTCCGAGCGGATCCTGCGACCAGTTGAAATTGATCTGAGCCGCGCCGGCGGTGAACGACACGACGGCAAACAGCGCGCAGAAACGAAACAGCATGGGATGGACGCTAACGCCGGTCTCCGGCTTGCCAAGCGTGGAGCGTAGGCCGGGCGTCCGCGCCCGGCCCGGAGGTGTTGTGACTCGGGGAACATCGAACATCGAAGCCGAACCGCTTGGTTGTCAGGGAAACGAGCGGAGGGTTGGGGCGTGGAATCATCTCAGCCGGAGCAGATGCTCGGCGCTCAGAGGTGAGGATGGTTCTTCTCGCCGTAGCACCTCCTTGCCGGGCGGGGACGCCCGGCCTACGGCCACAAAAATGAAAACGCCCGCAGCGATGAGGCGGCGGGCGTTCGCAAGAGTTGCGGTCCGGCGGATTACCAGATCATGTCCGCCACGGTGCGGCCGGCCGGGATGAACGGCAGCACGTGCTCGGTGTAGGGCGTGACGACATCGAGGACGTAGGCCGTCTCCGACGCCAGCATGCGCTCCAGCGCCGCCCGCAGATCCTTACGATAGACGACGCGTTCGCACGGGATGTCGAAGCTGTTGCAGACCTTCACGTAGTCCGGGTAGACGTGCTGGCGGTCGGACGGATCACCGAGGTAGGTGTGGCCGCGATTGCCGCCGAAGAAGCTGTCCTCCCACTGCACGACCATGCCGAGGTGCTGGTTGTTCATGATGATGGCCTTGGCGGCGATGTGCTCGACCTTGGCGGTGGCCAGTTCCTGGACGTTCATGAGGAACGATCCGTCGCCGTCGATGTCGACGACCTGCTTGTCGGGCCGGGCGACCTTGGCGCCGAGCGCGGCGGGGAATCCGTAGCCCATGGAGCCGAGGCCGGCGCTGGTGATGAACTGGCGCGGGAACTTATACTTATACCATTGCCCCGCGAACATCTGATGCTGGCCGACGCCCGTCGTGATGATCGCGTCGCCCTTGGTCAGGTGGTAGAGCTCGTCGATGACCATCTGGGGGAGGATGTATTCCTCGCCGGGCTTGTTGTAGGGCTTGAGGTGGTCGGAATCGATGATCTGGCCGGGGTTGGTGAAGCGGAACGGGGCCTTCGCCTTCCACTCGGTGATCTGCGCGTGCCACGCGGGGAACTTCTTGTCGGTGGTGCGCTTGGCGACGAGGGCGTTGAGGCGCTTCAGCGCGTCCTTCAAGTCACCGACGATGGCGAGCTGGACTTTCTTGTTCTTGTTGTGCTCGGACGGGTCGATGTCGATGTGGACGATCGTGCCGTTCTTGCAGAACTCCTCGACCTTGCCGGTGACGCGGTCGTCGAAGCGGACACCGAACGCGAGCAGCAGATCGGCGCCGTCCTTGAGCTTCACCATCGGCTCGCCCGGGTCCTTGCGCTGCTTGAACTCGCCGCTGACGGCCCAGTTGGCCGTGGCGGAGCCGTGCATGCCGAGCCAGCGCATGGAGAGCGGATGCGTCTCGGGGAATCCACCGATGCCCATCAACGTGGTGGTGACGGGAATGTTGGTGGCTTCGGCGAACTTCTTGAGCTCCTCGGCCGCGCCGGAGGTGATGATGCCGCCGCCGCAGTAGAGGACGGGACGTTCGGCCTTCTCGATGAGGCCGATGATCTCGTTCAACGCGAGGTCGTCGGCGCGGTGGTCGGGCTGGGTATAGCCGCGGAGCCCGGCCTTGATGTCGGCGAAAACGGGCCACTTGGGCTGGGCCTTCTGCTGCTGGATGTTCTTGGGGAAATCGATGACGACGGGACCGGGGCGGCCGCTCTCGGCCAGGTAGAACGCCTCGGCCACGATGCGGGGGATGTCGTTGATGTCCGTGATCAGGTAGGAGTGCTTCACGATGGGCAGCGTGACGCCGACCATGTCGGTCTCCTGGAAGGCGCCGCGGCCGATCATCGCCTGCGCGACCTGGCCGGTGATGGCCACCAACGGGCAGGAATCGAGGTAGGCGTCGGCGATGGCGGTGACGAGGTTCGTCGCGCCGGGGCCGGAAGTGCCCATGCAGACACCGGCCTTGCCGGTGGCGCGGGCGTAGCCTTCGGCGGCGAAGCTGCCGCCCTGTTCATGGCGTGGGAGGATGGTCCGGATCTTGGATTTCGTGAGCGACTGGTGAATCTCCATGCTCGCGCCGCCCGGATAGGCGAAGATGACCTCGACGCCGGCGCGTTCGAGGGCTTCGACGAAGATGTCGCGGCCAAACATCGCCTTGCCCACTTCGGCCTTGGGTGCGGCTGCCTTTTTCGTCGTCTTTTTGATCGCTGTCTTGCTCATGGTTCTGTCTCTCGATGGTGGCGGAGGGTCGCGGTCACAAAAAACCCACGACCGTTTCCAGCCGTGGGTTCTTGTTGAAAGTGTCGTTACGCACAACAAGGCCCCGCGGCATCGCAGCCTACTACGGCTACGACCACCAGCTGGAGCACTACGGGAATGCGCGTCATGTTCACGGTCTAAGTAGAAGCCACGGTGGTTCCGGTCAAGCTTGGACTCGCCCAGCGGAGGCCACGGGCTACTTGCGTTTGGCGGACCACGGCGAGGTCATTTCGTTACCATCCAGCTTGGTCCTGGCGGTGCCCTTGATCGTGCCGTCGGCTTCCACGGATGCGGTCATCTCGTAGGTCATGGTTCCGCCGTTTTCGGGCCGATCTCGTTTGATGGTCCATTTCATTTCGTTTCCCGAGATCGAACCGCCTTCGATCAGAAGCCACTTGTCGGCATTGCGGGCGAACTTCCCGGTGATCTTTGACCCTTCCTTCTTGAGGATCAAAGGCGCGGAAACCGGCTGGCCATCGGGTCCGTTGATGGTCCAGACCCATTCGCCTGACGGATCAACCGAGCTGGCCGTCGCGGCTTTTTCGTCCAGCAGTTCAACCAGCCTGGGTTCGATGGCGTCGGCCCAGACCTCATAGCCCTGGGTCGAGAGGTGAAGGTAATCCGGCATGAGATCCTTGGAGATCGATCCGTCGGCATTGATGAGCCGGGAGCCGAAATCGAGCCAGAAGACCATCTTGTCGTCCGCAAGCTTCGCGATGGCCTGGTTGACCTGGAGGATCAAGCCGCGCTGGTCGTTGAAGTTCTGGCCACGCGGAAAAATGGCGAGCAGAAGGATCTTCATCTGGGGCCGCATGGCCCGGAGCTTGGAGATCACGGCGGCGACCCCTTCCGTGATTTCGGCCGGGGAGTTCCGATCCTTGCCGGAGTTGTTGGTCCCGATCATGACGACGGCCGCTTTGGGTTCGAGCCCGTCGAGGTTTCCGTTCTCCAGGCGCCATAGGACATGCTGGGTCTTGTCCCCGCCGATGCCGAGGTTGTGCGCTTTGCGACCGGCGTAGCGTTTTTCCCAGACGGACTTGCCGGCCCCTTCCCAACCCTGGGTGATGGAGTCGCCGATGAAGACCAGGTCCACCTTGCCCGCCGCGGCCTTGGTGCGTTCGTTCAACTGCACATGCCGCTCCATCGGGCGGCCTTCGCGCGGAACCGGTTTGATCGATGATTCGATCTCCGCTCCTCCCACCCGGGTGGTTAGGAGCACGAGGAATAGCGCGACAGACATGAGGAGCCGTTGAGCAGGCTTCTGGGCGGTGGTCATGAAGACAAAGTGTCGGCCCCATTCGTGTCCACAAGGCTGAAGTGCGCGCAAGATAGGGCGCGCTTTCGTCAGCCGTGGATTAGCCACATCCAGCATTCGGTGCCATTGAGGGATCGAACCTCTCAACCACCATGCAAGACGAACACCACGACCTGATCCACGAGTTCCCCGAATACCGCGACGTCGATCGCCATGTCCGGCGCGCCGAATACGACGTCGAACCCAAATGCGACGAAACGATGAACGGACTCAAACTCCACCGGCTGAATCTCAAGGACAGCCTGCTCGGCATCCTCAAGGCCGCCTAGTTCACAGCCCTTTCCCGTGCCCCTGCCCAGACCCGGATCCCCTTCATCATTCGAGATGTCTCGCGCAGCTCTGACTCATGGAAACCAATCCCTACCCATGGGTCCAGAAACGGGCCACTTTGACACCACGGCATCTTGGATTACCTACACCCGCATGAACTTAGAGCGTTTCACCACAAAGTCCCAAGAAGCCATGCAGGAAGCGCAGCAGGTGGCGAAGAAGCTCTCCCATCAGCAGATCGACGGGGAACACCTCCTCGCCGCGTTGGCCGCCCAGGAGGAGAGCATCGTTCCGGAGATTCTCCGTCGACTCGGGGCCGAGCCGGCCAAGGTCGAGACCGCCTTGGACGAGGAGTTGAATCGTCGCCCCCGCGTCCAAGGCACGAGTTCCTCGGACATCTACCTCAGCAACGAACTGAAACACGCCCTCGATGCGGCCGTGGACGAAGCCAAGAAACTCAAGGACGACTTCGTCAGCACCGAACACCTGCTCCTCGGCCTGATGTCCAAGGGCGGTTCCTCGCTCAAGAAAATCTTCGAGAAGCTCGGTCTCAAACGCGACGCCGTGCTCAAGGCCGTTGCCGAAGTGCGCGGCAACCAGCGCGTCACCGACCAGAATCCCGAGGACAAGTTCCAGACGCTGGAGAAATACGGCAAAGACCTCACCGCCCTCGCCCGCCAGGGCAAGATCGATCCCGTCATCGGTCGCGACGACGAGATCCGCCGCGTCATGCAGGTGCTGACCCGCCGCACGAAGAACAACCCCGTGCTCATCGGCGAACCCGGCGTCGGCAAGACCGCCATCGTCGAAGGACTCGCCCGCCGCATCGTCAACGGCGACGTGCCCGAATCCCTCAAGAACAAGCGCATCATCGCCATGGACCTCGGCGCCATGATCGCCGGCGCGAAGTATCGCGGGGAGTTCGAGGATCGCCTGAAGGCCTTCCTCAAGGAGGTCACCTCGGCCGAAGGAAAGATCATCCTCTTCATCGACGAACTCCACACCATCGTCGGCGCCGGCAAGGCCGAGGGCGCGGCCGATGCGGCCAACATGCTCAAGCCCCAGCTAGCCCGTGGCGAACTCCGTTGCGTAGGCGCGACCACGCTCGATGAATACAAGAAATACATCGAGAAGGACCCGGCCCTCGAACGCCGCTTCCAGCCGGTCCATGTGGCCGAACCGACGGTCGAGAACACCATCGCCATTCTCCGTGGCCTCAAGGAACGCTACGAAACCCACCACGGCGTCCGCATCCAGGATGCCGCTCTCATCGCAGCCGCGACGCTGTCGCACCGCTACATCGCGGACCGTTTCCTGCCGGACAAAGCCGTCGATCTCATGGACGAATCCGCTTCCCGCCTGAAGATGGAACTCGATTCCAAACCCACGGAACTCGACCAGTTCGATCGCCAGATTCTCCAGCTCCAGATCGAACGCACTTCGCTTGCCAAGGAACGCGACGACGCCAGCAAGGAACGCCTCAAGAAACTCGACGCCGAACTCGCCAACCTGAAGGACAAGTCGTCCGCCCTGACCGCGCAATGGCAGAACGAGAAGGCCGCGATCAACGCCGTCAGCTTGATCCAAACACAACTGGAGCAGGCCAGGACCGAGCTGGAACAAGTCAGCCGCAAGGGCGACTTGAACAAGTCGGCCGAGATCCAATACGGCCTCATTCCGGATCTGGAAAAGAAGCTGGCCAGCGTGCAGAAGCAGACTTCCACCACACGACACACCCTGCTCCGTCAGGAAGTCACCGATGAGGACATCGCCAAAGTCGTCGCCGCATGGACCGGTATTCCCGTCACGCGGATGCTCGAAGGCGAACGCGAGAAACTAGTGAAGATGGAAGACCGTCTTGGCCATCGCGTCATCGGCCAGAAGGAAGCCATCAAGGCCGTGGCCAACGCCGTCCGCCGCGCCCGGTCCGGCCTCGGCGATCCGAATCGCCCGATCGGCTCCTTCATTTTCCTCGGGCCCACCGGCGTCGGCAAAACCGAGCTGGCTCGGGCGCTGGCCGAGTTCCTCTTCGATGACGACCAGGCCATGATCCGCATCGACATGTCGGAATACATGGAGAAGCACACCGTCTCACGACTCGTCGGCGCACCTCCCGGCTACGTCGGCTACGAAGAAGGCGGCCAGCTCAGCGAAGCCGTCCGGCGCCGTCCGTATTCCGTCGTCCTCTTCGACGAGATCGAGAAAGCCCACGCGGACGTCTTCAACGTGCTCCTCCAAGTGCTCGACGATGGCCGCCTGACCGATGGCCAAGGCCGCACCGTGGACTTCAAGAACACCATCGTCGTCATGACGTCGAACATCGGGTCGCCAATCATCCAGGAGTATTTCCTCGACGGGAAAACCTCCAAGGGCGCGCATCAGGCGATGGAGGACAAGGTGCTCGGCGAGTTGAAGCGGCACTTCCGTCCCGAGTTCCTCAACCGTGTGGACGACACGATCATCTTCCACAGCCTCGACGAGGCCGAGCTGACCAAGATCGTCGACCTCCAGCTCATCCGCGTGATGAAGCGCCTCGAAGCGCAGCATCTCCGGATGGAAGTCTCCGCTGAGACCAAGGCGTTCATTGCGAAGGAAGGCTATGATCCGCAGTTCGGCGCCCGCCCGCTCAAGCGCGCCATCCAGGACCTGCTGCTCGACCCGCTCGCGCTCCGCATCCTCGACGGCGACTTCAAACCCGGCGACCTCATCCACGCCGACGTGAAGGACGAAGCCATCGTCTTCAAGAAGGCGTAAGCCCATCGCTCTGCACCCCTTGGGATCGATCCAGTCTGAACTGTCGCGGGGCGAGCAAACCAGGACAAGTTTGGGAGTTAGCAAAGCAGGAATCTTTGGTTCCTCGCTGTTTTCAGTGGGTTGGTGGGGCCGTTCGCGCCCGTGGTTGGCTGGCCGTTCTCCCTCTCCCAGCGGGAGAGGGAGAACGCGGTCGAGCAGTCCAGAGCAACTCGGAGCCACAAGACGCATGGTTACCCACCGAAAACAGCGCGGAACCACAAAAATGTCCTGCTTTGAAAACTACGCGACAGGTCCCGCAAGAAATCTTGCAGGGAAAATTGTTGGTTAAGTGATTAAGGAATGCGCCGAGAGAATCCTCGTGCTGGACAAAATGTTGAAAAGAGCCCGTGGCAGAGAGTTTCGAGACGACTGGAATCCCCGCCAGTTTCAGTTTCAACACCGCGACTGTTTTGTTCCTAATGCAATCTACTCAATAGCCGATTTACCGCTCCTGTATGGACGAAATTACTAAAGAGTTCCTTGTTGAAAGTTACGAGAACATCGACCGGCTGGACCGGGATCTGGTCGCGTTGGAAAAAGATCCTCACGCCAAGGATACGCTGGCCA
>JAYTUE010000239.1:0-3909 GCA_043744715.1 Verrucomicrobiota bacterium | reverse complement strand
GCGCTACGAGAGTCTGGACCCGTTTGCCCTGCAGGCGGAGTTGGAGCGGCGGTTGAAACCGATCCTGGCCGGGGCGGCGGAATGACCCAGTGCCCTGCCAGCCGGGGGATTGACAGAACCGCTACACTCAAAAACGAACACAGAAACCTGAGTCAATCACCCCTGCCTACTCAGCATCCCCTTGGGTGTCATTTATCCATGAGGCAACGGGGCGGGCTTTCCATCCGGTGCTCCGGCGTCACTCGACACGGCCCGCCGGCCGGACGCCGCGTCCGACGCGCTTCGGATTGGAATCCCCGAGCTCGACGCGCATCTGCTCGGCCAATGCCGCGAGTCTGGCGACCACGTCGGGATGCTGCGCCGAGACGTCGTTCTTCTCGAAATGATCCGTCTCCACGTTGAAGAGGCTTTGCTCGATGTTGCCCGTCCGGTAGGTGCCCATCGCGCCGTCCAAGCCGCGCGTGAGCGTCTGGCGAAACGGATGCTTAAAGTGCAGCTTCCACGGCCCGCTCCGGACGGCGTCGAGATGCTCGCCCCAGTAGATGAACTGCGTGTCCCGGTGGGGCGTCGCACCGGCCTTCCCCAAGAGCAGCGGGCTCATGTCGCGCCCGTCGATGACGCGGTCAGAAGGAACCTCCGCGCCGGCGAACTTCGCGAAGGTGGGCAGAAGATCGATCGTGCCGGCGAGCTGTCGGGCGACTTGTCCGGCGTGAATCTTTCCGGGCCACCGGGCGATGCAGGGAACCTTCACGCCGCCGTCGAAGCTCGTGCCCTTGTCCTCACGCAGCCCGCCGCTGGAGCCGGCGTGGTTGCCGAAGACGGTCCAGGGCCCGTTGTCCGACGTGAAGACGACGAGCGTGTCGTCGTCGAGACCCTGCTTCTTGAGGGCCGCGAGGATCTGTCCGACCGACCAGTCGATCTCGTGGACGACGTCGGCGTAGAGCCCGAGGCCGGTCTTTCCTGAGAAAGCCTTCGATGCGAAGATGGGCACGTGAGGCATGCTGTGCGGCACGTAAAGGAAGAAGGGCTTGTCCTTGTTGCGCTCGATGAAACCCACGGCCCGTTCCGTGTATCGTTTGGTCAACAACGACTGGTCGGGCATCAGCTCGACCACCTTTTCGTTCTCGTAGAGCGGCAGCGGCGGATACTTCTTGTTCGTCGGATGGTTCGGCCACATGTCGTTCGAGTAGGGCAGGCCGAACCATTCGTCGAAGCCCTGCCGCGTCGGGAGGAATTCAGGCGCGTCGCCCAGGTGCCATTTGCCGTAAATTGCCGTGGCGTAGCCCCGGGTCTTCAACACTTCGGCAATGGTAAGTTCGTTCGGGTTCAAGCCGACCTTCGAGTTGGGCCAAAGCGCACCCTGGATGCCGACACGCCCCGGATAACAGCCCGTGAGCAAAGCCGCACGCGACGCCGAGCAGACGGCCTGGCCGACGTAGAAGTCCGTGAACCGCATACCTTCCCTGGCCATCCGGTCGAGATTCGGCGTCGGCGTCTTCGAGCCGTAGCTGCCCAGGTCGCCGTAGCCGAGGTCGTCGCAAAAGATCACGACGATGTTGGGCGGACGTTTGGCGGGGGCGGACTTCGGAACAGAGCAGCCACTGATGAAAGCTGCCAAAGCCAGCAGGGCGAAGATGCGGTAGAGGATCATGGGCGGATGGCCTTCAGAGAATCGCGTTCCAGCTTACGGAACAAGTCCCAAGGCTAATTCGCCTGAACGAATCGTTTCAACGAGTTCGCCGAATGGACACCGCGACGTGCCTCGCCTCCGGGATGATGAACTTCTTCACCTCGACGCTCACCGCCGTCGCGCCGAATTCTCCGAGAACGATTCCCGCGATCTCCTCGACCAGGGTTTCGAGCAGTTTCCAGCTCCGGGCTTCGCCCAGCTTCAGCAGGCGCTGGCTCACGGCGTAGTAGTTGATCGTGTGCTCCAGATCGTCTCCCGCAGCGGCGCGGCGGATGTCGTGCTCCATGACGATGGTGAGAAGCAGCCTCTGGGACTGGACGCGTTCCTCGTCGGGCACGCCGATGTGGTAGCGGACTTCGAGGTCCTGGATGGTGATGGTGTCCATGGCTGTCAGGCTTGGCGGATCTTTTCCAAGAGCACGCGCGTGGGCGTATTCAGCCGCAGCTGGAAGGCCTCCTCCAAGTCGACCCAGCGGAAGTCCTGCGCCTCCTCGTTGAGGCGGACCTGCTGGATGCCCCGTGCGCGGCAGGTGTAGTTGAGCAGCAGGAAATGGGCGTCGCGATAGAACTCCGGCGAGTGGATGCAGTCGTGGACCATGATGAACTCGATCCCGTCCACCTTGAGATCGGTTTCCTCCAGGATCTCACGGAGGAGCGCCGTTTCGCTGGATTCGCCCCACTTGATCTTGCCGCCGGGAATGCCCCACATGCCGGACCATTTCTGGGTCTGGATCATGAGAAGCTGGCCGGCGTCGTTGAAGATCGCGGCGCCGACGGTGGAAATGGGGACGTGTCCCGACGACCCGTTGCCGTTCGCATGAATCGCCGAGGTCAGCCGGAACCGATGGCGCTCCAGGATCAGGCGGAGCTCGCCCAGGTGTTCGACGATGAGGTCGGGTTCGCTGGCACGGAGCTGGTCGAGGCGGTTGTAGCCCGTGAGGACGGCGCACGAATGCACGCCGCCATGCCGTGCCGTCTCGATGTCGTGCTGCATGTCGCCGATGAAGAGCGTCTCGGCGGGATGCAGGCCGTTCTCGACCAGGATCTCGCCGATCTTGGTCCGCTTGTCGGCCACCTGGACGTAGGGCCGGTCGATGAAGGGACCGAAGCCGGAGTTGCGCGCCTGCACCTCGTAGTGGTCGGGATGGACCGTGCTCAGGAGGAAGGTCCGGATGCCGTGGGCGCGGCAGAATTCGAGGAACTCCCGCGCGAACGGCAGCGCGACGACGCTGTCCTGCGCCTGCTTGAAGTGGCCGTGGAACCATTCCTCCAGCTGCTCCATCGGCACGTGCGGCAGGTAGCGGTCGTAGAATCCCTTGAACGGCAGGACGAATTCCGCGCGGAACTGCTCGAGGGTGATCTCCGGAATCCCGGCCTGGGTGAAGCAGTGGTTCGACGCGCGCCAGACGGCCGGCAGGTCGTCCACGAGCGTGCCCGACCAGTCGAAGATGATGTTCCGGATCACCGGCGGACACTAGGCGCGCGGTCGGGGCTCTACAAGGGGTCGAAGCCGTTTCGACGGACGCCGGTCAGTCCGTCTCGCGCGGGCGCATCATGACCACGTTGTGCGGGGACGTGTTCTTCGCGATCATGTGCGCGGGGAGGACGCCGCGCCAGGAGACGTTGGGATAGACCATCGATCCGCGGCCGAGCACGCTGCCCGGGTTCAGCACCGCGTTGCAGCCGACTTCGGCGCCGTCGCCGACGAGCGCGCCGAACTTCCGCAGGCCCGTGTCGAAGGGCAGGCCGTCCTTGTCGAGGAAGATGTTTCCCGTGGTCAGCTTGATGTTCGAGATCTTCACCCCGGCGCCGAGGTGCGCCCGGTGGCCGAGGATGGAGTCGCCCACGTAGTTGAAGTGCGGGACGGCGGCCTCGTTGAAGAGGATGGCGTTCTTCAGCTCGCAGGCGTTTCCGATCACGCAGTCGTCGCCGATGATGACATTCTCCCGGATGTAGGCCCCGTGCCGGATCTCGCAGTTCTTCCCGATCCAGGCCGGGCCTTTGATCATGGCGCCGTCTTCGACCACCGTGCCCTCGCCGATGTAGACCTCCTTGCCGATGTAGGCGCGGCCCTCGCACTTGTTGTTCAGGCCGGGACGCAGGTTGAGATTCAGGTATTCCTTGAGGCGTTTCAGCGCGTCCCACGAGTATTCCAATCCCGCGAAGAGACGCCCGTGCTCGGTCTCGGAAAGGTCGAAGAGGTCCGCAGGTGAATACATG
>JAYTUE010000238.1:0-15590 GCA_043744715.1 Verrucomicrobiota bacterium | reverse complement strand
TCCGATCTTGCCGTCCGGATGCTTCTCGTCGTCGAGCATCTGGTATTCGTGGCCGGGCGCTCCTTTGCGGGTTTCGTTGACGAGATATTTGATGCCGTTGTTGCCGCCGGGCGCGACGCGCCAATCCCATTCCAGGTCGAAGTCGGTGAACTGCCGATCCGTGACGATGTCGCCGCCCTTCTGGCCTTCGAGCTTCTTCAGGATGCCGTCCTCCGCTTTCCAGCCGGGGCCGGGAGCCGCGCTCGACCCGTAGACGTGCCAGCCGGCGAGCGTCTTTCCGTCGAAGAGAGGCTGCCATTCGGCCGAGCCGCCGGATTGGCAGCCGGCGAGAAGGAGGGATGCGGCGGCGGCGAGGGACGTGATGGCGGTTTTCATGGACGAGGTTTAAGACGGTTTGGACTGGGGCTGTGTTCGGTCAAAATGGCGGGCTCGCCGGACCGAGACGACACTTTTCTCCTTTCCCGTATTCGGCCTCTCCCCTAGACACGCACCCCTACTATGCGCTGGTCCCAAACCTTCATTCCGACGTTGAAAGAGACGCCCGCCGACGCGGAGATCCTTTCGCACAAGCTCCTTCTCCGGGCCGGTCTCGTCCGCAAGCTGACGGGCGGGCTCTACACCTTCCTGCCCATGGGCCTCCGGGCTCTGCGCAAGATCGAGAAGATCGTCCGGGAGGAGATGGACCGCGCCGGCGGCATCGAGGTGCTCATGCCCGCGCTCCAGCCGCTTGAGATCTGGCAGCAGTCCGGCCGCTCCGAGACCGCGCGCGACGTGCTCTTCAAGGTGCGCGACTCCGCCAAACGCGAATGGGTCCTCGGCCCCACGCACGAGGAGGTCATCACCAGCCTCGCGGCCAATGAGATCAACAGCTACCGCCAGCTCCCCAAGAACTTCTACCAGATCCAGACCAAGTTCCGGGACGAGATCCGCCCGCGCTTCGGCCTGATGCGCGCCAAGGAGTTCATCATGAAGGACGCCTACTCGTTCGACACCTCGGACGAGGGCGCGATGGCCAGCTACAAGAAGATGTATGACGCCTACACGCGCATCTTCGCCCGCTGCGGCCTCCAGGCCTTCCCCGTCGAGGCCGACACTGGCGTCATCGGCGGCAACCATTCCCACGAGTTCATGGTCCCGGCGGATACGGGCGAGGACAACGTCGCCTTCTGCGAAGGCTGCGGCTACGCGGCCAACATCGAGAAGGCCACGAGCGGCCTGCCCAAGACCGCCGCCCGCGAGGTCGGCCCCGAGATCGAGAAGTTCGCCACGCCCGGCGTCGTCACCATCGAGGCGCTGAGCAAGGATCCCTACAAGGTCGCGGCCAATCGCCAGATCAAGACCCTCGTTTACATCGCCGACAGCAAACCGGTGCTCATCCTCATCCGCGGCGACGACCAGTTGAACGAAGCCAAGTTCAAGGCCCGCTCCTGCGCGGTCGAGGCCCGTCCGGCCGACGTGAAGAACGAGGCCGACCTCCTCCACTTCCAGACGCTCGGCGCCATGCCCGGCTCCCTCGGCGCGGTGAAGAACGTCCCCGCAGACTGGAAGGTCTACGCCGACGAACGCCTGCGCGGGGCCAACGATATGACCACCGGCGCGAACGAAGACGGCTTCCACTTCCGCAACGTCTCCATCGAGCGCGACATCAAAGTGACCGACTGGTTCGACCTCCGCACCGTCACCGTCGGCGAACCCTGCCCCAAGTGCGCCAAGTCCCTGAAGATCCGCCGCGCCATCGAGGTCGGCCATGTCTTCAAGCTCGGCACCAAATACAGCGAGAAGATGAACGCCCTCTTCGTCGATGAGGCCGGCAAACAGCACCCGGCCGTCATGGGCTGCTACGGCATCGGCGTCACCCGCACGCTCCTGGCCGTGATCGAGCAGTGCAACGACAAGGACGGCATCGTCTGGCCCGTCAGCGTCGCGCCCTACACCGTCTGCCTCACCCCGCTGGCCGTCGCGCCCGAGAGCCCCGTCATGCAGCTCGCGGAGAAGATCTACGCCGAGCTGACCGCCAAGGGCATCGACGTCATTCTCGACGACCGCGATGAACGCCCCGGCTTCAAGTTCAAGGACAGCGAACTCGTCGGCTTCCCGCTCCGACTGGCCATCGGCGAGAAGTCGCTGGCCAAGGGCGAAGTCGAGATCAAACCCCGTAACGGCCAGATCCTCGCCATCAAGGCCGAGGACGCCGTGGCCAAGCTGCTGGAACTGATCGAAGCGGGGACGCCGAAGGTGTGAAGTGAACAGAAAGGTTTGGCTGCATGGCCGCTGCTTCAATTAAGGACCGTGAGGAAATCATCAGACAAGGATCTGCTATTGTCGGGGCAATTCTCGTCCAACACGAATTTCAATTTCTCATGATTGGCAGCGGTAGCAGTAGCGGTGGCCCTTTCGCGCATGGCGAGTTTGTGTGCGGAGATAGACGCTTGGAACTTCATTTCCGCTTTTCGCTTGGGCTGGTGACATATCATCTGGGGAAACTGTCGCTGGGACATGAGGACTATATGCGCGCGTTGTTTGGCCGTTCCGGGGCAGGTCATTATCCTCAGCCTCCTGGTGCTGACCCGCTTGCGGCCTTTGAATGCTTGCGAAGGGACTTGGCCGAGCATTGCTCCGATTTTGTTTTTGGTTCAGGCGATCAATTCAGGGCATGTGTTGAGAAACACAGGCTCTACGAAACATTGTCGCCATTCCAGAAGATGGAATATGGAAGCCTCTGACCGATGGCGAAGATTGACGTGAGCAACCTGAAAGATTGCCATCCATTAGCTGGGGCTTGAGGAGAGCGGAGTGCGATGACATGTCTGTGAGCGACCTCAAAATCGCCGCATCCTGAAGCGGTGCTTCCATCATTTGCCGTTTTGGTAAGCTACGACCAGCACCCGCCTGCGAGTCTTCGCCTTCGATGTTCGGCGTTGGATGTTGGCTGTTCGATGTTCCCAACCCCTCTCCGGGCGAGACACCCGGCCTACTTCAGCGTCCGCAGATGCGCGAAGAGATCCGCCACCTGCTGCGGGGCAAGCGACTCGAGCAATCCTTCCGGCATGACCGACTCGTTCAGGAACCGCGCGCGCTTGATGTCCTTGGCCGCGATCTTGAGCGGCTCGACGTTCGGGCGTTTCAGCACCACGCCGCTGGCGTCTTCCGAGCCGAGCTGTCCTTCCTGGATTTCCCCGTCCGTCGTCTCCACTCGGAACTTCCGGTAGCCCGCCTCCACCGCTGCGCTCGGCGTGAGCAGCGCGCGCAGCAGGCCGTCCGTCGTGCGTAGGGCGGAGCCGTCGAGGTTCGGGGCGAAGCCCGCGCCCTTGCCGCCCGCCTGATGACACGACAGGCAAGTCGTGGTGAAGAGGTCCCGTCCCTTCGCCGCATCGCCGGGCTGGGTCACGAGGCTGCGGAACTTGGCGAACTTCTCCTCCACCGCCTGCGCCTCCTTGGCCGTGAGCAGAGGCGGCGCTTCGAGGGTGCCTTCCACGCGGGCCTTGCCGTGCGGTTTCAGGTTGTCGCCGGGGAACAGGACGGCGAGTCCGGCGGGACGAGTCTCGCCCGCGAAGCTGCGGTCGAAGGAGCCGATGATCTCCTCGGCCGAGCGGGATTGGTTCCACACGCGGAACTCGGCCAGCCAACCAGCGGTGCCGCCCTGCGTCGGGATCGTGCGGCCGAGGTCGAGGCCGGTGAAGGTGTTCGTCGAACGTGTTGTGCCCACGGCGTCGAGTTCGCCGTTCACGTAGATACGGAATTCGCCGGCCGCATCGCGCGTCAGGGCGACGTGCGTCCAGGACTCGGGAGTTACCTTGCGTTTGGCGACGACGACGTCGTTCAAGCCGCTGACCCACGCGCGGAACTGGCCGCCGTAGAAGTTGAGGTCCAACTGCCCGGGCGCACCGAGAATGCCGTCGAGGTTGCTGATTTCGGGATCGAGCTTCACCCACGCCTCCACCGTGAACGGCCCGGCCAGGGTCAGCTTGGTTTCCACATAGTCGCCGTTTGCCCCGTCCAGTCGCAGCGCACGCTTCATGCGCGGGGCCATCTTCAGCCACAACGCGTCCATGTCGGCGTTTCCGGAAAGCGTCAGCCGCATCTTCTCCAGGGCGGACGCGGGCAGGTCGTCCTCGGCCAACTGGCCCTTCTTCAGCGAGGCGAGGATGGCCTTCGCGCCGTTGGGCGCAGCCGACAACACGCCGATGGCCGATGAGCGTTCCTTCGAGGTCAGCTTGTCCCACAGGCCAAGGAGCGCCGCTGCGGAGTGGTCGCCGCGAGACGCCGCCAGTGCGGTCAATGCGGTTTCGCGAACTCCAGGCTCATTCCGACCGAAGGCGCCAAGGAAAAGATCGGAACGGTCCGAACGCAGGGAGGCCAAGGCCTTGAGCGCGGGAACGAGCCCGCTCGAACCCCGGATGGAAACCGGGGCTAGGCTCGCTTCGAGTATTCCGGCGAGGGTGGGTTCCGCGGCTTGGAGCTGGAATTCACTGGCCAGTCGAAGGCCGAGCGCGAGTTCCGGGCCGGCTGGACTGGTGAGAAGAGCCTTCGTCGGTGCCGTCAGGAGCGGCAGCAGGGCAGTGGAATCGAGGGAGGTCCTGAGCTTCAGCAGCGTCTCCAGCAGCGGCATGGCGGACGTGGGATCGACCAGCTGTGACTTCAGGATGGCGACCACGGCCGCATCGTTCAGCGCGTTGGCCAGCGTGCGGACTTCCTCTTCGGACGGAACGCGTTTGAGCTGGGGCAGCAGCGAGGCGAGCGTTGTTGCGGCGGATTGCGGGTCCAAGGCGAGCGAGGCGAAGGCCCGATTCTCCAAAGGCAGGCTGGCGGCGTCGGCGGACTTCAAGAATGCGGCCACGGCGGACGGGTGTCGCTCCAATCCTGCCCGCACCAGATAACGCTCGAAGGCGCGTTCGTATCCCGGACCGGATTTGGTGTCGTCCAGCAAGGCGGGCAGGGCCATGCGGATCAGCAGGGCGATGGCCTGATGACCCAATGACGGATCTGGCCGCTTCTCCGCACCGACGATGATGAGATGCTTCCACGGCGTCATCTGGCCGCTGATGGTGCGGATGACTTCGGTGCGCACGGAGTGGTCGGCGTCGGCGGCGAGAGGGCCGGCGAGCTTGAGAGCCTCTTCTTCCGGAACCTTGGCCGAGCGGCGAAGTTCGCCCAAGGCGCGGATGGCTTCGCGGCGCACGTGGCGATCGATGTGGGAAAGAAGCGGGGCGATCGTGGCGGATGAAATCGTTCCGGCGGCTTCGGCTGCCCTGAGCGATTGAATGACTTGTTCCGCGGAATTGCCGGTTTGCTGGGCGGGAATGGCGGCCTTGCGATAGCCGATCTGGTTCAACGCCGCGCCCTGTTCCCAGCGGTTGCCGCTGCGAAGAGCGATGACGAGCGACGCGTCGGATGCCTTGGCGATGTCGGGAATGTCCCGGAGCTTTTGCGACTCGTGCCGCACGCGCCAGACGCGGCCGCGGGACTTGTCGCGGTCGGGATGGGTGCGGGGCACTTCGTTGTGGGAGATGATCTTGTTATACCAGTCGACGACGTAGAGGCAGCCGTCGGGTCCGAAGTGCATCGCCACCGGGCGGAACCATTCGTCCGTGGTGGTCATGAAGTCCGGCAGCTTCTCCATCTTGTAGCCCGCTCCATCGCGGTTCACGCGGACTGCTTGGACCATGCGGGTGATCGGGTTGGCCACGAACATGACGTCGTTCCAAGGGAGAGGAAACCCATTGGCATCGTCATTCAGAGCAAGCCCGCTCAGCCCGGTGCCGCCCATGGCGAACGGTGTCGCGCTGGGATGCTTCGGCGCGTAGGGGCGGAACTTGTAGTCGCCACAGCCGGGAATGTTGATCCCGGGCTCGTAAGGAATGACGGAGTAGCCGTAGTCGTTCGCTTCCTGGATGAAGGTCTCTCCCTTCCGGCTGATGGCGAGGCCCCAGATGTTGCACGGGCCGTGGGTCAACACCTCGAACTGCGAGCCATCCGGCCGGAAGCGGGCGAGCTTGGTGTGGTCGAACTGCACGACGACGCCATCGGTGGTGCGGACCTTGGAGTAGTTGAAGGCTCCCTGGGCAAGGTAGACCCAGCCACCCGGGGCCCAGGTGAACTGGTGCGGCATGAGGTGCGAATCCTGGATACCGAAGCCGCTGAGGAGCACTTCGCGTTTGTCGGCCTTGCCGTCGCCATCCGTGTCGCGGAGGAAGAGGATTTCACTGCCGTGCTGGATGATGGCGCCGTCCTTGTAGGGCAACACGCCCATGGGCATGGCCAGGCCGTCGGCGAAGACACGGGGTTGGCCGTAGAGCGGGGTGGAGGACGGAACAAGACCGCCGACACCGGCGGCATTGTTCCGCCCTCCCTCCCTGAGAGAGGGGAAGACGAGGACCTTGTCGCGGCCGCCGTTGCGGTAGAGCGCTTCGGCGGACGCGGCATTTTCGTTTCCGTCCACCGGATACTCCGTGGCGGTGATGGACCACATGCGGCCGGAATCGTCCCAGGTGACGGTGATGGGCTTGGGCAAGTCCGGCTCGGCCACGGCGAGTTCCACGACGAAGCCAGCGGGAACCGTGAAGCTGGCGCGTTGTTCGGCCGGCGTGAGCGGCGATTCCTTGGGCGAGGGAAGTTCCTCGATGGTGATGTCCTTGAACCAAGCCTCGGCCGGGCCGCCGCTGTGGATCTGGAGGCCGATGCGGCCCCACTGGATGATCCTTTCGTCGGCTTCGGTGTAGTCGACGGCGAGGACGCCGTTGATCCAAGTGCGGATGCGACGGCCCTCGGCGTGGACCTGGTAGTCGTTCCAGTCGCCGCGCTTGAGAACGGGCTCCAAAGACTTCATGTCCGACTGCGCCATGAGCTTGTTGCGGCGCGATTCGTCGTAGATGGAGCCCCACCAGGTCGGATCGCCGATGTCGCACTGGTAACCGATCATCTCGCTGTCGCCGGCGCGGCGTTGGCTGCGGATCTGGACGCCGGAATTGACGAAGTCCTTCTTGGAATCGCCGAGCAGCTTGAACTTCAGCTTGATGATGAAGTTGGTGTAGTTCCGCGTGGTGGCGAGGAACTCGTTCTGCTTGATCTTCGTGCTCATGGAACCGCCGATGAAGCAGCCGTCTGTGATCCGCCAGATCATGTTCGTGTCGCCGTCCCAGCCGGCGAATGATTTGCCGTCGAAGAGGGAAGTGGAAGCGGCCTTGGCCGTGCCGACGGCGGCAAGGCAGGCGAGAAGCGTGAGAATGATTCGGTGTCGCATAGAGGGAAGAGGTTTGTAGCGGTGTCGGAATGCGATGTCAGCTGCGAAGGATCGCCTTCCCACCGGAAATCCATTGAACCCGCCTTCGTTGAAAACCTAGTTTCGCCACCCGATGTCCGGCCAACCGCCCGAGCCCAGCACCAAGGCCTCCAATTTCCCCCAGGTCTGGCTCGTCCTCATCCTGGTCAATACGCTCGTGTTCGTCGTCGAATTTTGGCTCCGGGCCAGGAATCCCGAGCTGGCCGACCGCCTGTATCGCGAGCTGCGGCTGCTTCCGCATGACGTGCGGGCTGGAAAGCTGTGGCAGCTCCTCAGCTTCCAGTTCCTCCACGTCAACCTTTGGCATCTCGTGCTCAATCTGATGGGCATCTCCTTTTTCGGCCGGCCCCTGGAGGCGGCCCGGGGCGGTGCCGCTCTGCTGGTGCTTTATCTGGTCACCGGCGCGGTCGGTGGGCTGGCGCACTGCGTCCTGGGATGGGTCTTCCCCTTCCATTACGGCAAGGTCGCGGTCGTGGGGGCGTCGGCCGGTCTCTACGGACTGATCGGCTCGTTCGCGTGGGCGCATTGGAGCGAGCGATTCACGAGCAGTTTTCTCGGTGGTCGGATCAACTACACTTGGACCGGCCAGGGGATGTTCATCCTCTTCCTTGTCGTGGGCGTCGTTTGCATGGTGGACACGAAGGCGAAGGTCGCCCATGACGCGCACCTTGGCGGCATGATGATGGGGATTGTCTTCTCGCAATGGTTCTTCACCAGCCTGAAGCGGTCTGGTCCGAATGCCCGGCCGAAAACGGGGGCTTGAGCGAGAGTCGCCTAGGAACTCGCCCTAGCAGCCCGTCAAAGAACGCCCGGTCCCCTGACCGGGCGGTTTTTCAGACAGGCTCTTAGATGTTTGGAGGGATGAAGCCCTTTCGAGCGATTGCTGATTCTCCGTGGAGGTTCTAGTTTGGGTCCACAAATGATCGACGACCGAAGCTACATGAAGGAGCCGTCCTGGCGGAACGGTGTCGTTTCCGTTGCCAAGATCCTGTTGATCCTGAACGTCGCCATCTTCTTTGTTGAAGGGTTGGCGACGCTGCTCTCGGGAGGAGCGGGACAATCGCCGGTTCCGGGATTCGTCGATTCATGGCTGGCTTTGAGCGTGGATGGGTTGAGGAGCGGTTGTCTCTGGCAGCTGGTCACCTACCAGTTCCTGCATGCCGACCTGCTCCATATCGTGTTCAACATGCTCGCGCTTTGGTTTTTTGGCCGGTTTCTCGAACAAGCCGTCGGACCCCGGACGCTTCTGAAGGTGTATCTCTTGTCGGGTATCGCGGGCGGGATTTTGCAGGTGGCGCTGGGCTGGGCCGCTCCCAAGGTCTTCGGCGGCTTCGTCGTGGGCGCCTCTGCGGCCACCTTTGGATTGCTCGCCGCATTTGCGATGCTGGAACCGCACCGGCAGATCACCACGCTGCTCTTCATGGTCATTCCGGTGAGCTTCCGGGCGATCACTCTATTCTGGATCGCCCTCGTTCTGTCGTTGCTGGGCATTGTGGCAGTCGGTCAGCACGTTGCTCATGGAGCACACCTGGGCGGTCTTCTCTTCGGCGCAGCCTTCATCAAGTGGATCTGGCCAAGCGAGTGGTCGATGGGCGCGTGGCTCAAACAAATGAAACCTGCCGAGCCCCGGGCTCCGCGAAGTGTCCTTGCTTCCTCGGCCAAGATTTCGACAACTCCCAAAGCTGCCGAGATGACCCCGGACTACATCAGCCGGGAGGTGGACCCCATCCTCGACAAGATCTCCGCCCACGGCATCCAGAGCCTCACCGACCGGGAAAAGAAGATCCTCGAAGCCGCGCGTGCCAAGATGGCCAAGAAATGACGAAGCTCGAAGGCCGAAGCCCGGGAGTTCGTGGCGGCTGTTTTTTTGGCCTTTGGCCTTCGTCATTCTGGTTTCACCGCAGCGTCGCCATCCGATCACCGATCTTGGCGTAGACTTCCCGCTGACGAGCCCCGTTCTCCAGGAGATCGGGATCCAAACTCACCACGCCTTTCCGGAAAACCGTGATGGTGAGCGAGCCGCCGAATTTGAAGAATCCCTTCTCCTGACCCTTCATCACCCGGCTCCCGGCCGTGAACGTGTAGTCCCAGCTGCCGACGTTGGTCGCCCCGACTTCCAGCGTGACCACGCGGCCGAACCCTTCCGCTTCGATGACCGAGATCGACCGCTTGTTCTCGCAGAGGTAGCCGAGGTTGCGCCGCAGCGCGATGGGGCTGACCGAGAAGAGCGGGCCGTTGATCAGTCTCGGCGACGGGGCGACACCGGATACGGGAAAGTGGAACCGGTGGTAGTCCACCGGACAAAGCCGCGAGAAGATGATCGTCCCGCCCGTGAATTCCTTGGCCAATGCGGCTTCGGCGAAGAGTTCGGCGAGATTCATCCGCTGGCCCTTCACGTAGAAGCCTTCCGCCGTGGAGATGTCCTGCAAGGCCAGATGGCGTCCGTCGGCCGGAAAGACCGCAACTGCGGGATCCGGGTTTACCGGGCGCGCCGAAGGCTTCAGCTTGCGGAAGAAGAATTCGTTGAAGGTGAGGAACGACTCGGGCGCGGCGTCGAACTCGGCCGGATCCAGACCATAGTCGCGGATGAACGGCGCGACCTTGGAGCGGTTGACCGGACGGTTCATCCGCCAGCCATACCAGCGGGAGAACAAGGCGCGTTTGGCCAGCGTGTGCAGCAGGGCCAGGCCGAGCGGATTGCCGTAGACCAGGCGCATGAAGGCCTCGCCGTAGACCTGTTCGGTCTCGACGCGGCCGGTGTAGCGATTGAAGAACAGGATGGGGTCGGCGGCCATGAGCACGGATAACATGCGGCCGGATTCCGGAGAGGAGAAGCCCCGGTTGATCCGGGCATGACATCGGCCCGGAGCCCATCCTAGTCTGTGCGCACCATGAAGACCAAGCCACCGACTCATGCCATCGCCGGCAGGGCCTCGCGACTGTTCGCCTGGGTGTTCGGCGCTCTTGTGCTCGCGGCGGTCCTGTTGCTGGCGGCGCTGGCTTTTGTGATGAAATCCGGAGGGCCGGGCCAGCAATCCGCCGGGCTCGCAGGCAACGCGTCATTGGCCCCGGCCGCGGTTTTCACCGACATCACCGCGGCCGCTGGAATCTCCTTCATCCACAACAACGGCGCGACCGGGGGCAAGCTGCTCCCGGAAACCATGGGTGGCGGCGTCGCCTTCCTCGACTTCGACAACGACGGCGCTCCCGATCTTCTCTTTGTCAACGGCACCGGGTGGGAATCGAGCGCCGGACAAACGACGGCGGCCTTGTATCGCAACGACGGCTCCGGTCGGTTCACCGATGTGACCGGCGGTTCCGGGCTCGACGTGCCGCTCTACGGCATGGGTGTGGCCGTGGGTGACTACGACAACGACGGCTGGGTCGACGTCCTGATCACCGGCGTCGGTGGCAGCCGGTTGTTCCGCAATCTGGGCGGCGGCAAGTTTCGTGATGTCACGTCGTTCGCAGGCATCGCCGGCGGGACCAACGCATGGAACACCAGCGCCTCGTTCATCGATTTCAACAACGATGGCCGGCTCGATCTCTTCATCGCCAGCTACGTTCGTTGGTCGCCCGAGATCGACCGCAAGGTGAACTACACCCTGCCCGGCATCGGCCGCGCCTATGGTCCGCCGATGAACTACGAGGGTCTCCACTGCCAGCTCTTCCGCAACGAGGGCAACGGCCGGTTCACCGACGTGTCCGAAGCCGCCGGCATCCGCGTCACGAACACTTCCAACGGCGGTCCGCTGGCCAAGGCCTTGGGCGTGGCGCCGGTGGATCTGGACGGCGACGGCTGGATCGACCTGATCGTGGCCAACGACACCGTGCGCAACTTCGTCTTCCACAATGAACGCGACGGAACCTTCAAGGAAGTCGGCACCCGCAGCTACATCGCCTACGACAGCTTTGGCGGCATCCGCGGTGCGATGGGCATCGACACCGCGCGTTTCGACGACAGCGCGCTTGGCGTGGCCATCGGCAACTTCGCCAACGAGATGACCGCGCTCTACGTCTCGCGCCGTGATCCCATGATGTTCGCCGACGAGGCCATCAGTTTGGGCATCGGCAACGCCAGCCGCAGTGCGCTCACCTTCGGGGTGTGCTTCCTGGACTACGACCTCGACGGCCACCTCGATCTCCTGACGTCCAACGGCCACATCGAACCCGAGATCGCAAAGGTCTTTCCCGACCAACGCTACCGCCAGTCGGCCCAGCTCTTCTGGAATCGACGCGGTGCCAAGCTGGAGGGATTTGAACTGGCCCGGTCCGCCGCTCCGTCCATGGACCTGTTCACGCCCATTGCCGGTCGCGGCTCGGCCTTTGCGGACATCGATGGCGATGGCGACCTCGACGTCGTCCTCACCCAGGTCGGCGGGCCGCCGCTGCTGCTGCGCAATGATCTGGTGGCCGGGAAAAACTGGCTCCGCCTGAAACTGATCGGAACGACCGCCAACCGCGACGCGATCGGAGCGTGGGTTCGCCTGCGCTCGGGCAGCCAGGTGCTTCATCGCCAGGTCATGCCGACGCGCGGCTATCTGTCGCAGTCGGAGCTTCCACTCACGTTCGGCCTGGGTGCCGGTGGCAAAGCGGACGAAGTGACGATCATCTGGCCCGGAGGAAAGGTGCAGCGCATCGATCCGCTGCCGCCGCTGTTCCGCACCACCAGCGTGGTCGAATCAAAGTAGCCCGCCGTGCGTAGCCGCTGACGTGAGGAAGCGGATCGGTCGGGCCAAGCCGCTGCGTAATCCGCCTCGTCACCTCGGCGGCTACGGTTGGCCATGCGTGAGAAGTTCGTCCAAGGCGTGTTGAGCCACGCCGGCGAAGGTTTTCAGGGCAACGATCTGCTCCTTGAGTTCCTTCCTCTGGAACGGCTCCGACACGCGGACCGCGGCGAGCATCAGATTCTTCGGCGTGTGGCCGGCGTCGACGAACTCGATCACGCGCACCTTGTAGCCCGCCCATTCGAGGAAGAGCGTCCGCAGTCCGTCCGTCAGCCATTCTGCGAAACGTTCCTTGAACAGCCCATGCGCCAGCACCGGCGTCAAAGCTTCAGGCGAACCCAGTTGCGGACGCACTTCCTTGTGGCAGCACGGGGCGACGACGATCAACCGCGCGCCCGAGCCGATGCCCCGGAGAATGGCCGCATCCGTGGACGTGTTGCAGGCGTGCAATGCGATGAGCCCGTCGATCGCGGGAAGTTCCGCCGACGCGATGTCGCCGGTTTGAAATTCCAGTCCTTCCGCGCCGATGCGTGAGGCCAACGCCGTGCAGGTCTGCACGAGTTCCGGACGTTCCTCCACCCCGATGATGCGGGCCTTCACCCCCATCTGCCGTCGCAACAGCTGCCAGACTCCGAAGGTCAGGTAGGCCTTGCCCGAGCCCATGTCGGCGATGACCGGAGCGGCTTGGTCCCGTTGCCATCCGAGGTCTTGGAATAGGTGGCTCAGGATCTCGGTGTAACGCTGGATCTGGCGATGCTTGTCGCCCATGCGTTCGCGGACGTGCCCGTCGGCATTCACGACGCCAAGACCTGCGAGCCAGTCCACGGCGCTTGGATCTAGGAGATGCTGGGAAGCCTCGTCGTGAACCCTGGCCGGCGCTTTGGTGGCGGCGGCTTTGTGGGCGACGAGTCGCCAGACGCCCTTCGGGCTGGCGTGGAGCTGCCAATCCCGCGACGTGGTCTGGAGCAGGGCGGAACGGAACTCATGACCGATGCGGTCCCGCAGCCACGTCGGGACCGAGACGATGCGCAGGTTCTTCGTTTCGTCGCGCCGGCTGTGGCGCAGCGTGCAGCTGAGATGGGTGCCTTCGTTCAGCTCGACCAGCCGGCCGATGATGCGCTCGGGCAACGTGGGAGCCACCGGGGAACTCAAGGTGACACGGACGAATGTGCCTTCTGCCAGGCTCCGTTGGACGTGCAGCATCCAGGTGGCGATGGAATCGGGCGGAGTAGAGGGGCGTTCGGACACGCGGACAGTCTGACAACATGGCCGGCACCCGCCAAACACCTTCGTTCGATTGGAGGCCCGGAGTTGACTCCACGGTTGAACTTTGGCGGGCCGGAACGGACATTCCGCGCGGTGCTATCGGCAAAAAAATGGGATAAACTGGAGGTGTTCTCGCTGTTCCTCGGCGTGTTCACCACCGTCTTCGTCGCCATGTCGATCGGATTGGGTGCCGTCAAAATCCTGCCGGACATGACGAAGGAGAACTCCGACTTTTTCATCATGATCCTCAGCAATACGGGGCTTCAGGCCGGCGCAATCGTGTGGGTAGGCCTCTTCCTCCGGCGGCATAAGATGACTTGGGCCGAGGCGTTCGGGCTGCGCCACGGCCGCTGGTTCTCGAACACGTTTGTCGCAGTCGCGGCCTTTCTTCTGTTCCTGCCGCTGGCGTGGGCACTTCAGCAGCTCTCGGCCCTGGCGCTGACCCGGGTCAATGTCGAGGCCCCGCCGCAACAGGTGGTTCAGATCCTGCAAGGCGAGCTGCCTGCTTGGCGCAGGATCTACTACGGGTTTGCCGCCGTGGTGCTGGCCCCGGTCATCGAGGAGCTGCTCTTCCGGGGAATCCTGGTGCCGTTCTTCCGGGACCGCGGATGGTTCCGCATGGCGATCTGGGGGACGGCCGTGATCTTCGGACTGTCGCACTTCAACAAGATTTCCTTCATCCCGCTGACGCTGTTCGGGGCCCTGCTTGCTTGGGTCTACGTCCGGAGCGGCAATCTTCTCGTGCCGATCGCGACCCATTCCCTCTTCAATCTGACAAACTTCTTCTTCATCTGGTTCCAGACCCAGATCGTCGAATGGTGGAAGCGCTTCGAGCTGCTTTGATCGAATGAACGAATTCCAGTTGATCGCCCGGCTGACCCGCTCGCTCCCGTCCAATTCCGCCGTCGTCGTCGGGCCTGGTGACGACTGCGCCGTGCTGGATCTCGGCGGCGACCGGCAGCTCCTGCTCAAGACCGACGCCGTGGTCGAGGGGGTCCATTTCACCGCTGAGACGGAGCCCGAACGCATCGGGCACAAGGCGCTCGCCCGTTGTTTGAGCGACATCGCCGCGATGGGCGGAACGCCGACCGCCGCGCTCATCACGCTCGGCCTGCCGAAGAACTTCGATGCCGGACGGGTGGAGAAGATCTACGCCGGGTTGAACGCCTTGGCTGTCCGGACCGGCACGGCCATCGTCGGAGGCGAGACGACGTCGAATCCTGATCGGCTTCTGATTTCCATCTCGGTGCTCGGCACCGTGCCACGAGGAAAGGCCCTGCTGCGTTCCGGCGCGAAGGTCGGCGACGCCGTCTTCGTCAGCGGCGAACTCGGCGGATCGCTTCAAGGACGGCATCTTGATTTCGAGCCCCGCCTGGCCGAGGGCGCATGGCTGGCGGAATCGGGCTTGGTCCATGCGATGATGGATTTGAGCGACGGCCTCGCCGGAGATCTTCGCCATATCCTCCAGACCAGCGGCGTCGGTGCGGAGTTGTTGTCCCGGTCCATCCCGATTGCCCGTGAGGCCAGGTTGCAGGCGAAGGGTGATTCATCATCCAAGCCTCCGTTGCTGGCGGCCTTGACGGATGGAGAAGACTTCGAGCTCGTCTTCACCGTCGCCAGCCGTGACGCGGTCAAGGTGCTCGATGGATGGAGGGCGCGGTTTCCCGATCTGCGCCTGACGTGCATCGGCCGGATCACGGAAGAGCCCGGGCTTCGACTCCGCGACGAGCGCGGTCTCCGCGGCTTCAACGGCGGCGGCTACGTGCATTTCCAGAGCAACTGAGCGGACACCGATGAACGAGTGGCACGAAATCATCACCCGTTCCCCCGAGGCGACCACGGCGCTCGGCGAACGTTGGGCGGCCGAAGCGAAGGCCGGCTGGGTCATCGGCCTCAGCGGCGATCTCGGCGCGGGCAAGACGCAGCTCGTGAAGGGGCTGGCGCGCGGGCTTGGCTACACGGACAAGGTCAGTTCGCCGACCTTCGCCCTCGTCAACGAATACACCGGAGGCCGGCTCCCGCTGGCGCATCTGGACCTCTACCGGCTCGACACGCGGGAACACATCATCGGCGCCGGTTTGGAGCCGTATCTTGACCAGCCGGAAGGCGTGGCGGTCATCGAATGGATCGAGCGCTGGTGGCCGGAAGTAGGCCGGGGCCACGGGTTGCCACCCGTGGCCCCGGCCTACGGGAATGTCCGCTTGGTCCGTATCGAGTCGGTCAACGAAACCGAACGTCGCATCCGTCATGTGGATCTTGGCCTTTGAATTTTCTTCAGACCGGCGCAGCGCGGCCGTCGTAGGCCGGGCGTCCTCGCC
>JAYTUE010000237.1:0-3960 GCA_043744715.1 Verrucomicrobiota bacterium | reverse complement strand
CCATGATGACGGCGACGTGAGTAGGAATCGCGGCCTGGGCCTGGGGGCTTAGCTTTGAAATGGGTTCACTCATCCTCTTAACAGCTTCTCGAACTCTTCCTTGGCAATGCCGGCCTCCCTGATCAAAGAACGCAACGTGCCTTTGGCCAGTTCCCGGTGGTTTGGAACCGTCAATCGCCGGCCGTCGGGACGGCGCAGGATCATGTGGCTGCCCGTTTGATGATCCAATTCATAGCCCAATTGCCGGAAGGCACGGACGGCATCAGTGCCGGAGCACACGGGCAGTTTGCTCACGCACCGACCTCCACGACCTCCTCGGTGATCGGCAGAGGCACCGGTTCGCCGTGCTTCTTGAGGCTGGCGATATAACCGGCAATGGCATCGCGGATGTTGGACAAGGCCTCGGGTCGTGTCGCTCCCTGGGAAATGCAGCCTGGCAGCGAGGGACACTCGGCCACAAAAATTCCGTCTTCATCCGGTTGGACAAGCACCTTGAATTTCATGGTTGCAGCCTAGCAAAGGAGCGGTTCAAGACAAGGCATCACAAGAACATCGTCTGTTCCCGGCCCGGTCCCACGGACGCGATGGACAGCTTGGCTCCGGTGAGCTCGGAGATGGCTTTGAGGTAGTTCCGGCACTTGAGCGGGAGCTTCTTCCACGAGGTGATTTCGTGGGTGGGCGTGTTCCAGCCGGGGAACTCGGCGTAGACCGGTTCCACGCGGCCGAGGTCTTCGAGGTCGTTCGGCAGATGGTCGAGGCGCTGGCCGTCGAGCTTGTAGCCGATGACGACTTTGATTTCCTCAAGCGTGTCGAGGCCGTCGGTGTTAGTGATGGCGATCTCGTCGATGCCGTTGACCATGGCGGCGTGGCGGGTGACCACGGCGTCAAACCAGCCGCAGCGGCGGGCGCGGCCGGTGGTGGAGCCGAATTCGCGGCCCATGCCGTGGAGCATGTCGGAGATCTGCTGGCTCTCGCTCGGGAACGGTCCTTCGCCGACACGCGTGGTGTAGGCCTTCATCACACCGACGACGCGGTCCATGCGGTGCGGCGGAACACCGGAACCGGTGCAGGCACCGCCGGCGGTCGTGTTCGACGACGTGACGTAGGGATAGGTGCCGTGGTCGATGTCGAGGAAGGTGCCCTGCGCTCCCTCGAAGAGGATGTGCTTGTCCTTGGCCATCGCGTTGTGGAGCAGGACGACGGTGTTGGTCACGTAGGGCGCGAGGCGGTCGCCGGCGGCGCGGTAGGCGTCGAGGACCTTCTGGTAGGAAATGGGTTTGGCTCCAAGCGCCTTGAGGACGGCGTTGTTCTCCTTGATGCGGTCCTTGAGCTTGGCGGCGAAACGCTCGGGCTTGATCAGGTCGATCATGCGGAGGCCGACGCGGGCGACCTTGTCGCCGTAGCAGGGGCCGATGCCGCGTTTGGTGGTGCCGATCTTGTTCTTGCCCTTGAGCACTTCGCGCTGGGCGTCGAGCTCGCGGTGGTAGGGCAGGACGATGTGGGCCGTCTCGCTGATGTAGAACTTCCCGTCGACGTTGACCTTCAGCTTTTCCAGGCCGTCGAGTTCGCCGACCAGGGCCACCGGATCGATGACCACGCCGTTGCCCACGACGTTGGTCTTGCCCTTCCAGAGGATGCCGGAGGGGATGAGGTGGAGGACGTATTTGGTCTTGCCCACCCAGACGGTGTGGCCGGCGTTGTTGCCGCCCTGGGTGCGGACCACGACGTCGGCCTGTTCGGTCAGGACGTCGATGATCTTTCCCTTGCCTTCGTCGCCCCATTGGGCGCCTACGAGAATCGTGTTGGCCATAGCTTCTGCTGCGTTCAGTGCGGTATCCGGACAACAAAAAAGCCCCGAACGTAAATCGGGGCCGCGCTTCCGGTATTTACCCGGTGAACCTAGGAAACCGCGGCCTCCAGTGTCAACGACCGCCTTGGGCGGCCTCAGTTGCGCAGCTTGGCGGAGCGGATGGCGGAGTTGACGCGGTCGATGAGGTCCGCCTGCCCGCAGGGCTTCTGCAGGATGTCGAACTGGCCCCCCAAGCTTGCCGATGTCGCGGAGATGGTCCCTGCCGAAACCGGAGGCGTAGATCACGGGAAGTTCCGGCCGCAGCTGATGGATCCGGTGCATGGCTTCCGGGCCGCCCATGCGCGGCCTCATCACGTCCATGAGAAGCAGGTCGATGGACCGCGAGCAGCCATGAGTTGGTCATCAGTCCGGCACCCTCGACGTGTTGGACCACCTTCGGGCCGTTCCAGCGGAACAGTCCGTTGCCGTGGGTGGCCACCCAGAATTCCCCGGGGCTGGACTCGACGATGTCGTTGATGATGGCCTTGCCCAGAGCCGGATGGCCGACGCCGGGTGCGGAAAGAGCCGGGTCTTCAGCCGGACTAGGTCGCTACCCAGAGGGCGCCGTTGTCGGCAGCGGCCAATCCGATGAACCAATGCACGTCCGGCTGCGAAGGACCGATGGACACGTCGAGCACGCCAAAGACAATCGACAGCCAGACGTCCGCACACGCCACGAAGCAGCTACGCGATGTCCGGCTTGGGTCGGGGTTGTTCTGTGCCAAGAAAGCGACGAAGCCGCACCAAGTGCCGCACCAAGTCGAGCTGAACAACGGCTTGCGGGGAAAAACATCCGGAGCGTCGTCAAGAAAACCGCTTGAGACGCCGGTGATCAGTGTCGATAGTCTTTCCGTCGGAAGCATCCGATCCGCTCTTTCAAAGATTTACTCTGCCATGTCCGAGATTACGTGGTCACATCCTTGAACCGTATTCACTCAAAACGGGGCCTTAACTTGATCCGCGGCCGAAAGGCCTTCACTGGACTTCGAAAGCCGCTCATTCGGTCCCACCTATTAACTAGGTCGTTCAAAGGATCTCTCACGTTACGGCATTACGGTGGGGTAAAGTTCTCGGCCGGTTGCCAAAGGCAGCCGGCCTTTTCTTTTTTCCGGGGAGAGCAGCTCGGGTGTCCGTAGCATCGTTTCGCCGCCCTGCTCGGAGCTTGTCCTGACTTTCGGGTGGGCTAGCGTCGCGAAGCCAAAGATGTCCGCCGACGAATTGTTTCCTTCCAAGCCATCGACCGCTGACGCCCGCGAGGACGTCGCAATGGCTGCTCCATCGGGCACGACCTCGTCGCGGCCGTTGGCGGCGCGGATGCGGCCCCGCTCCCTGGACGAATACGTCGGCCAGCAGCACATCCTCGGGCCTGGCCAGCTTCTCCGCCGGGCCATTGAGGCCGACCGGGTTCAATCGCTCATCTTCTTCGGGCCGCCCGGAACCGGGAAGACCTCGCTCGCCCAGGTCATCTCCGCCCGCACCCGTGCCCACTTCGAGCGGCTCAGCGGCGTGGAATCCAACGTGGCCGACATGAGGCGCGTGCTCCTCGGCGCGGCCAACCGGTTGGAGAACACGGGCCGTCCCACGCTGCTTTTCATCGACGAGATCCACCGCTTCAACAAGGCCCAGCAGGATGTCCTGCTGCCGGACGTCGAATCCGGCGTGGTGAAGCTGATCGGGGCGACGACCCACAATCCGTTCTTCTTCGTCAACGCCCCGCTCGTCTCCCGCTCGCAGCTGTTCGAGCTCCGGCCAATCGATGAAGCCGACCTGCTCACCCTCATGCAACGGGCGCTGGGCGATGCGGAACGAGGTCTTGGACACCTGAGGATCCGTCCCGAACCCGCCGCGCTCGAACACCTCGCCCGCGTCAGCGACGGTGACGCCCGCAAGGCGCTCAACTCGCTCGAACTGGCGGCGCTCACGACCGCTCCCGGGAAGGACGGCTTCGTGGCCATCACCATGTCGGTGGCGGAGCAATGCATCCAGAAGAAGGCCATCGTCTACGACGGCGATGGTGACGCGCACTACGACACCATCTCCGCCTTCATCAAATCCATCCGCGGCAGCGATCCCGATGCGGCGCTCTACTGGTTGGCCAAGATGATCCACGC
>JAYTUE010000236.1:0-15692 GCA_043744715.1 Verrucomicrobiota bacterium | reverse complement strand
CAAGCGGCTGAGGATCGATGCCGTCGGGCGTGCCGTCGCCATCGGTATCCGCGACGAGGGGCAGCGTGCCTTTCTGGAACTCCTGGAGATTTGTCAGGCCGTCCGCGTCCGGATCCTCCCCGGCATTGGCACGGAAGGGATCGAGGTCGTTGTCCGCTTCCCATCCGTTCGGAAGGCCGTCGCCGTCGGCGTCGCCGGATCGCGGGAGCACGTTGAGCGCGATGATCGGGAGCAAATGGGGATTCTGGCCCGAGCGCCGGAGCGAAACGGCCACGGACGTCCCGTTGAAGTTCGTCGCGAGCCGCAGCTCGAACGAGGCGTTCGTCGTGTTGTTGTCCACGGCGACGTCCACCGGTGCATTGGTGCCGATCACGAACCGGACCGCGTCCGCCCCGAGGCCCGTCTCAAACGCCACCGATGTCCGGAGCTTCTGGCCTGGGATGACCGGAGTTCCATTCGTCGGGGAAACGTCCAACACGGCTGATGTCCTGAAGACCACGGGAAGACCGTTCGACGAGGTCGCTCCGGCCACCGAGTTGCCAGCCGCATCCTTGAGCCCATTGAGCAGCTCGTTGGTGAACGTCACACCGGGCGGAAGCGGAAGGGTTAACGGCGACACACGGAACGACGAGGCGTCCTGCACGACGACCGAGTAGGGCAAAGCGAGACTGGCGTCGTTGGTGAACCGGACCGTGTTCGTGTTCACCGTCGATCCATCCAAGGCTTCCCCGAAGGTGAGAAGGGTTCCGGTAAGCCAAAGGCTGACGCGGCTGGAACCATTGGTCGGCGCGGCCGTGGCCAACAGCGGAGCAACCGTGTCGGCTAGGAGATAGTTCAGATTCAACGTCGCCGTGTTGGTGCCGCTGTCGGTCGCGCGGATGGCCACGGCGAGGGTTCCGCCGGAAGCGGGCGCGTTGGTCAGCGGGACGAGGAAGACGTTCGTGACCGGCGCGTTGGCCGCGGCCGACGCGACCTGGACCGTTTGCGTGACGTTCACCGGCGAACCGGCGGTCACGGTAAGCGTCCACTGGTTGGTCGAATTGTCCGAAGACACGACGCTGAGCGGGAAAACCGCTCCTCCCAGAAGGCGGCTGCCGTTCGTCGGTGACGAAACGGCCAGCGTCGGCGCGGAACGGTCGAAGATCTCGAAGCTCACGGCCCTTTCCGCCGAGCGCAGGCCGAGTTCATCGGTCGCCTGGACTCGGAACTCGAACAACCCACCGGGCGCGGCGGAAGGCGGCACGGTGAAGGCCAGCGTGCGCGTGTCGCCGTTGGGGAAATTGGTGAAGAGGCTTATCCCGCCGATGCCCACGACGTTCAGGTTGGTGACGCGCGAATCGTCCGTCGCGCCGAAGGATAGGGTGAAGATCTGGCCGTTGCCGACGGGGCCGCTCGCCGGATTGATCCGCGTCAGCGTGGCCACGGGCGGCTGGTTGGTGACGGTGTTGACGACCAGTTCGGCGAACGGCCCGTCGTTGTTGAACCGGTCCGTGGCGATGGCGCGGATCGTCGTGCTGCCGCCGGACGGAAGCTGGATCGCCATGCGGAACGGCGAGTTCGTCGTCGAGCCGATGGTCACAAAATCCTGGATGAACCGGACGGCGACATCGGCTTCAGGCGAGGCCAGCAGCGCCTCGACCTGCACGATCGTCCCGGCGATGGGCGCGACCGCGTTGACGATGCGAAGAGTGCCGAGAACGGGCCCGATGGTGTCGAGCGTGCTGAACTGGACGATGAGCGGCTGGTTCGGGAGCGCGTTGCCTGCGAGATCCCGGACGCCGCTGACCGTGAGCGTGTAGACCGCGTTCGGCTGGAGATCCGTCGACGGCGTGAAAGCAAGGGCCTGCGAATTCAGCAGGAGGTTGCTCGATCCCGGAACGATTCCGCCCGGGCCTGTGAGTGTGACGAAGAAATTCGTCGAGCGGATGGGCTCGTTGAAGCTGAGGCGGGGCACGGAGCGCGGATCGACCTGGAACTGGCCATTCGTGGGAAAGACGGAGAGCAGGACGGGCGGATCGGCATCCAGCGTGGTGAACGAGCCGACGAACGGGGACGTCATGGGACGACCGACACGGTCGACGGGACCGCGCGCCACCACGCTGCCGACCGCGTTGACCCGCTCGTTGTCCACGACGGTGATCTCGTAGGTCCGCAGGCTCTGGAGCACCGAGTTCGGGATGAGGCGGACGACGCCCAGGACCCCGTTCGTCGGGTTGGCCCGCACGACGACGACGGCCGGGACCGTGTTGGTCCCGAGTTTGAGGAAGACGCCGTTGTTGCTCACGGAAGCCGCGTCGATGGCCTCGTTGAAGAACAGATCGACGAAGGCGTTCACGGGCACGCCTTCACTGCCGGAGATCGGAACCATGCCGATCACGCGCGGGTCGTCCTCGTCGAGAAGGACGTTGCCCAGGTTGTTCGTCTGGCCGTTGGCGGCGAGGGAGGATGTCATCCGGGCGATGCCGGCGACGTTGGGAACGATGGACTCGAGAAAGAAGCCGCCGGTGGGAACGTTGTCGAAGCGGAACGAGCCATCCGCCGTCGTCCTCGCCGTGGCGCGACCGGGCAAGCCGCTCTGGGGCGTGAACTGGATCAGCACATCGGCGTTGGCCACGGCGTTGGAGCCATCCGACCGGACAAGTTTTCCGAGGATCACGCCGCTGGAGCCGAGAACGAGCGTGTGGCCGTTGGTGGCTCCATCCGCAAGCATCTCGCCGTCGGCCCGGCCGGCCAGCGCCTGCGAGACGGAGACGAGGCGGTAGCCGCCGACCGGCACGTTGTCGAACCGGAACGCGCCGGTGCCATCGGTGAAGGCCACGTCGGAAACTCCGGGGTTCAAGCCGCCCACGGTCGACAGGCCGACCTCGACGCCCGTCGCGGGCGTGGTGCCATCGCTGCGGAAGACCCGGCCGCTGACGGAACCGACGCCGAGCAGCCGCAGCGTCACGTCGATGGCCGCGCCCGGCAGGCTCAGGGAGGCGCTGGTGCTGCCGGCGCTGAGCGATTCGGCGAGGATGCGCGAACGGGCGATGAAGCTGTAACCGGTCAACGGCAGATCGACGAAGCGGGCGACGCCGTTCGTGTCCGTATCCCGGTTGAGGGAGAAGCCTCCGCCGGAAAGAGTGACCGTCGTATTGGTGCCCGGCTTCACGCCGTCGGGGCGCAACACACGGACGGCGATGGATCCGAGCGATTGGATGCGGATGTCGGCCGCGATGGAGGCCAGGCCGTCGGGGATGTTTCCCGAGACTGAACCATTGAGTCGGGAGATCGGATCCACGGCTGTCAGCGTGAATCCTCCCGAAGGCACTCCGGCAAACGCGTAGGAACCGTCCGGTCCGGCAGTCACCGTTCGAGTGGCGTTGAGCCCGTTGGCAAAGACCAGATCGACCGAGGCTCCGGGAACGACGTTGGTCCCGTAGCTGCCGATCACGATGCCGGAGACCTCCGTGAGCGTGGGTTCCACGAGCGTGACTTGGACCGTTTCACCGTCGACGGAAAGCTGCACGCCGAGGCTGCGGCGGATGCCGTTGATAGGGTTTTCCGCAATCACCAGATAGGATCCCAAAGGCAACCCGCCCACGTTGAACTCACCCGAAGGGCCCGTGCTCGCAAAAGCCAGGGGAGAACCAAAACTGCGGCCGATGACCACGTTGGCGCCTTCGATCGGGAGGCTGTTCGCGCCCCGCACGAAGCGGCCGGCGATGGAAGCGGTCGGTTGGAGGACCACGACGACATCCGTTTCCTGGCCCTTCACGACAGTGACTCCCGATCGCCCGCTGATGGTCGTCGGTCCCGTCACGAACGAGCCGCAGACCGCGAACGACCCCTCGAAGAGATTTCCGAAACGGGCGATGCCGGCGGCGTCGGTCCGGCCGTTGAACGACTGGCCCGGAAACCCGCCCCGCTGGATCTCGACCGTGGCATTGGTCGCCAAAGCGCCATTGGCGAAGCGCGTGACGACCTTGAGCGAACCCGTGTCCAGCAAGCGGACCACGGCGCGATTGGTCACGCCGGGATAGATCGCCAAGGAGCCCTGGCCGATCTGGCCGTTGTCGAGGTTCGTGGCGGTGATGGTGTAGCCGCGACCCGGCTGGCCGTTCGAGTCGGTGGCGGGCAGGCCGATCTGGGTGTCGAAGAACCCGTTGCCATCGGTCCGTATGATGTAGTCCGCGCTGAAGCTGATGTGGACATTGACGTTCGAACTCGCCGGTGAACCGTCCGGGTTGAGGATGGTGCCGACGAGCCGCCCGTTGATCTCGCGGGTGCGCGGGAACTGCAGGACGACGTTGGTCACATTCCGCTCCGTCGAGGTCGTGACGCCGCTGTCGGAGATGACCACGGGAAAGAACGGCGAGGCCGCCTGCAATCCCCACGAACCCACCGGCAGGGCGTCCTTGAAGAAGAAGGTTCCCAAGGCCGGATCGGAGTTCATGTCGCCCTTTACCCGGATGGCCGGCTTGCCGTTCGCCAGGAGCCCGAGCCCGGTGAGCCGGACCTTCGCGCCGATCGGCACGCCTTGTCCGTTGACGACGGTGCCGGACACGGAACCGGAGCGGAGGAACCGGATGTCGGCCACCACGGTCTGGCCGTCGAAGTTGAGGCTCGTGCGGGTGAAGCCGAAGGAACCCGGATTGAAGCTGGCCCCGGCGCCGTTGAGAAACGGATCGCTCGCCCCGGTGAAGATCGCCGCCGCCTTGGTCAGCGCGTTGATCGCATCCGCCTCGTCCCCGTTGCGGATCTGGCTCACCAATCCCGACGTGTCCGTCTGGGCGACCGGCGGCCCCGGCGCGCTCAATTCATAGGCGCCCAATCCGAGCGCCTCGAAGACGTAGCTGCCGCCGGCATCGGCGTTGACCCAGAGGAATCCGTCATCCTGCGGAATGGCGACGCGGGCCGAGGGCACGGGCACGCCGTTCGCATCCAGCACCCGGCCGGTGATGGTGGCGGCGGGGTTGAAGCGGATGACCACGAAGTTGTCCACGCCCGGCAGCACGTCGAGCGACGCGCTGCCGATGCGCGGGAAATCCCAGCCTGCGGCCGGATCGCGTTCCACGCCGGCGCTGAGCGACTTCCGGCCGAGCGGGACACCCGGCATGGTGAAGAGACCGTTGGCATCGGTTCGCACGATGGTCGTGCCGCCGGCCACCAGCGCGTTGGTCACAGGGCGACCGGTGCTGGTCTCCACCCGGCCGAAGACCATCGCGCGGCCGTTGAGCGAAAGCGTGAGAAAGTTCCGGCCCGCCTCCTGGATTTGCACGCCGGTCCGCGTCGCCTGGCGGGTTCCATCGATCGAGATCGCGGCGACTCCAAAACTTCCGACGGGCAGGTTCGCGATCGACCACAGGCCGTCCGAGTCGGTCACGGCCGAACCCACGATGTCCTTCACCTTGCCGTCGGCGAGCGTTCCGACGTAGACGCGCGCGCCAGGGTGCGGCGACACGCCGTCCGTCTCCACCACCCGCCCCGCCAGGCCCCCGAAGATGACGCGGTTCGTGGAGAGCACGATGTCGACCCGGCCCGTCTGCCCCGGTTCGAGCAAGGCCTGCGACAGCACGCGGAACTGGCCGAGATTGTTCGTCGCACTGATCGAGAAGACGCCCAATGGAACGCCGTTGAAACGGAACCGCCCGTCGCTACCGGTCAACAATCCGCGCACGAGTTCCCGCGAACCGGGATCCGGCGTGAGGTTCACGGCGGCGAGGTTGACCGGGGTCGTGCCGTCGGCCGCGAGCACCCTGCCCTCGACCGATCCACGACCACGGAACCGCAGCGCGATCACCGCCTCGGAATTGAACCGGACACCGTCGATCAAATCGCGGAAGAGTGCGCGGTCGAGCCCCTCCGCCTTCGCGATCAGTTCAGGCAACGAGCCCGCCGCGAAGGCCGCGAGCAGGGAGTCTTGGGTCGCCGGATCATCGGAGATCTGCTGCAGCCGGTCCCTTGCGATCCGGTCCCCTTCCACGGAGGAGAGGATCAGGTTGATCGCCTGCTGGGAGAGGCCGCCGGTATCGGTGGCGGAAACGGAATAGGGAATTCCGCCGAGGACAAAATCGATGAGGAAGCCGCCGTCGCTCTCCGTGAAGACCTGCATCGGACGCTGGATGAACGGCAGGCATTCGTCCCCGGCCAACTGCTGGTCATACATGGTCAGCGTGACGGGCACGTTCGCCGCCGGGCTGCCATCCCCGCGGATCACGCGGCCACGGACGGCGATGCCCGACCGCAGATCGCTCAGCACCGGCACGGCGGAGACGGCCACGGCATTGCCCCGTGAATCGGCGATGCCGGAAACCGTGAGCGTGCGCGGGCGGATGGCTCCGAGCGTCTGCCGCATGTTCAGCAATGCCACCCGTCCGCCGGGCTGGATCTGGACGGACCCGGCAGTGTTCCCGTTGTCGAGGCGGTAGGCCGACGGCTGGTTCACCGTCGACTGCGTCATCGGCTTGGAGAACAGCACGGCGATGACGGTCCCGTAGTTGCCGAACTGGGGCACGATGCACGGCCGGGCCGGGCGTCCAACGGTGATCCCCGAGTCCTGCCGAACACTGACCAGGGACGGCGGAAGTTCGCTGATGGATGTCGCAACACCCGAAGTCGACTGGTCGACCGAGTCGTCGCATCCGACGTCGATGGCGAGCACATCCCCCGGATCGCCCACGATGTGCTGGAGGCATGATCCCGATGCGATGGCCGCAACACTCCAGTCGAGCCTTCGGCCCACGCCGTTGGTGCCGAGGTTCAAGATCGTAAACGCCGTCGAGCCCAGCTCGTTCGTCGCCTGCCAGTTGACGACCAGGTTGGTGGACGGTTTGAAGACAAGGACCGATGAGCGTGGTCCGGGATAAAGCAGCGACTGGCGCAATGCGCTCTTCTCGGAATTCAACGCACCAGCCGGACCGCGCACTTCGGCCTGCAGGTTCGTGCCCGTCGCGGCCGCCAGCAGCCACGCTTCGCTTCTTCCCATGAGATCGCCCGCGACGGCGGCGATGCGCTGGGGGCCGGAAAGGGAATCGCCCTCGTCGAGCACCCGCGCCACGGCCTGACGCCATTCCAGACCCGCATTGGTTTCCCTGAGGATCTGGTCGAATCCCGCGTCATAGTTCCGCCCGCCCTGCCAATCGAGGAGCAGGTCCATGACGACGCGGCGAAGGGAGTCACCGTATTTCAGGCGCTGGCCGGCTTCGGCGAGATCGAGCACGCGGGTGGTGATGATGGCCTTCGACGGCTTGACGACTCCGGGAGGAAGCTGTGCGCCGGTGGAGGCGCTGAGGGCCTGGCCGAGGACGCGCTCGGCCGCGTAGAGGATGTTCGTCGGAAGTGCGTTCGCGAAGTCGGGCATCACGAGCGAATCCGGCGAGAGCGAAACGCCGCGTTCATCAATGCCCATGCTCAGGCGGAACCGGCCCTGCACGGAGTCGTCTCCGGTCGTCAGGTTGGAAAAGGAGATGGCGCCCGTCCTCTGCGAACGCACGCGATACCGCGCCGTCGCGGTCTGGCCCGGAAGGATGGTGCCCAGTTCGACGGTCTCGGGACTCTCCAGCACTCCGCCGCTGATGCTGCGGCCGGCGAGCGTGATGCGGACGAAGTTGGCCGGAGTGATCCCCGTGTTCATCACCGTGACCGACGCGTCATAGGGCTCACCGAAACGGGTCGTGCGCGGATGGGTGAAGGCGAGGGAGAACCTGGGGTTGCGGACCAGCACCGAACCGGCCGCCCTGCCCTTCACCCGGACCGTTCCCGCAGCCAGCCCGTCGAGATCGGCGGTGAGGTCGAGGTCCATGATGTGGAGACCTTCCTGGAGGCCTTCCACGAAGAACTCGCCCTGCCCCGATTCGCCCGGCTGCAGACGCGCGATGTCGTCGGCCGTGCCCAGTTGTCCATCCGGACCGGCGCGCACGATGGCCTGCACGCGTTGGACTTCCTTGCCGGGACCGATCCGCGCGAAGCGCAGCGGATCATCGCCGGGCTCAGCGTAGTTCGTGCTCGCGACCCGGTCGGGTCCGGGTGGAAGGACAAGCTGGGCCTTGATGTTCAGCACGCTGAGTCCGGAGCCCGCGGGCGCCCCGTTCTCGGTGAATATCTGCACGCTGAAGAACTGGTTCAGGTAGCCGATGTTGCCGGGGATCACCATGAGCGCGGGGATGGGAGGGATCCTCAGGGACAGATCCTCTTCGCCCACCTCGACCCGCTGGAAATTGATGCCCTGGATCTGGATGTTGAGCTGCGACTGCGAGAGCTCCGGAGGAAGCACGGTGCTGGCGGCGATTTCCTGGTTGATCAGCGTCGCCGTGACCAGACGCCGCTCCAGTTCGGCTGCCGGAATGATCTCCGTGTTGCCGTCGAACCTCGGGGCGACCACGGGGAACTTCACGGGAATGCGTTTGCCATCGAGGACGAACCCGACTTCGAACTCCACCGCCCGGAAATTGTTTTCATCGATCGCGATGCCCTTCTCCTTGATCTCAGCCGCCGTCAGCGGGCGCGAAGTGACGCGCGAGATCAGCACCTCGTCGAACACGCGGACTGGAACCGCCGACGGATTTCCCTCCAGTTTCACCTCGCCCGTCGCCGCGTCGATCAGCCGGATGCCGTCGAGCTGGTAATCACCGACGAGATTGAGCGCGGGCAGGAGCAACGGCGTGTTCAAGGCCGCGACCAGGCGGCGGGCGTCCATGCCGGGACCGCGCAGCGTCGCTTCGACATAGGTGTTCGTGATCGAGACCGAGCCGTTCGTGCCCGAGGAGCCGATCAGTTCAACCGAAACCGACCCCGCAATCCCCTTCGGCACCGAAAGCACGGCCGGGGTGACCCTCAGTTCCGTCCCGACGACGCGGAATTCAAGGGCGGCCAACGGCGCCGCGGCACGGAGGAAAGGCGTAGTCGCGCAGACGACGGCCAGCGCGGACAAGAGGCGGATCATGAGGAAGGGGGTCTTCATGGTTCGTCAGGGCGCCGAGATGCCGTTGAGGTAGAACTCCGTCCTTTGCTGGTGATAGGCCCGCTGCTTCATCACCGCGTCCACATAGGGCTTCAGGGAGAATCCCCCCGAGTCGTGGAAGCTCTGGATGGCGTTGGCCGTCTCGTCCATCCCGAAGGTCGCGAGCACGCCCGCGCCGACGGTCATCCAGCCGCCGTTCTCTTCAAACTGCTTCACCTGCTCCTTGTAGGCCTTGGCCACCTCGGGGTCCGACGCGGCGATGATGGCGAGCTTGCCGACGGCGAACCCGAGGTCGAACGCGGCGACCACGGCCGCCCTGCCGGCCGCGCTGGAGGCGACTTCATAGCCCTGCATCAGGGTTGCGGCGCGGCCCGTGACCTTGCCGAGCGCTTCGCCCACGTCTTTTGCCTCCTGGAACTTCGACCCGAACGTGAGGAACTTGCCCGTGGCATCGAGGATCCCGCCGCCCACGAGGAAAGCCTTCTCCTCACGTTTGCCGTAGGTCTTCTCGTAGTATTGCGCGACGAGGCCGTGGACGCCCGAGACGACTTCGAGCGCGAGCTTCTTGCGCGCGTCGTAGAACTGGGTGCGTTGCTCCTGGAGCTTGCCGAGGAACTCGTGGGACATGGTCTCCTGGTCGTGGGACTTGGCGGCGGCAGACGCACCCTTCTTCAAACTGTCGAAATCAAGGTCGAGGACGCTGAAGCGCGCGCCGACCGTGTGCATGTTGCCGAACCAGGCGGAGTTCTTGGGATCCACGACCCAACTGGCGAGCCGATAGTCGCGGAGCTTCAAACCCTGGGCGATGAGGTCCGCTCCGGGCTTGATGAACTTGTCGTAGGCGTCCTTCGTCGTCTTGAAGGTCTCGAGGACTTTCTGGGCCTTGGAGAGGTCGAGTTCATCGCCGCCGATGGCGGTCTGGCCGAGCGTGGCGGTCTTGAGCAGGAAGTCGGAGGTGGCGATGGCGGCATCCAGGCCGCCGGCGATGGGATCGTCGGGCTGCTCGCCGTGGCCGCGCGCGAGATTGAGGAACGGGATGAGCTCCCCGGCGGCTTCCTTGGCCTCGTCTGCGGCGGACTTCACAGCCATGACACGGTCGTAGAGTTCTTTGGCCTCGGAGGGGCCGGAGAAGGTGCCGTCGCCGTCCTTGCGGCTGGCGGGGTCACCGTTGAAGCCTGAATAGAAGGCGAGGCTTTCCTTGAAGAGGGCCGAGTCGCGCTGGATGAAGCGCGCGAGGATGGGGTGCAGATTGCGTTGGCCCATCTGATAGAGGCCGGTCTCCACATCGAACAAGGCCCCATGGAACAGAAGGGTGCTGCCGACTGCGCTCGAGCGGCCTTCGGGGAAGACCGGATAACCCCAGGCGGTGAAGCGGATGTATTCAGCGAGCGATCCATCCACATTCAGATAACCACCCACGGAATCGACGATGTTCAGCAGCGGGGCAAATCGAGTCAGCGCACCGCCCGGCACCGCGGCCTTTTCGACGGAGACGAGCGTGCCGCCGAGATAGCCGTAACGACGGAGGAGCTTGAATCCGGAAGCATCGACGTATTCCTCGATGAGCTGCCTGCCCTTCCACACGTAGCGCCAGCGGCCCGGTTCGCAGACTACGGGCGAGCCGGTGACCTCGCGTTCGACGATGCGGCTGAGACCGTCGCGGACGTAGGAGATCGTCGCACCGTCGGACCGGACGACGCGCTTCAACATGCCGAAGCCGTCATACTCCAGACGCGACGGGATGATCGAGGGTGCGAACTGTCCCGGCAGCCGGACATAGAGCGGGGCGTTGGTGACCGAGCCGCGCTTGTTGTATTGGACGGGGAATCCATCCGCCGAAACGACACGCTGGCTGGTGAAGGAGAGGTTCGGGAAATAACCGCGCAGGTCGCCCGAAAGGCTGCCCTGGGCGGGAGCGTGGAGTTCTCCGTTCGTGTAGGAAAGGCCGGTGAGTTTCGCCGCGCCGGTGGCGACGGTGTTGGAGGCGGTGGAGAAGCCGATGTCTTTCAGGCGAAGGGCCAATCCCGCCGGATGGCGCTCGAAGACGTGCGAGCGGCCGGATTCGTGGAGGACGGTTTCGGCCAGGACGCGGCCGCCTGGAGTCAGGGTGTAATCGAAGCCGGCGGAGGGGACGAAGGACGCGGCGGGCCCAGTTCCATACTGGATGGATTCGAGGTCGAGGTCGCTGGCGTAGGTCTTCCGCACCACCAGGCCGCCGGAGTAGCGGATCTCCGACCAGATGCCGGCCCCGAGGAAGGTCATGGAACCGAGTCCCAAACCGCTTCCCGTCGTCGGCAATCCATAGGTATCGGGACCGTAGGAGATGGTCAGGCCCGATGGATAGCTTTCGGACTGGAGACGGTTCTGGGAATCGAGCGTGACCTGCCAAGTGCCTGTCGGGGTCGTTTCGCCCACGGGTTCACCGAATTGGTTGTAAATGTAGGAGACGTTGTTGCCGCCACGGTTGACGGCGGTCTGCCGCCCCAGCTCATCGGCGACGAGGGTGATGGTCTCGCCGTCGGCGATGGTGGTTTCCAGACGTTTCGTGGCGGGGTTGTAGTCGAGCCTCTGAGTGGTCTCTCCATCACCCAGCTTGATCTGGTCGGGCTCGAAAGTGGTGGCATCACGGCTGAGATACGACGTCTTGTCACCGTCGGGATAGCCCAACTCCTGCACCAAGTTGTCCCCGTCGAACTTGTAGGAGATCGCGCCGGCGGTCGAATTGCTGATGGCCGTCAGGAGGTGCTCGGCGTTGTATTGATAGTCGATCCTGGTCCCGTCGCTGAAGACGGCCGAGAGCATCCTGCCGCCGGGGGCGTGGGTGAAGCTGCGCTCGATGCCGTCCGGGTCGGTCATCTTCGAGAGGTTGCTGAAGTCGTCGTAGTCGAACTTCGAGATTTCGCCGAGGACGTCCACTTCCTTCAGGCGGGCCCGCGGGTCCAGGGTCAACTGGCGGGTGATGACGCGGCTGGACTTGAGCATTGTAACTATCTCGGTCTTGGCGACGTCGCTTCCGGCATCGAAATTGTAGTAATCGATCTGGATGTCGTTGAGCCTAGACCGGGTGGTCCGGCCGCCCTGGTCGCGGAGGCCGGTCTGCATGACCACGCTGTCGATCTCGATCTCGCGCAGCTTGCCATCCGGATAATAGCGCATCGTCCGCACACGCCCTCCGAGCCCCGTGGAAGTCAGGAGCCGTCCCGCCGCGTCGTAGGTGTAATCCTCTTTGAGGAGACTGGCTCCGCCCTGGCTTGCGGTGATCTCCTTCGTCTTGAGCCGCGTTCGGGCATCGGGGCCGTCATCGTAGGTGAAGGTGGTCGTGGTCCCCTGCTGGTCGCTCGTCTCGATGCGCTTGAGCACGTCATAGGTGAAGGAGGCGGTGACGCCGTTCTCCGTCATCTTCTTGAGGAGCCCCCCGGGGTGGAACTCCGCCTTCTTCTTCAAGCCCGGGCCCGTTTCCGAAGTCACCCGGACGCCGTCGTAGCCGTAGGTCGTGACCTTGCCGCCGACGGTCATGGTCTCCAGCCGGCCTTGGCCGTCGAAGACATAGTCAGTGGTGAGCTTCTCGAGTCCGGTCTCTTCAAGATCCATCTTCGTGACCTTGGCTTTATAGGCCGGGTCCGCGTAGCTCATGGTCATGGCGATGGACTTCAATCCGCTGCTGATCGTGCGCGTCTTGGTCAGGCCGTCCACGTAGATGAAATCGACCGTGGGAAGGTCCGTGCCCGAGATCTTCTTCGGTTGTCCGTCGTCGTTGAACAGGATCGTCTGCTCCCGGTTGCCGGCGCCTGTCTGGAAGACCTGGCCCTGGGTGTTCCTCTTGTAGGTGTTGGCGGCGGAGTTCATCGGTTTCTCCTTCGTGATGAGCCCGTCGTCGCTGCCCGACCCGAAGGTCATGGCCGTGGAGAACAGCTGGCTGCCGTCGTCGAGATCGACGGCGCTCGCCTGGTTGAAGTTGTTGAGCGTGTCTGTCCTGACGACCACTCCGCCCCCGGTCGTCGTTTTGATCTGGCTGAATCTCTGTTCGTAGTCGGTGACGATGCCGTTGGCGTCGGTAGAGGACTTAAGACGATTCAACAGCTTCGGCTCGTAGATCATCTTGGTGACCACCATCTTCCCACCCTTGGGACCGCGCTCCGTCCGAATCACATTGCCACGGAACCGGTGGACGGTGTTTGTCGCATCGTAGATGACGCGGGCTTCATTGACGTCGTCGGCGACCTCGGTCGGGCGCCCCTGGTCGTCGGCCTTGAATCCACGGTTGGCGAACTTCGTGGGCCGGCCCTTGTCGTCCACCTCGAATTCCACCTGGTTGCCGTTCCTCGTGAACGACACCGTGGACGAAGGTAGCGCTGCGCGGTCCTCGGATGTCTCCTTGGCCCCGGCAAACTGCGTGATCTGCCCGTCCACGGTCAGGGTGCTCACCAGCCCTTTCGGGTCGTAGCCGATGGTCATTCCGGGTTCTTCGGAGCCGTCTCCCCGTCCGACCTTCAGCAGCAGGTCGGGTTCGGCGGCATCGTAGGCATGGACCGTTTCCGCGCCGAACTTCGGCTTGGCCTTCAGGAGATTGCCGGTGTCGTCGTATTCGTAGTCCACCTCCGATTCGTTGCTCAGGCTGGACTGGGCCCGGACCTTGCAGATGCGTCCCCATTTCGCGGCCTTGTCGCTCGGAGTGTCGTTGAATCCGCCACTGTTGATGACGGCGGGCGGTGGGTAGAAATAGCCGAATTCAAGGTATATGCCGCGATCACCTGTAACGCGGTCCAACTTGCCGTCCTCGCGATATTTGAAGGTGATGAGGCTGTCCTTGGAACGTCCCTTGGACTTGGTGATGCGCCCCGTCCCGTCGAAGAACATCTGGATGCCAGTCGGGTGGACCATCCACCAGGTGCCGTCCTTGAACTTGTAGAGCACGGAAAAAATGCCGGGCGGCGACTCGTAGAACCGGGCGATCTTGTTCGTGCCGCCGGAGCCCAGCACCTCGTCGATGGCCGGGTCCTTGGCATAGAGGTTGATGTTGGTGGTGTTTTTGTTGGCCTCGCTGACCAAGATGAACCGGAAGGCGTTGCCCGCGCCGTCGTAGAACATCAAGTCGCCGCCCGTGCCGGCGACAGCGTTCGTCCCCGAGCCGGGCGGACAGTCGGTTACGCGGAAGTCGAGCGCGAGATCGTCGGCAATTTCCTGGAGCCGGGCGTTCAGGCTGAAGTCCCAGCCCCGGCCGAAGGGCCCGACGTAGCGCGAACGGCTCTCATAGACGCGCGTCAGGTTCAGCGCCTGTTCGCGGCCCTCGACCAGGATGTCAGGATAGACTTCACGGGCCTCGCCTCCCTGGAGATCGACACCCATGTAGCGCGGCGCGGCCGATGGAAAGGAGCGGTTGGGCGAGTCCGCCATCTCGGCCCGGAACGCCTTGTAGATCCGTTGCACGACGGGCTCGAAGCGGCTGCCTACGATCTTGCCCTTGAACGGAGCCAGGTAGAGCGGCGTGTTGCCGTCGTCCAACGAGATCCGGAGATTGTCGCCCGCCCAGAGCACCGTCCGCTTCCGTTTGTCGTTCTTGACCAGATCCTTTTCCTCCGTCGTCAACGGTTCTCGGACGAGGACGATGGCGTCGGTCACGAAGGTGTTGAAGTCGTCGCTGAACATGTCGTCGGAAAGACGCTGGGCCCTCAGCGCCTCCACCGCCGGCTGCATCTGGTCCACGCCGATGCTGCCTGCGGAAGATCCGACGAAGACGGCGGGCCGTTCCTTGCCCGCGGGCCGCGCCAGTTGGCCGCCGAGATCGAGGCTTTCGACGGTGACGAAGATGTTGGTCCCGGCGCGGCCGGAAGCCCGAAGCACGGCGTAGAAATGGACGGCCTCGTGCGGTGGACTGTTGGAGGTGCCAAGCGCGGGCGGAACTCCCGGAGGACAATGGACCTTCCAGGCGGGAGTCAGGATGCGGGGCTCCGACCAGCGGAACTTGAAGCTCTGCACTTCCGCGAGGCCTTTGGAGATGATGGAACCCACATTGGTGACCGCGTAGCCCTGCGCGGAAACAAGGCGGACATACGGGTCACGGACCTTCATGAAGACGGAGCCGCCGGCCGAGCCGACGAATTCGAGATCGGTCGCCGCCACCACCCTGCCGGCCAGGCTGCCGGAAACGCGACGGGTCACGGCAGGTGGCTTGTCCGTGATGTTGTCCGGATGCCACAGGAGCGAGCGGCGGAGGTAATAGATTCCATCCGTGGTCCCCACCGCATACTCGTCCGGCCCGGACCGAGTCAGGGTAAACGGTTTGCCGGGAGCGATTCCTTCGATGGTCGGCAGCTTGATCTTCTGCAACAGCACGGGAACTTGCGCGTTCGAGAGGTCGAGCACGTCGATGTCGTTCCCAGTGATGACAAGGGCGGAGTTGATTATCTTCAGTCCAAGCGGGCCTTCGACCGGAAGTTCCGTATCCAGCAACACCCGTCGGGGAGCATTGGACGCGTCGGGATACTCCAATGCACCCGTGGTGTCAGAGCCATCGCCGACAAAGGAGCCTCCGTTCAACACGAGTTGGAAACGCCCGGGTTTGCCGCCGCCGGGCGGCATGACCACCGCCAGCGTCCCCTGCCGGACGTCGAAGTCGTCGAAGAGCCGTTTATCGGCCAACGTGATCACGGACTCGTTTCCGAAAAAAGTCAGGCGCCTGGGCAGCGGGAGTTCGTCGCCGTCGTCCACGAAGTCGCCGTCGCCGTTCGCATCAAGCCCCGGCACGGCGGTG
>JAYTUE010000235.1:0-3979 GCA_043744715.1 Verrucomicrobiota bacterium | reverse complement strand
GCCAGGTGCGGGGATGATCGCATGTCCTTCGTCCACGATCTGAATTCGGCTGCGGCGAAAGCGAACCTGTCGTTCATCGTGATCGGCGGCCATGCGGTGAACGCGCTCGGAATCAGCCGGGAGACGGCGGATTTTGACATCCTCGTCCGACAGGCGGATCAAGCCGGCTGGCGCGGCCTGCTCGGTGCCCTGGGCTACACGGTCCGGTTCGACGGAGGGAACTTCCTCCAGATGGATCCGCCTCCCTCTTCCACGTGGCCCGTGGATCTCATGCTCGTGAACAGCGGAACCTTCTCGAAGCTCTGGGCCTCGACCATCGAAGGCGAGCTGATGGGACTGAAATTCAAGATCCCCGCCCCGGAGCACCTGATCGCCCTGAAGCTCCACGCTCTCCGCCAGGACAAACCCCATCGCGCCCTCAAGGATTTTCTCGATGTCGTCGCCATTATCCAAACCTGCCGCCTCGACCTTGAGTCTCCCCAGCTTCGTGAAACCTTCTCCCGTTATGGAACCGACGAAATCTTCGAACGTGTCCGCAAAGCTGTTGGACCTTGATCTGGATCTCCCGGATGGACGGCACTTCGAGAGTCTTCCCCCCCGGCTGAGCTGGACCGAGATGTTCCGTCACAACGAAGAGGTCGCTAGGTTCGCGAAGCCGGAACGGCGCGCGGCCGATGCCGCGACGCCGCGCCCCGATTTCGTCATGAACGACTAGGCGAACCGTCCGTGCCATCTTCGAAAAACATGGAACCCAAGAACTCTACGAACGAGTCCGCAAAGCCAGCGAGTGACGCGGCGGAGACGTTGCTGGAGTTCCCGGACAACTGGGACCACGGCCGACCGCCGGCCGCCACCGTTGACCAGATGTGGCGGCTTTCCCTGAAGATCCGCCACCTCGACAAGCGCGGGCCTTCCACCCCCGTCTCCGCCGAGTTCCGCCTCGATCCGTGAATCCATCTCCCACCTCCCCCGATCCTGCCGCCGCCGCGCAGTTCGTCCGCGATTCGCTTCCGGCCGGCGGGCTCTTCGCCGACCAGCATTGGCGGGTCTCGCCCGAGCCCTTCCGCCTCGATGCGGACACGGCCGAGGAACTCGATTCCCTCGGGCGCGTCCTCTTCCAGTTCTACAAGGCGGTCAACCTGCTCTACCGGAAGAGCGCCGAGGGCAAGATGCCCGAGTGGATCGCGCACCTGTTGGACCAGGGAAAGCCGAGCTGGCTCGTGGAGTTGCAGCGCCACGCCGCCTTCAAGAACGACACCCCGCGAGTCATCCGGCCTGACATTCTTTTGACCGATGGCGGCTTCCACCTCACGGAACTCGACAGCGTGCCCGGCGGCATCGGCCTGACGGCGTGGCTGAACGAAACCTATGGGAAGCTCGCAGGCCAAAGGCCCAAGACTGAAGCCGAAACGGCCAATCTCATCGGCTCCGATCGTTCCATGATGGATGGCTTTGCCGGCATCTTCGGGTCCTCCGGGCGGGTGAACATCATCGTCAGCGAGGAATCCGCCGGTTACCGGCCCGAGATGGAATGGCTGGCCGGAAAGCTCGGCCCGCGCTTCACCGTCCGCGATTCACGTTTCACGGACTTCCAGGACGGCGACGCGGCCTACCGGTTCTTCGAGCTGTTCGACACCGCCAACGTGCCGAACGCCCAGCAGATCTTCGCGCTCGCCGCCGAGAAACGCATCCGCCTCACGCCGCCGCCCAAGCCGATCTTCGAGGAAAAGCTGCTCTTCGCCCTGCTGTGGAACCGCAATCTCCGCAACTTCTGGCGGCAGGAACTCGGCGAAGGGTTCCTCAACCGCCTGCTCAAACACGTCCCCTACACCTGGGTGCTCGACCCGGCCCCGCTTCCGCCGAACGCCGCCTACCCGCAACTCGACCTGACCGACTGGCAGCAGCTCAAGACGCTCTCGCAAAAGGAACGCGACCTGATCCTCAAGGTCTCCGGCTATTCCGAGGAAGCCTGGGGCGCCCGCGGCGTCTATCTCGGCAGCGACCTGTCGCAGGCCGACTGGAGCGTGGCCGTGGACAAGGCGCTCGAGGCCTTCCCGCAGTCGCCGCACGTCCTCCAGCGCTACCACAAGCCGCGCGTGGTCGACTCCGCGTGGTTCGACTTCGCGACCAACCAGATCACGCCCATGCCCGCGCGCGTGCGGCTCTGCCCCTACTACTTCGTCCACGGCGAAGGCGACCAGGCCCGGCCGCATCTCGGCGGCGTGCTGGCCACGCTCTGTCCGGCCGACAAGAAGATCATCCACGGCATGAAGGACGCGATCCTCGCACCGTGCGCGGCGTAGGGCGGGCGTCCGCGCCCGGCCAGGGGGTATTGGGCAAGGAAACATCGAACAACCAACATCCAACGCCGAACATCGATGGCAATGAAGACGCGGAGAACAACGCCTAAGGCAATCATGGGGATGGCTTTTATCATCGCTGGGTTGCTGATCGCGATAAGCGGCTTGGTTTCCGGTTCTCATGCTTTCGAGAGTGGAAGCGCGGGCGTCGTCGGCCTTTGTTTTGCAGGCCTGCTGTTGATAGGAACGGGATCGAAGATCATCTATGACGTGACCCGTTCCAGCCACTAAGCGCATCCTTTCAATGTCAGAAACGGTCCAAAGGAGCGCGGCCCTCTGGGCCGCAGCGCATCCAAACTCCTGACTCTTTCCAAACCGCCCAAAGTTCCCAGCCGCTGCGGCCTGGAAGGCCGCGCTCCGAAGCCGGGCTGACCCTCCTTCGATATTCGACGGTGGATGTTGGTTGTTCGATGTTCCCCAATCCCTCCGCCTACCGCCGTCCGTCATACCACATGGAGCATGCGTCGCGGCTGGAGGCGGTCTTCATCGGGCGGAAGATGGGCTTGAGGAAGAAGCGGCCCGTCTCGCCCTTGCGGTAGAGCTTCAGTTTCGGATCACTGTCCTGTTGCCGGCTGGATATTCTTCATCAGTTCCAGCGCGTAGGGGATGAGGGCGAAGCTGGTGGCGTCGAAGAGGCCGTGGGCGATGACGGCGGGCCAGATGCTGCGATGGAAGACGATGATCGCGCCCAGGCCCACGCCGAGGAAGCCGGTGAGCACGACGGCCATCGTTCCCTGCGGCAGATGCCCCAGGCCGAAGGCGACGGCGATGATGACCACCGCGACGTATCGGCCGATCTTCGTCCCGAACGAGCCCGGGAAGAGCCGCTCCATTCCGACCAGCGTGGCCGAGCGCCACAGTTCCTCACGCAGTCCGGCGACGACGAAGCTGACGAAGGTCAACATGAGGATGAGATAGGCCGGATCGGTGCGGAGCGAAGCCACGTCGACGACGGCTTCCACGTTGGGCCGGTTCTCGGTGATGTAGGTCTCGACTCCGCCGGTCTTGATCTGGCCGGTGAGCATGAGGACGGCGATGAGAAGGCCGATGGGGAGAACGGCCCCGATGCGAAGGGCGATGGAATAGACGACGCCCGTCCCGAGCGCGGCGAGGGACCGGGGCATGAAGTTCTCGAAGGGTTTGAAGCCGCCTTTCCAGCGCAGCCGCAGGTCGTCGACGGTGGCGCGCGAGGCGATCCATGCGAGGCCGAGGGGAATGACGAAGGTGGCCAGCGTGAGCAACGAGCCCTTCATCAACTCGCTGGTGTTGCCGCCGAGGGCGGGGCCTCCACCCTCGGCCGAGCGTGATCCGAAGTGGCCGAGCAACCCGATCCAGATCGGATACGGCCCGATGATGAGCAGGTGGATCAGCCAGCGCCACTTGGCGACGGGGGTCGCGGGCACGGGGATGGGAGGAATGGACGAAGGGACTGGAGGAGGCGTGGTTTCCATGTCGCGGATCAAGGGGTAGCGCAGGGCGTCGTCGGGCGGAAGCGTGGAGTTCGGATCGCCCCCGACACTTCCAGGGCAAAATGCTTTAATTGGACAAGTTGCTGAGTGGCACGGTGTAAAATTGGGACTAGACTCTGGACGGGGTTTTTGGTCTTCTAGGGCTGGATG
>JAYTUE010000234.1:0-15707 GCA_043744715.1 Verrucomicrobiota bacterium | reverse complement strand
CGGCCACCACCAGCGGCAAGGGAACAACAACCAACAACCAACGAAGGGGACATTTTCTCCTGAGTTCTTAAGGGGACATTTCTAAAGAGTTTTGACACAGACAAGTTCCCACGTCACCCGATCAGCTTGGAAGTCTGCTCCGAGAGGAAGATCCCGAGGTGCTCCAGCCCGGCGCGGCCCGGGGAGGCGGGAAGCGATTGCAGCGCCCGGTCGGCCTCCAGCACGAACGCATCGATCGCCTTGCGGCACTCGCCTGAAACATTGTGGCGTTTCGCGAGGGACAGGACGCCGGCAAACATTTCCGGCTTCCAGGCGAGGAGCTGTTTCTGCAAATCGGCCGCTTCGATGTCCGACGACCGTTCGAGCGCGACGAAGACAGGCAGCGTTAGTTTGCCCTTGGCGAGATCCGTGCCGAGGGATTTGCCGGCCACGCCCTCCGTGCTGAATAGGTCCACGCAGTCGTCGTAGACCTGGTAGGCCGTTCCGAGCGCCATGCCATACTGCCGGAGCGCGGCCTGCTGGGAGGCGGTCGCACCTCCCACGTGCCCGCCGAGGTCGCAGGCGAGCCCGAAGAGTTCGCCCGTCTTCATGGCGAGCATCTTGAAATACTCGGTCCGCGTGACCGTGAAATCGCGCCTTTTCTGCGTCTGGAGGATCTCGCCGGCGCAGACCGTGTTGGTCGCGATGGAAACGGCCCGGCAGACCTGCGTGGTGGGAAATTCCGAAGCCAGCCTGAGCGCATGGGCGAAGAGGCAGTCGCCGACGAGCACGGAAATTTCGCTGCCCCAGCGGGCCGCGAGCGTCGGCCGGCCGCGCCGGATCTCGGCCCCGTCCATGATGTCGTCGTGGACCAGCGTGGCCAGATGCACCATCTCGATGATGACCGCGATCTTCACGTGTTCCCCCGTCGGTTTTCCGAAGCAGCCCGCGCTCAGGGCGACGAGCAGGGGGCGCAGCTGCTTGCCCTGGGCTTCCAGGGCAAAACCGACGTAGTCCGCGATGTGGGGTTCGAACTCCCCGACCTGCGCACGCAGCGACGCCGAGACCGCTTCGAGAAAAGGGTCGGCGTCCTTGGTGATCTGCTGCCACGCCCCGGTAGCCTTTGAAGCGGGAGCGGAAGCATCGGCCGTAGTGCTGCCTGCGAACATCTTCGGGAATCTAGGAGCCGTGAAATTCCAAGTCAAACGCCCCGAACAGAGGGAGCATTCCCCGCGTTGTCCCGTCTCACCCTGCATGGAACCGATCCGCCTCTTATCCGCCGGCCCGACCTTGACGGGCATTGCCCGTCCGCCTAGCGGCCTCCAACGTGGCTCCACCATCACCGACCGCCTCCATCCGACGCCCATGAAACTTCGCCGCACCGTTCCCGCCATCGCCGCCATCTGCCTAGCCGCCATCTCCGCCGAGGCCCGCGTGAAACTCGTCGCGCTCCCCGATCGCGCCCGCACCGTCGTGTCGCTGGCGCATCCCGATGTCACCCTCGTCGAGGAGGAGCGCCTCATTCCCCTCCAGAAAGGCGTCAACCAGATCGACTTCTCGTGGCGTGGCGTCTCCGTCGATCCCGACACCATCCAGGTGCGAGTGCTCGGCAACACCAACGTCGCCGTGCTCAACACCAGCTTTCCGCCCAATGAGAACGCCCTCGTCTGGGCCGTGAACAGCCCGGCGGCGAAGGAGGAGCGCTTCCGCATCTCCTACCTGCTCCAAGGACTCGCGCGCGATGTCGTCTACAAGGCCGTGGCCGAACCCGATGAGAAATCCATCTCGCTCCGCAGCTATCTCCGGCTGCGCAACGATTCCGGCGAAGACCTCACCGACGCCGAGGTCGGGCTCGGCCATGGCACCGCCTTCAAAAAGTCCATCTCCCACGAGGAAGTGCTGGAGATGCAGTTCGCCAAGAACGACGCCGTGCCCATCCGCAAGCTGCTGGCGTGGGATTCCAAGGCCCAGCCGTGGGACCCGGAGTATCAGAAGAACGTCGTGGGCCTGCCGCTCGTCTATGTCACCACCAACGCCGCCTTGCAGAGGCTGGGCGGCTACACGCTTGCCCCCGGCAAGGCCCGCATTTTCCTGAAGACCAAGGACCAGCCGGCCGCTCCCGGCGAACAGGCTTCGGACGGCGTGGCCTTCACCGGCGAAGACGTGCTGGCGCTGACGCCCGTTGACCGCGAAGTCCGTTTGAACATCGGCCAGAGCCGCGACGTGAAGGTCACCCAACGCCAGACGAAGAACGATCGCACCAACATCCGGCGCGACCGGAACAACCAGGAAGTCCTCTGGGACACCGACGAGGAATTCCGCCTGGAGATCGAGAACTTCAAGAAGCTGCCGGTCGACCTCGTGGTGACACAGCACTTCCCCGGCTACTGGAAGATGGTCCAGACCAGCCATCCCATCGTGAAGAAGGACGCGTTCACCTTTGAGATCCCCCTGACTCTGGCCAAGGAAACCGGCGGCACGAACAAGACCGTCGTCACCTTCAAACTCCAACGCCTCAACGTGCAGGGCAACGAACCGCAGAACTACTGATCCACGAGGAACCACACCATGAAACGCCTCAATCTCTTTCTCACCCTCCTTCTCGCGCTCGCTGTTTCCGCATCGGCCCGGCTCAATGTCGTCTCGTTGCCCGGCCGCGACACGGTCCAGTTGACCATCTACAACTCCGTCGACCTGACGCTGGTGAAGGAGACCCGGCACCTGACCTTCCGGAAGGGTTTGAACAAACTCGAATTCAGCTGGGCCAACACGCTCATCGATCCGACGTCGGTCGAGTTCCGTCCGCTGACTTCCGCCGACAAGATCGAACTGGTCGACGTGAGCTATCCGCCGCGCGTGGCCAACACGCTCGAATGGCGCATCCAATCGGAAATCGCCGGCGAAGTCGTCGTCGAGATCCGCTACTTCACCAGTGGCTTGAAGTGGTCGGCCGACTACGTGCTGGAAGCGTCGGGCGACGAGAAGACCGCCACGCTGACGGGCAATGTGCGTGTGGCGAACAACTCCGGCGAGGACTACGAAAACGCCCAGATCCGGCTCCTCGTCGGCACCATCAAGCTCGTCGACGACATCGCGTTGCTCGCCCAGCAGGGGCGCCCCGGCCAGCCGCCGCTTCAGCCCGCCATGTCCTCGCCCCTTCTTGATGCGCGTCGCTCGCTAGGCAAAGCCATGGCCGCGGGTGTCGCCATGGCCGAGGGCCGGATGGAGCGCGACAAGGAGATCGTGAAGGAGGAGCTGTCCGAATACTTCCTCTTCACCATCGAGGGCCGCGACACGGTTCCCAACGGCTGGAGCAAACGCCTGCCGTCCTTCCATGCCGACAAGGTGCCGATCGAGTCGCTCTACAAGTTCGAGAAGGAACGCTTCGGCATCGATGTCGTCCGCCACTACAAGTTCAAGAACGACGCTAGGAGCAGGCTCGGCCAGGTGCCCCTGCCCGACGGCGAGGTGAAGGCGTTCCGTCTCGCGGAGAAGGACGGCCTGCTCCACTTCGTCGGGGCCACGCGCGTGAAATACATCCCGGTCAACGAGGACGTGGAGCTGGTTCTTGGACCCGATCCCGAAGTGCTTGTCCGTCCTGTGATGACCAACTGGGAGAAGACCGACCTGCGGTTCAACAACGACGGCCGTGTCATCGGCTCGACGCTGAAGGAGACGTGGGAGTTCACCGTGCAGAACTCGCGCGCCATCGGCGTCACCGTCGACATCCGCCGCAACTTCGCCGGGGACTGGTCCATCGAAACCACGGCGGCGAACGACAAGATGGACAACACCAAGGTGAAGTTCCTCCGGACGCTGAAGCCCCGCGAGAAGCAGACGTTCACCTACGAGCTGACCCGCCGCACTGGCGCGAACGCGACGCGGTAGAGTTCGTGGGCGACGTTTACCCGCAGTTGCGCCGGAGGCGCATCAGGATAGCAGCCGAAACGGTGTAGTCGGAATGCGGCCGCCAAGCGGCGGCCAGAAGGTAGGGCAGCGCATCTTGCCTGCCCAAGACGCCCACGCCATGGAACCAAACGGTGCGGGCGCATCCATGACTTTCATTGTTGCGGAAACCCCCGGTCAGCACGGGGCAGGCTGGAAGCCCGCCCTACCTTGAACTCCATCGTTCCGGATTGGCTGCGCGCGCGAGCCGACGGTTGTTTTCGTTGGGGGCCACGACTCGGATGGGCGGAGGATCTTTGGTTCCGCCCGTCCGCTCCCGGTTCATGGCAAACTTTTCTTGAAGATGCCGTCGCCTCGACGCATCCAACTTCCGTTCCCAGCCTGATGGAGAAAAAAGCCTCACAACTTTTCGATAAGTCCGGGGTTCCAAAGGAACAGCTCATGAGCGAACCCAAGTCCAAGGTCACGGCCATCCTCGCCGTGATGGCGGTCCTTCTGGCGGCGATGGTCGGACTCCAGATCTATGGAATCTGGGGCCGCAAAGCGCAGCCCGATCCTGCCCCGCCCGCGATGGCCGATGCATCCGGTCCGTCCGCGAACGCTGCGATGCCACCTCCGACGGGCACCAACAACTGGGTGCTCGCAGTTGTCGAGAAGACCAACGCCGCCGCCCGCCATCCGTTGGCCGGGGCGACCAACGTCGTCTTTCGCGGCACCGCTCCGGATGGGACCGTCGCCACGATCGCCTCGGCCGCGACGCCTCCGCCGGTGGCCAATGCCGTCAGCGTTCTGGCCGGGGCCTACTCGGTCAAAACCGGTTCGGCCAATCTCGTCGGAACCGTTTTCCTCCAAGGCACGCCTCCTCCCCCGGCCCAGCAGCCCATGAGAGAGAACATGTGCGGCAATCCGGAACCTTATGTCATCAAGAGCCGCCAATACGTCGTCGGCGCCAAAGGCGGACTCGCCGACGTCTTCGTCTACATCAAGTCCGGGACCGGTGTGGACGGCCGCACCTTTGATGCGCCGTCGGACAAGCCGCTGCTCGACCAGATTCTCTGCGAATACCATCCCTACATTCTCGGCGTCATGGCCGGACAAACGTTCACCGTCCGTAATTCGGACCCGGTGCTCCACAACATCAACTCGACCCGGGCGAAGAATAACATCGGCAAGAATTTCGGGCAGCCGAGACAAGGTCACACGACGGACATGAGTTTTCCGAACCCCGAAGTGGCCATCCAGTTCCGCTGCGACATCCATCCGTGGATGGTCGCGTGGGTCGGCGTTTTCCCGAACCCGTTCTTCGCAGTCACGGACGATTCGGGCCGCTTCGCCATCAATGGCCTCCCTTCCGGCCGCTACCAGCTGGTCGCCTACCATCCCAAGAGCCACGGTGTCTCCGAAGGCATCGTCGCCGAGATCGAGATCAAGGACGGTCAAGCGACCTCGAAAGACTTCACGGTCCAAGTTCCGGTGAAGTGACCCAGGGAAAGGGAAACCTTCGGCAAGGTTGCATCCGACCTGTTCCTGCGGTTCGATCACGGCCCGTTTTGACAAGCCAGCCGTGAATAAAATCGCCGTCATCAAGAAGATTCTCGCCCAGCTCGCTTCCGAGGTGGAGCAGTTCCGCAAGGCCGCCGACGCCGCCCGCGCCGAAGCCACGCACGAGCAGAGCCGCGCCGACAACAAATACGACACGCGCGGACTCGAGGCCTCCTACCTCGCCCGCGGCCAGTCGAAGCAGGCCGCCGAAGTCGAGCTGGCCATAGAGCAGTTTTCCCAGATCAGCTCCCGTGCGTTCGGCGCCACTGATCCCATCGATTTGGGCGCTCTTGTGGAGCTGGAAAGCCGCACCGAGAAAGCCCTCTACTTCGTCGGACCTCGCGCCGGCGGCACTGAGGTGGTCCACGACAAACGTGAGATCCTTGTGATCACGTCGCAGTCTCCGCTTGGAAAGCAGCTCGTCGGCAAGAAGCAGGGCGAGAAACTCCAGATCGAGATCGGCGGTCGGCACGATTCCTACACGGTGCTGTCCGTCGCCTGAAGGTTTGACGGCATCGAGCCTGTCGTTGCTCTCCATGAACCTGCGGGCGGTAGGGCGCGTCACTCCGTGCGCGCCGCCGCTGGACCTCCGAAGCCCGGTTCGGTTGCGGCGGCTTCGCCACTAGGCCGACCTTCACCCCAAGCTTTCCACGAGAGGTTGACCGATCTTCTCAAGGCCCCGAGGCGGCGCGCACGGAGTGACGCGCCCTACCGGCGATGGGTGGCCCCTGAACTCATGGGCACGAGGTCGGTGGATCCAGCGGCCACCAGCCGCCGCGCCAGTCGAACCATTCAACGCCGGTGAAACGTTTCTTGTAGTCGAAGGCCGACGCTTCGTGGAAGGCGTAGCCCGGATAGTAGATCTGGCAGCCGCGGCTTCGGGCGTAGCCCATCTCCAGGAGCATCGTCGCCAGGCCGAGGCTGAGACCGCCGTGGTCCGGATGGAACATGGCGTAGAGGCTGGAGACGGCGTTCCTTCCCACGTCGAGGTAGCTTGCCGCGATCAAGCGCCCACCGTCGTAGACGCCCACTTCCAAAGTCTCGCACGGAGCGAGGCCCGGATGTGCTCCCAGATAGCTCTCCAGACTGGGAGGCGGATGGGTGGCGAACCGCTGCTTGTGCAGCTGGAACAACGTGTCGCGCGTGGCGTCGATCCGCGCCGGAATGATCCTCACCTCGTAGCCGGCCAGCTTCCGCAGGATGCGCCGATGGCTCTTCGACGGCTGGAAACGGGCGAGGACGATGCGGAGCGGCATGACCACGCGGGGCGCCGTCACGTCCACCGTGGAACGGGAATAGCGGACGAACAGCGGACCGAAATGCCGCCAGCCGAGAAGCCACAGCGAGTCCATGAGCTCGCGCGTCGCCAGCACGAGTTCGCCGTATTCGTTGATCTGCGGCGTGTGTTCGATGGGTGGCGGAACGGTCATGCCCTCAGGAGCGCGTCACGCGTTCGGCCCTGGTGAAGCCAGGTTCGCCGGCCACGGTGAGGAAGGAGAGGAGATGGCGCAGTTCCATGCCCGCACGATACCGGGGCGAGAGAGCGACCGGAACGCGGAAGTATTGGCCGGCGAACTTGCGGTGCTGGCAGGCTGTGGCCCATGGACTGGAACCATCTGCTCGCCGGTCGGACCGCGCTCATGCGCCGCTCGGCCGTGCGCGAACTTCTCCGGCTGACCAACCGGCCCGGCATGATCTCCTTCGCCGGGGGGCTTCCCGCGCCCGAGCTGTTTCCCGTCGACGAGATCCGCGCGGCTGCGGATCAACTGCTGGTGAAACGCGGCCCCGTCGTCCTGCAATACGGCGAGACCGAAGGCGTGGCCGAGCTGCGCGATTGGGTGGCCCGGTCGCTATCGAGGCCCGGACTGGCTCTCGGCCGCGACCACGTGCTCATCACCACCGGCAGCCAGCAGGGCCTTGACCTGATCGGGCGTGTGCTCATCGACGCGGACGACCGCGTGGCCGTGGAGAATCCGACCTACCTCGCCGCCTTGTCCGCGTGGCGGCCATGGCAACCGCACCTGCTTCCGCTCGTGTGCGACGACGACGGCCTGACATCGCGGGCCATCGCAAGCCTGCCGTCCCTGCGGCCGAAGTTTCTCTACACCATCCCCAATTTCCAGAACCCGACCGGCGTCACGCTGTCACTGGAACGCCGTCGGCAACTGGTCGCCGCGCTGGCGGGCAGCGGGACGTTGCTCGTGGAGGACGATCCCTACGGCGAACTGCGCTATCGCGGCGAAGCCCTGCCCGGTTTGCTGGAACTGATCGGCGGTCCCGAGCCGCAGCTGCTTCGCCTGGGAAGTTTCTCCAAGGTGCTCGCGCCCGGACTGCGTGTCGGGTTCGTCGTCGGTCCGGCGGCCTTGATCGAGAAGCTCGCGCTGGCCAAGCAGGCGCTCGATCTCCACACCGCGACCTTCAATCAGTGGCTCGTCCTCGAACTCCTCCGCAGCGGCGTGGTGGACCGCAACCTGCCGAAGCTCCGCGCCGCCTATGGCGAACGTTGCTCGGCTATGCTGGACGCGCTGGAAAATCATCTCGGCGGCGCGGCCACATGGACTCGGCCCGAGGGCGGGATGTTCGTCTTCGCCCGTCTCGGCCAGGGCGTCTCCGCGACGGAGCTTCTGGACAAGGCGGTGGAACGCGGTGTGGCCTTCGTGCCGGGCGGCGAGTTCCACGTCGATGGAACCGGCGAAGAAACCCTGCGGCTCAATTTCTCCCACGCGTCGCCGGAGAAGATCCGCGAAGGGATAAAGAGAATCGGCGAAGCGGCGGGAAGTTTGGCTTGAGGACGCTGCGGTGCGTCCGTCGTAGGCCGGGCGTCCGCGCCCGGCCAGAAGGTCTTCGACAGCTCCCGGCGGCTTCGGAGCGCGGCCCTCTGGGCCGCAGCACTCCCGCAACATCGGATGATCTTCAACCATCCGCAGCATCCAACACCTGCTTGCCGGGCGGGGACGCCCGGCCTACGGAGCGCGGTGCTCCAAGTCTCATGCCGGCCAACGCAGCTCAACGCCCAGCTTGACCAAGTCCGCCTGCAATTCGCCGACGGTCTTCCTTGTGGCGAGCGCTTCGGAGCTTCCCAGCTTCTTCCGAGAAACCAGCGCGACGGCGGCTCCGGCGGCTTCGCCGATGTTCCATTCGACGGGATGCAGGCGGTAGCAGCCGTTGGTCACATGGGTGGTGCCGATGTTCTTGCAGGCCGGGATGAGGTTCTTCATCCGCACCGGCAACAGCGCGCCGAGCGGGATCTGGAACGGGGCGGTGCCGAAGTCGATGTAGTTGTCGCCCGTGCTGCTGGGATGGAGGTCGATGGGGTAACTGCCGATGCCGATTGTGTCGGCGAACTCGGCCGCCTTGGCCTCGGATTCTTTCACGCCGGTTTCTTTGGCGCGCATCTCCAGGCCGACGTGCTGTTCGAGAACGGTGAAGCGCGACTTGATGCGCCGGGCTTCGCGCACGTAGATCGACTTGGCCAATCCGTCCTCGGTGCCGACGAGGTCTTTGCGAAGGCGCAGGCCGGGCCACCCTTTGCCGCCATCGGGGTGCGGCGCTTCGGTCTGGAGCCAGTAGAGGAGCGAGAGGCTGAGCTGCTTGGCACCTTCGAGGTGCTTCTGCGCTTCCGTGTCGGACACGCCGACAAGGTTGCCGAGCATATAGTCGTTCTGCGGCCAGTTGATGAGGGAGGCGTCGCCGGGATACGTGCCGGGCTGGAAGTTGGCCTTCGCCGCGATGCGGCGGTAGCGCCAGAGATTGAGAGGTGCTCCCGGAGTGTCGCCCTCGGGATTGAAGCCGAGAGTCACGGGCACGCGGCGTTGCGGGTGGAAGTAGGCGAGGTCCAGCAGCCGCCCCGGCCAAGCAGGCGTGAGGTTCGGCACATAATTCTTCCAGAAGGTCCACTCGCGCGGCGTGTCGATGACGTGCTCCTCGCCGGGCACATGGTCGATGATGAAGCAGGAGACGAACGACTGCTGGTTGGCCGGGCCGGGCTTGGTCGAGGCGTGGAGTTCGCCCATGCCCGCTTCGGCTCCGGTGATGAACTCGGTGCCGGTCATCGGCAGAAGATCGCCCAACTCGGTGGCGTCGATGAACCACGGCGCTTCCAGCGAAACGGCCTTGCCGGTGCGGAGATTGCGGACTGTGACCTGTTTGACGCGGTCGGAATCCGCGACTGCCGAGACGGGTTTGTGTTCGCGCAGGATGATGATGCGGCCTCCGGAAACGTAGGGCGCGAGCATCTCTTCCAGCACGGCCAACGCGACGCGGGGTTCGTGGCACAGCGCGGAGACCGAGCCGGAACCGGGATTGAGATTGGCACGGGCCTTGGCGGCGTCGGTCAACGAGTAGTTGCGGCGGTAGTAGTCGCGGACGCCGTTGCGGAGTTGTCGATAGGTCTTCGTGCAGCCATGCGTCTCGATCCAGCGGTGTTCATCCGGCGGCACGGCCTGCGCGGTGAGCTGCCCGCCGATCCAGTCGGTCTCCTCGGTCAACACGACCTTCAGCCCCGACTTCAGCGCCGTTAAGGCCGCTGCGATTCCACCAAGGCCGCCGCCGATGATCGCGAGGTCGGCCTTGAACCCGGCCTTGCCTGAACGCGCCGTCTGCCGTTCCTCCGCCGCTCTGCCCGAATTGGGGACCAGGCCGAGCAACGGAACTGCGGCGGACGCGGAGGCACCGAGCTTGATGAAGTGGCGGCGGTTCATGTGTCGGAAGATCCCGGGATCGACGGAGAAATCAAAGGGAACGAAAGGCCCGTTGGACGGAAGACAACCGCAAGGAAGGCGTTCGTCCAAGAGCGGCGCAAAGGCCGTGAAGTCGAAATCCACAGATCACGCGGACGGCAGCGATGGGCTGGCAGTGGTCTTCGCGGTCCGCGCCGATGCGGCTGAAGCCCATCTCGGACGCGAGATCGCGGACGGAGAGGCTGAGCGTGCGGGCGATGGGATCGAGGACGACGGCCATGGTCGCAAGGACGTTCCGGCCATTCGCTCCCGCCGGGAAGCTCTATGAAGGAAGCGGCGGGCGTGTTTCGATTTCCCGGTGGGTGACAACAACCAGTCAGCAACCGGTTTCAAACCGGACTCTTCGACGGCGAAGCTGAAGACGCTTCAAAACCATGTCGCCGATCTCCACGCCTGTGCGCGCTGCCCGATGATGGAGTCGAAGCCCGTCAGCGGATCGGCCGTCTTCAGCCAGGTCATGCTCGTGGGCCAGGCGCCGGGCGACAAGGAGCCCAAGCTGGGACGGCCCTTCGCGTGGACGGCGGGCAAGACGATGTTCCGGTGGTTCGAGGAGAACTGCGGCCGGAACGAAGCGCAGTTCCGTTCCTCGATCTACATGGCCGCCGTGTGCCGCTGTTTTCCCGGCAAGAAGGCGACCGGTGGCGACCGCGTGCCGTCGCCCGCCGAGATCGTGAACTGCTCCGCCTGGCTGCACGCCGAACTGAAGCTTCTGCGGCCCAAGCTAGTCATCCCCGTCGGCAAGCTGGCGATGGTGCAATTCGGCTTCGAGGGAAAGCTCGATGAACTCATCGGCCACAGCTTCCACAAGGAACTGGCCGGCGTGTCCTTCGACGTCGTTCCGCTCCCGCATCCCAGCGGCGCCTCGCCGTGGCACCGGATGGAGCCGGGTAAGACCTTGGTGAAGCGGGCGCTGAAGATAGTCGCGGAACATCCGGCGTGGCGTGGCACGGATGCCTGATCCCTGATCCGGCCAGTCGGCATCCGGCATCGGTTCATCCTTTCCCCAGCATTGCACCGTCTGCGTGCTTCGCTACGCTCCGCCGCTCAATTGCTGTGGAACTCGATTTTCAAAAAATAGACGAATTGACGGAAGGACTCGATTTCGAGGTCAAAAAGGCTGCTGGCCGGGATGGGAATGGCGCGTTGCCGGAAAGCTTCTGGGAAACCTATTCTGCGATGGCCAACACGGAAGGCGGAACGGTGTTGCTTGGTGTCGAAGAAGGCCTGACAGGATGGAAGGTTGTTGGTTTGGGGAATCCGACCAAGGTCACCAAGGAGCTTTGGGATGGTCTCAACAATCGCCAGAAGATCAGCGGCAACATTCTGACCGAAGGCGATGTTCAGGTGTTGGATCTGTCGGGAAAAAAGATTCTCCAGATCCGGATTCCACGGGCGACCCGGTTCCAAAAGCCTGTCTATGTTGGACAGCAGCCTTTCAAAGGCACCTACCGCCGACACGGGGAAGGCGACTACGACTGCGACGAAGAAACGGTCAAAAGGATGTTGGCGGACCAAGTGGAGGATGCACGGGACGCCAAGCTGCTGGAGAACTTCGAGTTCGAAGACTTAAATGGCCCTACGCTGCGCGCCTACCGCACCGCTTTCAAAGCGGTGAAGCCGGACCATCCGTGGGCCGATCTGGATGAACGGGAGTTTCTCCACAACATCGGGGGCTGGACCCTCAACCGCGAAACCAAGCGCGAAGGGCTGACCTTGGCCGGGCTCCTGATGTTCGGCCAGTTGCGGTCGATCCTAGAGGCGGTTCCCAACTACGTGGTGGACTATCAGGAAAGGCCGATGGACGCCGAACAGGATTCCGACCGGCGCTGGATCGACCGAGTCACGACCGATGGTTCTTGGTCCGGGAACCTGTATGATTTTTACCGGATGGTCATCCAACGGCTGGCCAAAGATCTGAAAGTTCCGTTTCGTCTCAAAGGCCCGTCCAGGCTTGATGACACTCCGGTCCACGAAGCCCTCCGTGAAGCGCTGGCTAACCTCATCATCCACGCCGATTTCACGGGACGGATGTCGCTCTATGTCGTGAAGCGCCAGGACATGTTTGGATTTCGCAATCCCGGATTGATGCGGGTGCCCTTGGATCTCGCAATTCGAGGGGGACACAGCGATTGCCGGAATCGCAACCTTCAAAAAATGTTCCAACTTGTCGGTTTGGCCGAACAAGCGGGATCAGGCTTGCCCAAGGTATATCGCAACTGGGGACGCCAGTCTTGGCGACGTCCGGAGCTGTTCGAGCAAATGGACCCGGATCAAACGGTGCTGCGTCTGAGGACCGTCAGCCTCTTGCCGCCCGAAACGCTTTCAGAGCTGGATGGCCGCTTTGGCAGTCGGTTTCGCGAACTACCAGAAGCAGCGAGGCTGGCACTGGCCACCGTGGCTATTGAGGGTCGCGTCTCCCACACCCGGCTCAAGGAGATGTGCGATCAGCATCCCAAAGATCTCTCCAAAACGTTGGCCGATTTGGTCACCAATGGATTTCTGGCCTCGAGAGGTGCCACGCGTGGAACCGCGTATTATTTCCCGGATCAGGCTCCAACGGTCGATTCCGATCTCGCTGAGGAACTGCCTCTTGCTCCGGTTTCCATGAAGGCCAAGTCCGGTGTGGGGATCGAGCCTCCTCCTTCAAGCTCCGAACATTTGCCCGCCAGCTCCGAACATTTCGATTTCGATTCGGTCACTTGGGGCCGGCTGCTCGAAATCGCTTCGCTCGTGAGGAATAGCCGGAAAACTGACCGTGAAGCCGTCCGGAGCACACTTGTCCGACTGAGCGCCCAGCATTTTCTCACGCTCCAAGCCTTGGCCGTGTTGCTGAAACGCGCTCCTGATACCCTCCGGGTCCACTATCTGAGCGACTTGGTGAAGGAGGGAGCCTTGGAGCTTCGTTTCCCGGACAGTCCCAGGCATCCAAAGCAGGCCTATCGAGCGGCAAAGCCATCCCAATGACCACTCAGGAAGAAATCAAACGCCGCCGGACGTTCGCCATCATCTCGCATCCGGACGCGGGCAAGACCACCTTGACCGAGAAGCTCTTGCTCTACGGCGGCGCCGTGCAGCTCGCGGGTTCCGTGACCGCGCGCAAGAACCAGCGCGCCACCACCTCCGACTGGATGGAGCTGGAGAAGAAGCGCGGCATCTCCATCAGCTCGACCGTCCTCCAGTTCGAATACGACGGCTACTACATCAACCTGCTGGACACGCCGGGCCACAAGGACTTCTCCGAGGACACCTACCGCGTCCTCACCGCCGTCGATGCCGTCATCATGGTGATCGACGCGGGCAAAGGCGTGGAGAACCAGACGCGCAAGCTGTTCGAGGTCTGCGCCCGTCGCGGAGTGCCCATCTTCACCTTCATGAACAAGCTGGACCGGCCGGCCCGCGATCCGATCGCCCTCATGGATGAACTGGAAGCCGTGCTCGGCATCAGGACGTGCGCGATGAACTGGCCGCTGGGCAACGGCATCGACTTCCGCGGCGTCTATGATCGCGCGGAGAAGAAGGTCCACCTCTTCGAGCGCGTGGTCGGCGGCAAATACCGCGCGGCGGTCAACGTCACCGGGCTCGACGATCCGTTGGTCCGGGAGAAGCTCGACGAGCACACCTACAAGACCGTCCGCGAACAGATCGAGATGATCGAGATCGCAGGCGCGGAGTTCGACCACGCGCAGGTCCTGGCCGGAAAACTTTCGCCCGTCTTCTTCGGGTCTGGCGTGAACAACTTCGGCGTGCAGCTCCTGCTCGACAGCTTCCTCAAGTGGAGCAGCGAACCGCGCGGGCGCGATTCCAAGTCCACAGAGGAGCCCAGGCCCGTTTCGCCGGAGCACGGGGCCTTCAGCGGCTTCATCTTCAAGATCCAAGCGAACATGGATCCCAAGCACCGCGACCGCATCGCCTTCGTCCGCGTGGTCAGCGGCAAGTTCGAGCGCGACATGGTCGTGCAGCATGTGCAGTCGGGGAAAAAGGTGCGGCTCAGCTCCTCGCACAAGCTCTTCGGCAATGAACGCGAGACGGTCGATGCCGCGTATCCCGGCGACATCATCGGCCTCGTCGGCCACGGCGGCTTCGGCATCGGCGACACGCTCACGACCGAATCCGCGCTCCGCTTCGACGAGATCCCGCGCTTCACGCCCGAGGTCTTCGAATACTTCCACAACCCGAACACGGCGAAGTTCAAACAGTTTCGCGAAGGCCTAGACCAGCTCCTCCTGGAAGGCGTGGCCCAGGCGTTCTACCTGAAGGACACGGCCAGCCGCGTGCCCCTGCTGGCGGCGGTCGGGCCGCTCCAGTTCGAGGTGCTGCAGTATCGCCTGGAGACGGAATATGGCGCCGAGACGCGTCGCGAAGCGGCCCCGTTCACCGCCGTGCGCTGGCTTCCGCCCGGGCTGGCCGACGAACAGCTGAACGCCCTGTCGCTCCCTACGAGCAGCCGTCTCGCCTTCGACATCGACAAGAATGCCGTGGCGCTCTTCCCGACGGAATGGGCCCTGAACTACTTCGCCCAGAACAACGCCGGCCTCGAACTCAGCCCCTTCCCGCCAAAGGTGAAGAGGTGAGGCGAAACCTCCAAAGGCAAAGCGCGCCCACACCTAACAACGCCCATGTGGAAGGCTCCGGCACGGCCCCGGCAGCGATGCCCTGACCGGGGACGGAGTTGTAGGCCCAGTCAGTCACGTAGAGCGTGAACGGCGCGGGACGCAGGCCAATCCAGCCGTAGTGGTAGCCGTCGATCTTGTCCAAGCGGATCGCTAGGTAGCCTTGGGCCAGGCCGAACGGTCCACCGAACGCCCCCTGCGTGAAGGTCATCAGCGTGGCCTGCGATCCCGTTTGCCAGACCTGCCCCGACGGCAGTGGGTCGCCGATGGTCGTGCCCAACGGAACAGCTCCATCATTCCGGCTTGGTGGCTGTGAGCGCCCGGTCCAAAGCCACACTGCGGCCCCGGTCTGAGGAACGACGTTCCAAGTGGTATCGTTGGAAAATACAAAATCGGTCGTGCCATCCTGGTCGATATCGAGGGCGGCTGGCGGCGGCGCATCGAAATACTGCGTAACGCGGATGTCGGTCGGATCAAAGTAGACGATACCTTGCGCAAGAACCGCGGGGACAACAGCGGCTGATAGAAAAGAAAGTAGGATAAAGGTTTTCATAGGTTCACTCCACTTCCAGCAGGCGGTAGAACCTGACTCCGGATGACGGCGGCGGCAACTCCGCTGCCACGGACTGTTTCGAAGCGACGAAATCCCCCGGAACGTCCGTCCAGCCGGCCGTGTTCAGGTCGTCCTTGAACTGGATGCGGTAGCCTTGGCCCACGACGGCGTTCCACATCAACCCGATCGTTCCACTCGGCAGCAGGACGGAACCGAGGACGAGAAGAGGTTTCGGCTGCGGGCTGTTTCCGGAAACGAACACGGAGACCGCCTGTGGTCTTAGAGCGTTTCCATAAATCATGTAGCGTAGCCGGCATGTAAAAAGAACCCCTGGCAATCGGCGGGTGTGACGGCGGCAAAAGCAGCCCCTGCGGCCTT
>JAYTUE010000233.1:0-15747 GCA_043744715.1 Verrucomicrobiota bacterium | reverse complement strand
AGCACTCGGGCACGGCGGACGTGGCCTGGAAACCCGTGCGCGGCGCGCGGGCCTACACCATCGAACGCGCGGCCGACGCGCCGGCGCTGGACTGGGGCGTGATCGGCACGAGCACGAAGAAGGAGGCGTCGCTCAACTCGATGGTGAGCGGGACGAAGTATTGGTTCCGCGTGGCCGCCATCGGCGCGGCGGGCCAGAGCGCCTACAGCGATCCGGTGCCGCTCTTCGCGCCGTGACACCCGTGCGTGATTTCGAAAACCGGCGGGGCTGATCGGCTCCGCCGGTTTTTCGTCGTAGGCCGGGCGTCCGCGCCCGGCCAGGATGTGCCTGATCCGCAGAGGGAAGCGAAGACGGAACGGTGTGTCCACGAAGGGCACGAAGAACACGAAATAGGGTTCCTCGCTGTTTTCAGTGGGTAGCCATGCGTCTTGCGGCTCCGAGTTGCTCTGAACTGCTCGACCGCGTTCTCCCTCACCAACCCACTGAAAACAGCGAGGAACCTGATTTGATTCAACCCGCGCACGGGCACGTTTCTTCAATGCCGATCCCCTTGGCGTTCCGTGCGCGGGTCCCTGCATTGTGTTCGATCACGCTCCGACCTGCGCCTTGATGGCCCCGATGATCTGGGCGCTCCAGTGCTCGAGGACGCGCTGGTCCGGACCTTCGATGAGGAGCCGGGCTTTGGGTTCGGTGCCGGAGTAGCGGAGCAGCACCCGGCCGCCGGAAGGTTTGACGGCATCCTGGGCTTTCTTGACCAAATCCAGCAGGCCGTCGAGCTCCTCGAACGGCCGTTTTTCGCGGACGCGCACGTTGGTCACGAGCTGCGGATAGCGTGTCCAGCAGCGTGAAAGCTCCGACAGCTTCTTCTGGTTCTGAACCATCTGCCCGAGGATCTGGAGCGCGGCCACGAGGCCGTCGCCTGTGGTGGCGGAATCGCCGAAGATGATATGGCCGCTCTGCTCGCCGCCGAAGTTGAAGCCTCCCTTGAGCATCTCGTCGATGACGTGCCTGTCGCCCACGGGCGTGCGGAGGACCCGCCCGCCGGCGCGGTTGATCGCGACGTCGACCCCGGCGTTGCTCATGACCGTCGAGACGAGCGTCCTGTCCTTCAACGTCCCGGCCGAGATCATGCCCAGCGCCGTGATCGTCATGATGTCGTCGCCGTCGGTGAGCTGGCCCAACTCGTCGCAAAGGAGGACGCGGTCGGCGTCGCCGTCGTGCGCGATGCCGAGATGCGCTCCATGTTCGCGGACCTTGGCGCACATCATCTCCGGGTGCATGGACCCGCATTCGCGGTTGATGTTCCGGCCGTCGGGCGTGTTGCCGTAGACGAAGACGTCGGCGCCGAGCTCGCGCAGAACGCAGGGCGTCGACTTGTAGGCCGCGCCGTTGCCGCAATCGACCACGATGCGGAGGCCTTCGAGCGTCAGGCCGCGCGGGAAGGACGTCTTGGCATACTCGATGTAACGGCCCAAGGCGTCGTCGATGCGGACGGCCTTGCCGATCTCGCTCGCGCTGGGCCGGAGCGAATCGACGGTGCCGGAGAAGACGAGCTCCTCGATCCGGCCCTCGACCGTGTCGTCTAGCTTGTAGCCGTCGGCGCGGAAGAACTTGATGCCATTGTCGTCATACGGGTTGTGCGACGCCGTGATCACGATGCCCGCGTCGGCCCGGAGGCTGCGCGTCACGTAGGCCACGCCGGGCGTGGGAAGCGGCCCGATGAAGAGCACGTCGACACCCATGGAAAGCACGCCCGCGGAGATGGCGTTCTCCAGCATGTAGCCCGAAAGGCGGGTGTCCTTGCCGATGACGATCTTGTGTTTGCCGCGACCACGCGACTCCGTCTGCATCGTCTTGAAGACATGGGCGGCGGCCTTGCCGAGCTTGAGGGCGGTCTCCGCCGTGACGGGTTCGATGTTGGCGGTGCCGCGGACACCGTCGGTGCCGAAGATGCGTTTGGGCTGGCTCATGGAATGAAACTCAACGGGCGAGGCGGGTGACGGTGATGGTCTCGGGAAAGACGCTCCGCAGGGCGACGCCGTCGGGGATGTCGACGCGCACCGCGCAGTTGGTGGAATTGCCCGCGATGCCTCCGGTCAGGTCGATGTAGGCGCGGATCTGTTCGTTTTTGAAACCCTGCATGCTGCGCAATTCACCATGGATGCGGACGGCCACGGCGTTGGTCGCGACCCGGAATGGTTCGATGTCGGATGCAGTCTTGAGCACATGGAGCTGGACGACCATCGAGCTTTCCTGGTCCCGGGTTTCCAGAAAAACATCCGGAAGACGTCCGCCGGTGATGTCGCTCTGGATGGCAACCCAGATGAGGATCGCGCCGAGAAGCGAGAAGAGCTTCAGCGCCGAATTGTGGAAGATGGAATTGGATTCGGGCATTTCAGCCTCCGCCCCGTTCGCTTCGGGCCACCTGGTTGAAAAGGTTCCTGAAGAAGCCCTGTCCGGCACGCTCGGACACCTTCCGCAGGACGACGGAAGTCAGGAATGCGCGCAGTTGCTCCACGGTGACGCCGCGCGTCAGCTGGCCGTCATAGGCGTAGGAGATCGCACCCGTCTCCTCCGACACCACGACCACGATGGCGTCCGTCTCCTCGCTTAGTCCGATGGCAGCGCGATGGCGGGTTCCGAGCGACGGGTTCAAGTCAGAGCGCTGCGTCAGGGGAAAGATGCAGGCGGCCTTGGCGATGCGGTCACCGCGCAGCAGGACCCCGCCGTCGTGGATCGCGTTGTTCGGAAAGAAGATCGTCTCGAGCATCTCCGGCGTGGCCTCGCAGCCCACGACGACGCCCGATCCGACGACGTCCTCGAGGTTCTCCGTCTGCTCGATGGCGATGAGCGCGCCGATCTTCACCTCGCCCAGGCGCTCCACCGTCTGGATGACGACCTCGATGTTCTCGCGCTGTTCCTGGACGGGGTTGAACAGAGTCGAAGTGCCGAGGCGCGCGAGGATGCGGCGCAGCTCCGGCTGGAAGAGGACAAGAATTGCGATGGCGCCAAAGGCGAAGAACGTCTTGAGCAGCCACCAGAGGACTTCGAGACGCAGCACCGCCGCCAGCACGATCATGCCCAGCAGCACGGCGGCGAAGCCGTAGACCACGGGCGCTCCACGCGTCCGACGGATGAGGTTCAGGGCATAGTAGATCGCCACGGCGAGGATTGTTACCTCCACGCCGGCGCGAACCACGCTGGTCCATGAGATTCCCATCAGATTTGTTGAGCCTGCAAAATTGCTTCCGTCACCTTCAACGCCCCGTGTGTCGCCGCCACGTCGTGCGTCCTCACGATCGACGCCCCGCGTTCCACCGCCAGACAGGTCGCGGCCAGGCCCGCGGCCAGCCGGTCCACGGCTTCCGCCCCGGTGATCTGCCCGAGAAAGGACTTGCGGGAAACGCCGACAAGCAAAGGACGCTTCCAGTTCCTAAGTGCCTCCATGCGCGACAGCAACGCCAAATTGTGTTCCAGGCGTTTTCCGAAACCGATTCCCGGATCGAGAACCACCTGCTCTTCCGACACGCCGGCACGGCGCAGCCGGTCGAGGCAAGCGGTGAAGAACTCCCCGACCTCGGCGACGACATCCTCGTAGGTCGGGTCCACCTGCATCGTCTGCGGAGTTCCCCTCATGTGCATGGCGACATAACCCGCGCCCGTTTCTGCGACGAGTCGGGCCATCGCAGGATCGGCCGCCGCCGCCGCCACGTCGTTGACGATGTCCGCGCCCGCTTCCAACGCGGCCCTCGCCACCGCCGGCTTCATCGTGTCGATGGAGATGGCGACGGGCGAAGTTTGTCGCAGGGCGCTGATGACCGGAATGACCCTGCGGAGCTCCTCGGCCTCCCCGATGACGGCCGCGTTCGGCCGGGTGGATTCGCCGCCGATGTCGATGATGTCCGCACCCTCGGCCACCATGGCCAGCGCGTGTTCGATGGCTTTGTCCAACGCGAAAAACCTTCCGCCATCCGAAAAGGAATCGGGCGTCACGTTGAGGATCCCCATGACGAGCGTGGCCCGGGGAAAGCGCCATTCCTTCTGTCGCGCCCGCCAGATCATGCCGTTTCCTCCCGGCTGGTTGGGACAACCCGTCTGCCCAGCACCACATCCACAAGGGCATCGGCGATTCCCAGCACCACGGCGTCCGGCACGCCGATGGCCGGATTGCTCGACTGGGTCAGGAGGTGGATCTGGTCGTTCACGTAGTCGATGACCACGAACTCTCCGGAATCGCTCAGGGCTATCTCCGTCGAAAACATTCCCATGCCGGTGATCCGCGCGATGGAGAGGGTGATTTCGCGGAGCGGCCCCAGCTGCAACGCGGACCACTCGTCGGCGTCCACCTCCCGGTAGAGGTCGCTGAAACAGTTCCACCAGCAAAACCAGAAGCGGCCGAAGATGTAGTAGGCGCGGAAGTAAGCCGGCTGGTCCCCCAGCATTCGCGGGATGATCTTCCGCTGCAGCAGCAGGCATGGGTCCGGCCAGGCGGCCATCGAACGCGCGACGTCTTCGGCCTCCATGGCGTCTAGCACCACGCCCTTCCGGCCGTAGCCGAGGCTTGGCTTCACGACGAACGGCGAACCCAGCAGCCACGACTCGTCCCGGGTAGGCCGCCAGCCAGCCGCCTTGGTCGCGGGAAGCAGGATCGTCGGCGGCACCGCGATGCCGGCATCAATCAGCCTATGGTGCATGGCGGCCTTGTCGAAGCACGCCCGAGCGATGGAAGGCGGATCGATCATCCGCACACCAAGGGCTTCCGCCCGATCCACCAGCCGCGAGAAGACGTCCGTCCGGTCGTGGTGTTCGCTGTGGAGATTGATCAACGTGCGCGCCAGGACGGCGCCCTCGTCCAGCGCCTTGAGGAAGGCCTCGGCCCAGAGCGGTTCTATGAGGAAGAAGTCGAGGCCGGCGGCGGCGCAACGCTCTTGGACACGATGGAGGAAGACCCCGTCCGTATCGAGGCCGTGCGTCATCGCCAGATCATACTTCCTCGCGGCCACGGTTCAGTAGGACTCCGTCTTGCTGTCGGTCTTCGGACGTTGGATGAGCTCGATCTCGTAGCCCTCGGGCGCGTCGATGAACGCAAACCCGCCCGATCCGTCCGGCTTCATCGTGGGTCCGTCGGAATACTTCAGCCCGAACTTCGCGAGGTGCTGGCCAAAGGCTTCCAGGCTGTCTACCTCGAAGGCGAGATGGGTCAGGTCGGCCTGGACCAGCACGGGTCCGCTGTTCGGAAAATGGCAGAGCTCGATCAACTCCTCGCTGCCGGGCGTCTTGAGGAAAACGAGCTTCGAACCACGCGGCGACTCGTGTTTGCGGACGACTTCCAGCCCGAGGATGTCGGTGTAGAACTGGACCGACTTCTCCAAGTCGTTTAGCCGATAACGGGTATGAAGAAGCTTCTTAACTTTCATGCCCGGCAGCTTGGCGTCGGTGCCCGCACGGCGCAACCGCCGAACGCGCCTAGCGCAGCGCGGAACTTGCCTTGTAGAAACCACCGCATCGTTTGCGGCAACACTCCTCTCACCGCAAGGCACGGTGTTCAACCCGCCTCCTGCAAAGCGCACCGCCGCCAGCTTCGTAGGCTCACTGAAAGACCCAGCCGCGATACCAAAAGAAGTTCCAGCACATGCCCGCGCCACGGACGCAAGCCTCAGCACCTCCCCCATCATCAGCAGCATCACGAAGCCCCGGTAGGCATCGATCGAGACCAGCCGGTTGGATGCGGGGAGGAGAAGAAGTCGCGCCGGGATTCATGCCGCCAGCGTGCCGAAACACCGGACGGACTCAAGAACACCTACGACCCGAGACGGAGCTTGATGAAGCGGTAGGTGAGGAAGGCCGCGATGGCGAGCAGGCCAATGACCAGCCAGCGGCGGAAGCCAAGTGACCCACCCTTTGTTCCGCTGTCCGTAGGCTCGGGAGGCTGCTGCTGGGTAGATGGTTCAATCTTTGCCTTCGGCGGAGTTGTTATTTCCTTTGACATAGAACCCCCAGGTGCGGTGACACCGACCCTCCCGGATACCAAAGCAGACGAAAAGTTCGAGCCGCTCGATTGCAATATTGAAGCCATCTGACCTTTCGTAAAAATCGGATACCGGTTGGTCAGAGCCCTTACCCGGTCGCTAGTCGAGATACCGATCTCAAACGTCCTGTCGACATATTCTTTTAATTCAGGAGTAAGCATTGCAACATAATTTGTCGCGATGAATTCATTGCCCTCTGTCACCCCAATCATAAGTTCGCCGCCTGCTCGCCCCAACCCAGGACCTCGCCCCACTATATCCTCAGCACCATTTTTTTTACGGGCGGCCTCTATCGAGGCTCTGATGCACATGCTCCATTTCGCATTGTCAAAAGTTCCCTCCTTCGCAAGGACTGCGTCCATAGGGCCAAACGCAACTTTTGCAGATCCATTATTGTATATGTGAAACCACCAATCATCACCAAGCTTAATGCTCGCAGACGAGTAACCATCATCAGCTCGCACCATTAGGGCAAACTGGAGAAGCAAAACGAAAAACGTCACTTCCCTTAAATTGCAGCACATATTGTCTCCATGTTATACTTGCAGCTTTTACTACGGATAATTGAACGGAGCTCCACTGACCCCAATAGAGACGCTAGGCTGTTTAAGCACAAACTTCCAGTCGCTGCCTGCGCCTGCATTTGCATTTACATTTACAAACCAAGCGAGGCTTGCGTTGCGCCAAGAAAATAGGTTTGGATAGAAACTTCCACCGTAAGAAGGATCATAGAATTCAACCCCATTCCTGACCACAATCTGGTGATAACCGAAAAGAGATGCAGGATTGCCTACCCCGCCTTGGCCTGCCATTCCATCAGCATCAACCCATTCTGGAGTAGGGCTAACAGCCCACTTATACCCATTAGGGCGGACACCGCCAACTGGTTCATGGTATGGATATTGGGAACTGCACCAGTTAATATACTGCTGGTCTGAAGGGGCACCCTGCCACACTGCAATTGACCAATTCTTTACAGCAAACATATCACTGTTGCTAGTCACTTGTAGGCCCTTTCCGGCATTGTCTCCCTGAAGGGCGATGCAATCTAACATTAGACGTGTCCACGCATCACAAGCACCATCGCCGTATTTAATCAATGATTCCGTGGTTTTGTTAGATGTAAACCAGTTGCGATAGTATCCAAGAAGCTTCCCGTCTAATCTAGCAACCGATCGACCTGCAAACTTCGCCCATATTCCGCTCCAAACTTGCCCATCTTTTGCGCCGTCACAGCTTATCTTGAACAAAGTTTCATGCCGAAGTGTTGTCAACGGCGCTGCCGCTGTAACATAAAGTCTATGCTTTGTTTCCACAATCTCAGACCAATTTGCCTGAGATGCAGTTCTCATTCTCCATCTAAACACTACCCCGTTTGGGAAGCTTTTAGCACCAGAACCAAGCGGTTGCGAGAGCTTCACTCCATTAAATGTAGCACCCCGAGAAAACCAGTTCTTTGTCAGCTTAGTCTCCGGAAAAACTATTCCGGGAATCTCGGAGCATGTGGCAGTTAGATAAATGTCCTCGGCTGTTTCCGGAATCAGCACTTCGCCGCTCAAATATGGCGTGGAGCCGGCCACATATCCAATCGCTTCGCTGACTCCTTTAGGTAAGCCGTTTTTTTTCTCATAGTGCGCCACAGGCGTGCCTGTTCCGCTCTCGTTGATCCAGATTTTCTCAGTGTATGAACTGCCCGAATCATCGGTGAGGATCAACGCTCCGGTGCGCTCACTCGATTCGAAAAATGAGCTTGTTTTAAACTCATCGAATGAAACGGAAGACATTGCTACAGGATGAGCCTTTTCTGTCTTCCAAGTCCGCGCATTCCCGTTGCCGCGCGGTGTAGGCGCTGCTGCTGCGATCATGATGTCTTTAGGCTGCGAGTCGTGCTTACCCGCGGGAATGTCCAAGGAAAAACTGCTCCAAGTCGTTTGGAAATCGTTGTAGCCCCCGGGGCCAAGAGTGATTTTTTCCAAAAAGTAAAAGTATTTCGTGTCCATGGTCAACGCTGGTTCCACGCGGACGAAATATCTGGCGTCGATCAAGTCGCCGAATTCAGACAAACCTTCGGGCTGGTCAGAAATGGAGGCATCGTAGGAGGCCACGTATTCATACTCGTCCATCACCCGGGGCATGGGAAACGGTAGCTGCCCCTGCGCATCGCTTGATAGTTGCGGCCACTGGAGCGGGCCGGCCATCGGGTAGTTGTAAGTGCCGCGCCATGGGGCAGTGAAGCTCTTCAGCGTCCTGGGACCATCCGGATCAGGAAATATGTGAGACGCATAGGTCCTCCGGCCGGTGTTGAGTCTTGTCGCGCCGACCGGATAGCTGTTGTTGTCCGACGCCCAGTTCATCGCCGCAGACAAGCTGGCTTTTTTGACTTCGAACAAGTTCGAGAACCCGTCGCCGTCCCAGTCCTTGCTGGCGTCGCTGACGCCGGTGTGGCCGGTGTCCTCGGACGAAGGGTCGTAGCCCATGATGACCTCCTGGGCGAAGGTCAGGCCGTCGAAGTCCGCGTCTTCCGGGGGCGGAGGCAGGACCAGCACGATGCTGGAAGTGGAGGCGCTGCCGGAGACGGAGCCCCCGGCAAAGACCACGGAGCCGTTCGCCAGAAGATTGCCGGCCGCTCCCAGGCTGTAGTAGCTCAGGCCGGAGACCGCAGTCCATGTCCCGGGCACGATGGAATAACTCTCCACCCCACCCACGGCACCGGAGCCCGCGTCATATCCGCCCACGACATAGACGTGGCCGTTGCCGTCGTTGACCGCCGTGGCGAAGTAGCGGCCCGCCGCCATGCTCCCGCCGGAGGCCCAAAGCCCCGTGGCCGGGTCGAAGATCTCGGCCGATGCACGGGTGGATCCGGACGAATAGTCATATCCGCCGACGACCATGACCTTGCCGCTGGGCAGGAGCACGGTGCTCTGGCAGTAGCGGTTCTCGGCCATGGAACCCACCGTCGTCCAGGTGTTGCTGACCACGTTGTAGACCTCGCAAACCGGGCTCGTCGGTGAACCGGCCACCAGCACGCGGTCATTGCCGATCAAGGTGGCGGTGTGCCAGAAACGGTCGGTCACGGACATGGTCCCCGCCGATGTCCAGGTGTTGGCGACGGGATCATAGACCTCCGCGCTGCCGACTCCCCAGGAATTGTCGTAACCGCCGGCGACCAGGACCCGGCCATCGGGCAAAAGCGTGGCGGTGTGGGTGTAACGGGCGGCCTGCATCGGAGCCGCATAGGACCATGGATTGACCAGCGGATCGGTCACCGTGGGATCGTAGATCTCGGCCGTCGCGGTGGCTCCCATGCCATTGTAGCCGCCCGTGACGAGGTATTTGCCGTTCTTGAGCCGGGTCAACGTCGGCACGTAGCGCGCCTCGTTCATGGCCGGCCCGGTCGACCAGGAAGGACCATCGGGGTTGAAGATCTCCACCGTGGCGACGGGGAGGCCGGACTCGTCATAGCCGCCCAGGACCATGATGCGGCCATCCGCCATCATCTCGCTGCGCGGAAGCACCCTCGGGTAGGCGAGCGGCGCGACCTCCTGCAGCGTCGCGGCACGAAGGGAGGTTTGAAAGATTGCGGCTAAAAGCCCGATCACCGTGATTAGTCTCATGGCAGTGAACTCCTTGGGATGCACACTAAAGAAAACCTGATAGGGGGGGGGTATCGTCAATAACAATTTTTGGATTCGTCCGGGATAAAGGTGAAAACCGATGACGCATCGACCTGTCGGAATTGGCGGAAGACGCAATGCCACCATGAACCACAGAGGATGCTCCAAACCAGACCGGGATCAGACTATTCCGAGCCGGGGTTGCTCCAATCCTAGGTGGGATTATGCCATTCCTGGCCCGGGTTGCTCCGATACTAGGTGGGATTATGCCTTTCCTGGCCCGGGTTGCTCCGATACTAGGTGAGATTATGCCTTTCCTGGCCGGGGTTGCGATGTTCCTCGTAGCGATTCCCTCGCTTTCCGTTCCAATTCTCCGTTTCCGCCCCGTGGAACGCCCAAGAATGGCTGCCACCCGGGAGAATTTTTCCGGGATATTCACCATCGATTCGGAATTCTTTGCCTCTTTGCCCCGGGATAAAATGCCTGACATTGCCCCATGGATGTTGGCACGAAGTCGGCTACACACGTCTACATAGCCCGTGCGTCGTTCCCCGGAGGACGTGTGTCCCCGTGGGGAAGCGGCGCGAGTCGTTCAGGCTATACGATAGCCGTAACAACAAAAAGCCGGTGGTCCATGTGATCCCGGCGTCAGTATAAGCAGAAAGGACAGCACCCTATGAGTTTGATAAAGATGCGTTTGAAGGACATGCCCATCCCGGACAAGATCCAGTTCGCCCGCCAGATCGCGCAGGCGATGCAGGGCAACACGGCCTTTCCCACGCCCACACCCGCGCTGCCCGCGCTGACGGAAGGCGCGCACGAGCTGGAGGACGCGTATAACGCCGCGCTGGCCGCACGGCAGGCGGCGAAGATGAAAACCTCGATCCAGGAAGTCCGTTCGGCGGAGCTGGACGGCGTGCTGACGCTCCTGGCGCTCTACGTGGAGAACGCGAGCAACGGCGACAAGGCGGGCATCGAGAGCGCGGGCTTCAGCGTGCGCAACCCGCCCGCGCCCATCGGCACGCTGCCCGCCCCGGTGGACGTGCAGGTGGCTCCGAGCGAGCACGCCGGCACGGCGGACGTGGCTTGGAAGGCGGTGCGCGGGGCCAAGGCCTACTGCATCGAACGCGCGGCCGACGCGCCGGCGCTGGACTGGGGCGTGATCGGCAGCAGCACGAAGAGGGAGGCGTCGCTCAACTCGATGGTCAGCGGGAGCAAGTATTGGTTCCGCGTCGCGGCCATCGGCGCGGCCGGCCAGAGCGCCTACAGCGATCCGGTGCCGCTCTTCGCACCGTGAGACGCGCACGCGTGCCATGCGTGATGATTTCGGAAACGGCGGGGCCGATCGGCTCCGCCGTTTTTCATTATGGCTGGGGAGTTGATCCGCGAAGGACGCGAAGGGACGCGAAGAAGGGTTGGAGAACGGGAACATCCAACGTCCGGCATCAGGTATCTGGTATCAGGCATCCGGTATCATGTATCTCGCATCCCGTGCCGGACAATCCGGGATCCAAGACGCAGGTGGGAGATTGATCTTCCGGCTACAGGCTGGACGCACGGTGCCGCGGCTGGTTATCCGAGGAATCCGCAATCCGTCTCCTACGCCTTCAATTGGAGCAGATCCCATTTGTTCCCGTAGAGATCCTCGAACACCGCGACGGTTCCGTAACTCTCGTGGCGCGGCGCTTCGAGAAACCGGACGCCCTTGGCCAACATCCCCGCATGGTCACGGACAAAGTCGTCGGTGTGGAGGAAAAGCCATACCCGGCCAAAGCCCTGCTGACCGATGCCCGCTCGCTCGCGCTCGTTCTTGGCCTGGGCGAGCAGCAGGCAGGATTCCGTAGAGCCGGGTGGCGCCACCAGCACCCAGCGTTTGCCGCCAAGATCGGTGTCTTCCACAAGCTGGAACGACAGCGTCTCGGTAAACCACCGGATGGCTTCGTCGTAGTCGCGGACGATCAAGGAGACGTAGCCAAGTGTTTGACGCATGAGAAAACGTGCGGAGATGCGCATCCGCTTTCCAAACTCAATCTTCCAGCTTCCTGGAATCCGATCACTTCCCGCTTGCCCGCGTTCGACAAGCGTCCAAATGCTCGCCTCGTGAAAGGGAAGTCGCCTTTGAAGACCATCGCCATCGGAGTTGCCGGTTCCCTGCTCTGCGGAACGACCGGTTGGGCGCAGATTGATCCCACACCGCGCGAGCTGGTCCAGATCGGCTACAACCAGGCGCTCCAGGGCGCGTCGCCCATCTCGGCCTACGCCTTCTACTACCACAACAAGCCCGGCTGGCTGCGGACGAACATGACGCTCCGCCTGGCCGTCGCTCCGGTATTCGTCGACACCGAAGTCGGCTTCAAGGGACTGCTGGGCGAGAACACGGACATCGGTTTCGGATTTTCTGGGGGCGGCTACGGGGACAGCTACTCGGAGATCCGGCAGGGAAAATTCCTGAAGGAGGAAAGCTTCGACGGTCACAGCATCGAGGTCTCGGCCTCGGTCTATCACCTCTTCAACCCGGACCAACTGCTGCCCGTCCATGGCATCGGGCGAGTGGCGATGCACCACTCGATCTACGAACGCACCGAGCGGACGGCCACGGCGTTCTCCATCCCGGACGACCGCACCTCGTTCAATGTCCGCACCGGCATCCGCGTCGGGGGCCGCGAGCCCGTCATCGCGCCGGATGTCGCGCTTGAGCTGGCCGTGTTCTACGACGGCGAGTTCCGGACGGACGCGGCCCCGTTCGGCTTTGCCGGCGACCGAGACCTGAGCGCCCAGACGCATCTCTTCACCGCGCGGGCCCAGTTCGTCTACACGTTCCCGCAGATGGACCAATACGTGACCCTGGGCCTGAACCTCGGCACCAGCATCGACGCGGACCGACTCAGCGCCTTTCGCCTTGGTGGACTGCTGCCTTTCGTCTCGGAAGATCCGCTCAACCTTCCCGGGTATTTTTTCCAGGAAATCAGCGCCCGCCAATACGTCCTCCTCAACGGCTCCTACAGCCTGCCGCTCGGTGGCGACACGGGTTTCTCCCTGACCGCCCATGGCAGCGTCGGTTCCATCGCCTACGTGCGCGGCATGGACCAGCCGGGAACCCTCCACGCCGGAGTCGGTGGTGCGCTGGGCTACCGGACCAAGGCCGATTTTGTGCGCGTCTTCCTCTCCTACAGCTACGGCTTCGAGGCGATTCGCACCGATGGCCGGGGAGCCCACAGCATCGGGCTGCTGGCCCAGATCGACCTCGGGCGCAGCGCCAGGATGAAGCGGTTGCTCAACGATCCCATGGCGCCGTTCCGCTCCCGTGGCCTTTTCAGGATGTTCCAATAGCGTGGCCCATCGACGGCCGCTTGCAGAAACGGGTCGGCCACGAAACAGTCCGCCCATGATGACGAAGTTCGTCGCCCTCTCGCTCATGCTCGCCGCTTCCGCCGTCGCCCAGGTGCCCGACAATCTCATCGTGGAGGGCGTTCCCGCCCACACCCCCGAACTCCGCGCCGACGTCGGACGCTATCTGGAATTCCGCGCCGCCGCGTTCAACAGCTGGCATCCGAAGGAGCGCCAGATCCTGATCTCCACGCGCTTCGCCGACGCCACGCAGCTCCATCTCGTCAAGAAGCCCGGCGGCGCACGGCAGCAGCTCACCTTCCTGCCGGAACCCGTCGCCGGCGGCAGCTTCCGCCCGAGGAGCGGGGAGTCCATCGTCTTCCCGCAGGACAAGGGCGGCGGAGAATTTTATCAGCTTTACCGCTACGACGTCGCGGACGGACGCATCACGCTTCTGACCGACGGCAAGTCCCGCAACACCGGCGGGGCCTGGAGCGACTCGGGCAAATGGCTGGCCTATTCATCGACCCGCCGCACGGGCAAGGACACGGACATCTACCTCATGGACCCGGCGGACCCGAAGACCGACCGGCTGCTGCTCCAGGTCGAAGGAGGCGGCTGGGGCGTGTCGGATTGGTCGCCGGACGAATCCCGGCTCCTCGTCACGGAATACATCTCGATCAACGAAAGCCAGCTGTGGTTCGTCGACGTGAAGACGGGGGCGAAGACCGCCTTCACCGCCCGGACCGGCGATCCCGTGGCGTATTCGGACGCGCGCTTCAGCCGCGACGGCAAGTCGGTTTATGTCGCGTCCGACCACGGTTCGGAGTTCCGCCGGCTGGTGCGCCTCGACATCGAGACGGGCAAGGAGACGGTTCTGTCCAAGGACATTCCCTGGGATGTGGAAAACTTCGACCTGTCGCCCGATGGGAAGACCATCGCCTTCGTCAGCAATGAGGACGGGGCCAGCCGGCTGCATCTGCGCGAAGCCAGGAACAATTCCACGATCGCCGGGCCGAACCTGCCGCTGGGCGTGATGGGCGGGGTGCGTTTCCATGAGAACGGCAAGGAACTCGCCTTCACCCTTTCGTCCGCCAAGTCCCCGAGCGACGTCTACTCCTACAATCTGAAGGAGGAAAAACTGGAACGCTGGACCGAGAGCGAGAGCGGCGGATTGAAGACCGAAGCGTTCCACGAACCCGAGCTGGTGAAGATCAAGAGCTTCGACGGCCTCCAGATCTCGGCCTTCCTCTACCGGCCGGATGCAAAGAAGTTCCCCGGCAAACGCCCCGTCCTCTTCAACATCCACGGCGGCCCTGAATCGCAGTCGCGGCCCGCCTTCCTCGCGCGGAACAACTATTACCTGAACGAGCTCGGCATCGCGTTCCTCGTCCCCAACGTCCGCGGCTCCGCCGGCTACGGGAAAACCTTCCTGACCCTCGACAACGGGTTCAAACGCGAGGATTCGGTCAAGGACATCGGCACCTTCATCGAATGGACGAAGAAGGACGGACGACTCGACGGCGACCGCATCGCCGTCATGGGCGGCAGCTACGGCGGCTACATGGTCCTCGCCTCGATGGTCCACTTCAACGACCAGCTCCGTTGCGGCGTCGACATCGTGGGCATCTCCAACTTCCTCACCTTCCTCAAGAACACCCAGGACTACCGGCGTGACCTGCGCCGCGTGGAATATGGCGACGACCGCGATCCCGCGATGGCCAAACACCTCGAAGCCATCTCCCCTGCCTTGAACTCGGCCAAGATCAAGAAGCCCCTCTTCGTCGTGCAGGGAAAGAACGACCCCCGCGTCCCCGTCACCGAGGCTGAGCAGATGGTGAAGGCCATCCGCGACCAGGGCGGCAAAGTTTGGTATCTCATGGCCAAGGACGAGGGCCACGGCTTCGCCAAGAAGAAGAACGCGGACTTCCAGTTCCTCAGCCAGATCCTCTTCTTCCGCGAAAACCTCCTCAACCAGGCCGACCTGAATCTGTCACCGACCAAGTGACTGCCCCCATGAATTACCCAGCGAACGTCGTCACGATCCATCCCTACTTCAAGGTCCACGCCGGCAAAATGGACGCCGCCAAGGCGCTCCTCCCGAAGTTTGTGGCCAAGACCCAGGGTGAATCCGCCTGCCTCTTCTACGAGTTCACGCTCAATGAAGACGTCGTCTTCTGCCGTGAAGGCTACGTCGGTGCGGCCGGAGTCCTGGCCCACTTGGAAAACGTGGGCTCCATCCTCGACGAGATGCTGAAGATCTCCGACCTCACCCGCCTGGAATTCCATGGCCCCGCTGATGAACTGGACGAACTCAGGGCTCCTCTGGCGGCGTTGAACGCGACGTGGTTTGTGAAGCAGTCCGGCGTGACGCGCTGAGGCGCGGCGGAGTAAGAGTAGGCCTCTTGCCTGTCCCGATCTAATTGGTTCCTCCGCACGGATTGATGGCCGTGGGGCAGGCTGGAAGCACTGCCCTACTTTGAAGCCCGATCAGGACTCATCAGTGAGCGAGCCTGCCGGTCCACATCAGCGGCCTTTTCCTGCGCTTCGGCCAGCGGCAAACCCTTGGGCAAACCGGGGCGTTGATGGCCGGTCTCCCGGAGCCACGCGTCCCGGAGCAAACGCTGCTTGGTCCGGACCAGCTTCAGGACTTCTCCGGCGACTCCGTTTGTCTCCCCGGCCTTCGCCCGCACCTTCCAGAGATCAAGGATTGGCTGGGCCATGACTTTGTGGCCCGCGTCGTTCGGATGAACCCCGTCCCCGGCAAAGGTGAACTT
>JAYTUE010000232.1:0-15765 GCA_043744715.1 Verrucomicrobiota bacterium | reverse complement strand
GGGTAGGTCTTGCGGATGCTCACGAAGACGAGGTTGTGGAAGACGCCTTCCGCCGGCAGCGCGATGTCCACGATCTCGGGGAAGTTCATCTTGAAGATCGGCAGGAAGAGTTTCACGGACGCGCCGCCGATGTAGAAGTCCTCCATCGGCGGAATGCCGACGATGGTGGCCGGATAGACGGCGTCCTTCCGGTGGGTGATGGCGGTGACGTGGAAGACGGGATACGGCTCGGGCAACGTGTAGTAGCCGGTGTGATCGCCGAACGGGCCTTCGTCGCGGAGCGGTTCGATGGGATCGACGTAGCCTTCGATGACGAAGTCGGCGTTGGCTGGGACTTCGAGGTCATTGGTCTCGCACTTGACCAGTTCGACGGATTTCTTCCGCAGATAACCGGCGAGCATGAATTCATCGAGGCCGTCGGGCAGCGGCGCGGTGGCGGCAAAGGGATACATCGGATCGCCGCCGAGGAAGATGGCGACGGGCATGCGTTCGCCCTTCTCGTAATAGCGGCGGCCGTGGCGGGCGGCGACTTTCTGCAACTGCCAGTGAACGCCGGTGGTGCGGTCGTCGTAGATCTGGATGCGATACATGCCGAGGTTGCGGTCGCCAGTGTCGGGGTCCTTGGTGACGACGCAGGGCAGCGTGATGAAACGGCCGCCGTCGAGGGGCCAACACTTGAGGATGGGCAGGTCTCCGAGCGTGGGCGGATTGGGATTGGTGCCGAGCTTCCAATCCGGCGCGTCGGGCCAGGGTTCCTTGCGGCTGGAGGGTGCGTCGTATCGGTGGACCACGTCCTTGCATGGGCCGGACTTCACCAGCTTGGGTTTGGCGTGGCGGAGTTCGAGCGCGGTGCCGAGGAGCTTGATGGCTGCCTTGAAACTGTTGGGCGGCTTCGCCTTCATCAAGGCACCCAGCTCCTTCGCCACGGCTTCAACGGAGTCCGCGCCCATGCTCATGGCCATCCGCTTGTGCGACCCAAGCGTGTTGATGGCGACAGGGAACGGGCTGACCACGCCGTTGATGGTGGGTTTCTCGAAGAGAAGCGCCTTGCCACCGCCCGGCTGTTTCATCTCGCGGTCGGCGATCTCCGTGATTTCGAGCTCGGTCGCGACGGGCTGGGAAATGCGCTTCAGCTCGCCCACACGGTCGAGGTGCTCAACGAAGTCCCGAAAGGAATCGAATGCCATGGGATGAGGCTACCGGAAGCCACTCGTGTCGCAACCGATGTCGCCGCAAGCTCCCAGACGGAGAGGTCGGGCTCGATGGAAACCGGAGCCGCCGATGTAAGTGGCTGAAAATGAAAAACCGCAGCCGGGATCACCTGGCTGCGGCGTGGAAAGGATGTCCGGCCGGTCAACCCAGGCGGTAGCAGATGCGGGCCTTGTTCAGGTCGTAGGGGGACATCTGGAGCCGCACGCGGTCGCCGATGGTGAGGCGGATCCAGCGTTTGCGCATCTTGCCCGAAATGTGGGCGAGAACCTCGTGCTTATTGTCGAGCACCACCTTGAACATGGTGCCGGCGAGCACGCTCGTTATCCGGCCTTCTACTTCGATGTGGTCTTCCATTTGTTGTCCTGTCTTTTGGGCCAGGAAAAAGTTGCTGGAAGAACCGGTGCTGCTGGCCGCAGCTCCGGGCTCGGGACAAATAAAGCGGAGCCCGGTTGGGCCGGGCTCCGCACACATTCAGAAAATCAAACGTTTCTCAGTAACGATCACGGCGAGGGCCGCCACGGTCGCCACCGCGATCTCCGCCGCGTCCGCCACCGCCACTATACCCACCGCCGCCGCCGCCGCCACCTCCGTAGCCACCACCACCGCCGCCGCCACCTCCATATCCACCGCCACCTCCGCCACCACCGGAACGGGGCCGATCTTCCTTCGGCCGGGCTTCATTGACGGTCAGGGGGCGTCCGTCGATCTGGGCGCCGTTCATGGCTTGGACTGCATTCTGGGCTTCCTCGGGCGTCGCCATGGTGACGAAGGCGAATCCGCGGGGACGGCCTGTGGCTCGGTCCATCATCATGTTGACTTCGAGGACGGTGCCCTGCGCGGCGAAGGCGTCCCGGAGTGCGTTTTCAGTCGTCTGGAAAGAGAGATTTCCAACGAAGAGTTTCGTGCTCATGTGTGATTTGCTGCCGTGACTAACTTACCAACTCCTAGACTGTTCCCGACTGCCGGGTTTCAAATCATCACTGAAACTCGTTCAACTGGTGATTTTCCAGGGACTGGAGAGGTCTAGCTATCTAGACAGAACGAGCGAAAAAGTGACATTTCATCGAATCGACTCAAGGCCTAATTTTGAAAAATTGAGGGGTCGTGGCGGTGCTAAAACGACGGTCGACGGGCTGTCGGGCCGATCCGAGGGGACGATGCCGGGCTTGGTCGAAATCTCGCCAATGGCGGGAAGCCGGCAGACAGGATTGGCCTTCTGCCGGGTCCGCCGCTAGAAATTCTGCCCGATGAATCCGAACTCGACGAAGATCGCCGTGGTCACCGGTGCCGGCAGCGGCGTGGGTCAGGCCGTGTGCTGGGAGCTCGCCCGGCTGGGCTGGAAGGTCGCCGCCATCGGCCGGAGCCTGGCATCGCTCGACGAAACGATCCGGCCGGCCGCCGATCTTTCCGATCTGATCACACCTTTTGTCTGCGATGTGAGCAACTCGGCCGAAGTCGAGGCTGCGGGCAAGGCGATCCTCGAAAAGTTCGGCGTCGTGGACGCGCTGGTGAACGCCGCCGGCACCAATACGCCCAAGCGGGCGCTCGAAGTGCTTTCGCTCGCCGACTACCACCGGCTCATCGACACGAATCTCAACGGCGCCTACTTCGTCGTGCAGGCGTTCCTGCCGCAGATGCGCCGGCGCAAGACCGGCACGATCATCAACGTCGTGTCCGATTCCGCCAAACAGGCAAGCCCCAAGGCCGGACCAGCCTACTCGATGTCGAAGGCCGGACTCGTGGCTCTCACCCAGGCGATCAACGCCGAAGAACGCGCCAACGGCGTCCGCGCCTGCGCCTTGTTGCCGGGCGACATCGACACCCCGCTGCTGGACAAACGTCCCTCGCCCCCGCCGGCCGAAGCCCGGGCCAAGATGCTTAAACCCGAGGACGTCGCCGCCTGCGTGCTCTTCGCCATCAACCTGCCGCCCCACGCCATCGTCGAGGAGCTCCTGATCCGGCCAAGATGAACGACGTGGGCCGAGCGTCGCCGCCCGGCCCACGTCGTTCAACCGCAGAAAAGGCAGAAGGGAAACCAAGTGCTTTGCCCAGGTAGGGCGAAGGCTCCCGCCGAGCCGCCTTGAGGGATCGAAAAGCGGACAGCTCCGGCGGCAACGAACTCAGGCTGGACCCGCCAGCAGGCTTCCCCTCCGGGCTACCCCATTTTCAGGTGAATGCCACAACAAGCCGGCTCGGCGGGAGCCTTCGTGTCCTTCGTGGAAGAACACCGACTGGCCGGGCGGGGAGGGCTGCCACCCAGGGCGGGCCGACGGCGGCTCGCCCTGGCAGCGCATGGCGTTCAGCGCCCGATCCAGACCAGCGTGCCCACGGGGAGATGGTCGCAGGCTTCGATCAGGTCGGCATCGGCCAGATGAATGCAGCCATGGGATGCGGGCTGCCCGAGGGATGGCTGGTCGCCCGTGCCGTGGATGTAGATGTAGCGGCGGAAGGTGTCCACGTTGCCGCCACGGTTGAACCCCTCTTCCAGCCCTTCCAGCCAGAGAATCCGAGTCGTGATGGATGAAGCCGGGAATCCGTCCTCCATGTGCCCGACCGGCTGGCGCGCCTTGAAGACGGTGCCCACCGGCAGTCCATCGCCGATCTTCTGCGCGATGCGATGCAGCCCGAGCGGCGTCTGGTTCGAGCCCTCGACTTGGCCGATGCCGAACTTCGAGGTCGAGCAGACCCACTTGCGATGAGTCTCAAAAGTTCCCTCGCCGACCGTGCGCCGAAACCAGAACGCCTCCTGCGTCGAGACAGCCACCGTGAAAAGATCGGTGGTCAACGGAACGCCGAGCGCGGCGGCGCGGAGAATGGCGGATTGCGTGGGCGGCATGCTTCGGAGCTGAAGATGCCCGGCTCCTGACATGGCAACAAGGGCCAGAAAGGCGTGGCCACGGCCACATTGCCCCTGTTCCTCCCGCCGCCTTTGCGCTAATTCCTCCCGACCATGTTCTATCCGAGTCTCGAAGAGTTCACGAAGCTGGCCGCGCAGGGGAACCTCATCCCCGTCAGCCGGACGTTCCTCGCCGACTTCGAGACGCCGCTCTCCGCCTACACCAAGATCCGCGGACAGGGCGAATCGTTTCTCTTCGAGTCCATCGAGGGCGGTGAACATCTCGGGCGCTACTCCTTCGTCGGGTGCAACCCCCGCGCCATCATCCGCCAGACCGGAGCCAAGATCGAAGTCCTCGAAAACGGCAAGGTCACCGAGAAGTTCGGCATTCCCCGGCCCGGTTCGGAACCTTGCGACAAGTGCGTGCGTGACGGGCTGGAAGTCGTCGAGACGGTGATGAAGCGCTTCCGGCCCGTGACGCTGCCGCAGCTTCCGCGCTTCACCGGCGGCGCGGTCGGATTCATCGGCTACGAGTTCATCCATGACGTCGAGCCCACGGTGCCGCGTCCGGAGAAGGACGACCTCGGCACGCCCACCATGTATTTCCTGATCGCGGACGAGCTGCTGGTCTTCGACCGCGTCGCGCAGACCTTGACCATCATCGTCAACGCCAGCGTCGTGCCGGGACAGAGCCTCGTCGAAGCCTACGAAGACGCGGGTGGCGAGATCGAACGGCTCGTCGCGCTGCTCGAGCAGCCGCTCGAAACGCAGCTCGTCCCCCTCGGCGGCCACGTGCCCGACCTGCCGGTCACCAGCAATGTTTCCAGGGAGCAGTTCCTCGCGAACGTGGAGGCGGCGAAGAAGTTCATAACCGCCGGCGACATCATCCAGGTCGTCGGTTCGCAGCGCTTCAGCGCGCCTGTCAAGGCCAGCCCGCTCGAGGTCTACCGCGCCGCCCGCACGATCAATCCTTCGCCCTACATGTTCCTCCTGGAGCTCGAAGGTTTCTCCCTCGTCGGCGCGTCGCCCGAGCTGCATGTCCGTTGCGAGGACCACCACGTCGAGATCCGACCCATCGCCGGCACCCGTGCGCGCGGCAAGACGACCGAGGAGGATCTCGCGCTTGAAAAGGAACTCCTGGCCGACCCAAAGGAACGCGCCGAACACGTCATGCTCGTCGACCTTGCACGGAACGACATCGGCCGCGTCTGCGATTTCGGCACCGTCGAGGTCAAGGACCTGATGATCGTCGAGCGATACAGCCATGTGATGCACATCGTCTCGCAGGTGGAAGGGACGCTCTCGAAGAGCCACACGCCCTACGACCTGATGCGGACGACCTTTCCGGCCGGCACGTTGAGCGGTGCGCCCAAGATCCGCGCGATGCAGATCATCTCCCAGCTTGAGGGCACGCAGCGCGGGCCCTATGGAGGCTGCGTGGGCTACTTCTCCTTCAACGGCAACCTCGACTGCTGCATCACCATCCGCACCGCGCTGATGAAGGACGGGAGAGTCCACGTCCAGGCCGGCGGCGGCTGGGTCAACGACTCCGTGCCGGAGGCCGAGTTCCAGGAAACGGTGAACAAGTCCAAGGCGATGCTGCGAGCGGTCGCGACGGCGGAGGCGTTCCACACCGGCCATTGAGCCGGGAGCTTTCCTCCGGCCTTCCACGGGCCATGACCGGGAAACTTGCGAGGTGAGTGGATCCGGACAGGACGCCAAAGAGGTCGCCGAGGGGGTGGTCACTCGACGATTAAACCCGAACTCCGAAATGGAAATGGGGAGCGCACGCGAAGCCATGGCCGCGCAGAGGCGGGAACTGATCGCCCTCCGTGAACGCGGCGGGATCACCGACGAGCTGGCCCACGCCATCCAACGCAAGCTCGACCCCGAGGAACTCGGGCTCGGTTGACCGCCGCACTTGTGTTGCGCCGGGGGAGCTTCCAAGCTGACCGTGTTTCGACGTTTCCGGCCATTCCGGAGCGTTGATCCAAGCCACGACATGAACGAGCCCGCGATCACGCCCGAACTGGTAGCCAAGCACAACCTGACGCCCGACGAGTATCAGAAGGTCCTCGAAGTCCTCGGCCGCACCCCCACCTACACCGAGCTCGGCATCTTCTCGGTCATGTGGTCGGAGCACTGCTCCTACAAGAACACCCGCCCGGTGCTGAAGACCTTCCCCACCAAGGGCACGAACATCTTGGTCGGCGCGGGCGAGGAGAACGCCGGCATCATCGACGTGGGCGACGGCATCGCCATTGCCTTCAAGATCGAGTCGCACAACCACCCCAGCGCCGTCGAACCCTTCCAGGGCGCGGCCACGGGCGTGGGCGGCATCATCCGCGACATCTTCACCATGGGCGCCCGGCCGGTCGCCGCGCTGAACTCGCTCCGCTTCGGTGAACTCTCCAATCCAGAAGTCCGCCGCCTCTTCTCGGGCGTCGTTTCCGGCATCGCCCATTACGGCAACTGCTTCGGCATCCCCACGATCGCCGGCGAGGTCTATTTCGACAAAAGCTACGAGGGCAACCCGCTGGTCAACGCCTTCGCGCTCGGCGTGCTGCGCCATGACCAGATCACGCGCGGCGCGGCCAAGGGCGTGGGCAATCCCGTCTTCTACGTCGGGCCCGCCACCGGCCGCGACGGCCTCGCGGGCGCGGCCTTCGCCTCGCAGGATCTGACCGAGGAATCCGCCGAAGGACAGCGCGGCGCGGTGCAGGTAGGCGATCCCTTCATGGAGAAGCTCGTCTGCGAAGCCTGCCTCGAACTGCTCGCCACCGGTTGCGTGGCCGGCATGCAGGACATGGGCGCGGCCGGCTTGACCTGCTCGACCTGCGAAACCGCCGCCCGCGCCGGCACGGGCATCGAGATCGAGTTGGACAAGGTGCCGCAGCGCGCGCCGGACATGACCAGCTACGAGATCATGCTCAGCGAATCGCAGGAGCGCATGTTGATCGTCGTCCACAAGGGCCAGGAAGAGGCGGTGAAGCGCATCTTCGACAAATGGGACCTGCCTTGGGCGGAGATCGGCATTGTCACGAACACCGGCCGCATGGTCGTCCGTCACGGCGGCAACATCGTGGTCGATGTGCCCGCCGCGAAGCTGGCCGACGAAGCCCCCGTCTATCAGCGCGAGTCGAAGGAAGCCGCCTACATGGTCGGCGTCCGCGCCTTCCGCCTCGACGGCATCGCCGACACGAAGGACGCCGCCGGCGATCTGCTCAAACTGCTCGCGAACCATTCCATCGCGTCGAAGAACTGGGTTTACCGCCAATACGACCACATGGTCCGCGACGGCTCCATCGTCTGCCCCGGCAGCGATGCGGCGGTCATCCGGATCAAGGGAGATTCGTTGCCCATCACGAAGGCCGAATATGCCGCGCAGCAAGCGGCTAAGGGCAGTGGCTCCGCTAGTGGCTCCGGCGCCCCCGCCGGTGTAGTCCAACAGGCGCCCCCGCCTGTTGGTTCTGCAGCAACCAGCACAGGCGAGGGCGCCTGTGCCACCAGCCCTACCACTGCGGTCATCCCCGACAAGTTCGTGGCCTTCACCGTGGACTGCAACGGCGGCTACGTTTACCTCGACCCGTATGAAGGCGGTAAAGCGGCCATCACCGAAGCCTGCCGCAACCTCGCCTGCACGGGCGCGGTGCCCGTGGGCTCGACCGACAACCTCAACTTCGGCAACCCGCACTATCCCGAGATCTTCTGGCAGTTGAAGGAGTCCGTCCGCGGCATGGCCGAAGGTTGCCGCGCGTTCGACGCGCCCGTCACCGGCGGCAACGTCTCGCTCTACAACCAGCGCGGTGCCCTCGGCGCCATCGATCCGACGCCCACCGTGGCCGTCGTCGGCATCATCGACGACCCGAAGCACATCACGACGCAGTGGTTCAAGGACGAGGGCGACGCCATCATCCTCCTCGGCACTCCGGTGGACACCGCCGATCCGCTCCAGGGCCTCGGCGGCAGCACCTACCTCAAGACCATCCACGGCCAAAAGACGGGATTGCCCCCGCGCGTCGATCTCGCCGTCGCCAAGAAGTTGCACGACACCACCCTCGCCCTGATCCGCAGCGGCTTGGTCAAGAGCGCGCACGATTGCAGCGATGGCGGCCTGTCCGTCGCGCTGGCCGAGAGCTGCTTCAGCAACCAGATCGCACGGGAGACGTTCCAGTTCCTCGGCGCATCGGTGGAACTCCCCGCCGTCACCGGCACACGCCTCGACGCACTGCTTTTCGGCGAAACCCAGAACCGCATCGTGCTTTCCGTGGCTCCGGCCAACATGGACGCGGTGCTGGCCAAGGCGAAGTCGGCCGGCGTTCCCGCCGCCAAGATCGGCACCGTCGGCGGCGCGTCGCTGACCATCAAGGCCGGTGCGACCACGCTCTCGTCCAAGATCGCCGACCTGCACGACGCCTGGTGGAACAGCATCGCGCGAGCGATGGCGTAATAATTTTGGTGGAGACGGCTCTGCCGAGCTGTCCCTGTTTGCAGGCAGAGCCTGTGCGAGCGCATCGAGCATCGCCCGGACTGCGACCGATACGCTCACTCCGTTCGCCTCACTTCGCTCGCGATTAGGGCTGCGGAGCACCACAACCCATCCCTGTCCGCTTTTCCGTTACAGGCTCACGCCCGGGGCTGGTCCGAACTTTGCCCTTCTGATTTCGCCATTCGCGCCCTTTCCGTTTTCGCCCCAGCCGCGCTACCGTCCAGCGTATGAACGAGACGATGACCGCGTTTGCCACTCCGGCGATGCCCGATGCGAACGGCCATTACGGGCCCTTCGGCGGACGTTACGTGCCCGAGACGCTCATGCACCCGTTGCAGGAGCTGGAGGCCGAATACTTCCGTGCCCAGGCCGATCCCGCCTTCCAGCAGGAACTCAGCTACTACCTGCGCGAATTCGTCGGTCGTCCCACGCCCCTCTACTTCGCCGAACGCCTGACCAAGGAACTCGGCGGCGCGAAGATCTACCTCAAGCGCGAGGACCTGCTCCACACCGGTGCCCACAAGATCAACAACGCGATGGGCCAGATCCTCCTCGCGAAACGAATGGGCAAGACCCGCATCATCGCCGAGACCGGCGCGGGCCAGCATGGCGTCGCCACCGCCACGGTTGCGGCAATGTTCGGGATGAAATGCGTCATCTACATGGGCGCGGTCGATTGCGTCCGGCAGGAGCTGAACGTCTATCGCATGAAGATGCTGGGCGCGGAGGTCGTGCCGGTGAAGGCCGGCCAGCAGACGCTCAAGGAAGCCGTCAACGAAGCCATGCGCGACTGGGTCACGAACGTCCGCAGCACCCACTACATCCTCGGCACCGCCTACGGCGCGCACCCGTATCCGGTCATGGTCCGCAACTTCCACCGCATCATCGGCGACGAAGCGCGGCGCCAGATCCTCGAGATGGAAGAGCGCCTGCCCGACCTGCTCCTCGCCTGCGTCGGCGGCGGCTCGAATGCCATCGGGCTTTTCTATCCGTTCCTCAACGACGCCTCGGTGAAAATGACCGGCGTCGAAGCCGGCGGTGAAGGCATCTTCCCCGAGAAACATGCCGCGAGGTTCCAGGGTGGCTCGCTTGGCGTCCTCCAAGGAACACGCAGCTACATCCTCCAGGACGAGTTCGGCCAGATCCAGGGCACCCACAGCGTCAGTGCCGGCTTGGACTACGCGGCGGTCGGACCGGAGCACGCGTGGCTCAAGGACAACAACCGCGTGCACTACACCTACGCCACCGATCCCGAGGCGCTCGACGCCTTCATGCGCCTCGCTCGGATCGAAGGGATCATCCCCGCATTGGAAAGCAGCCACGCCGTGGCCGAAGCCATCAAGGTCGCGCCCACGATGTCCAAGGACGCCCTCATCATCGTGAACCTCTCCGGCCGCGGGGATAAGGACGTCATGCAGGTCGCGACGAAGATCGGTTTGCAGATGCCGGCTTAGCGATCCGTCAGGGTCTGCAAACGCGGGAGGAAATTTCCTAGGCGCCTTCGGACGGCGTTGTGGGGCCATGCAATCCGCCGATGATTTTCCGCAACTGGCCGGGAGCGCGTGTCTTCCGGGTGGGGCAACGTCTCGCTCCCGATTCGCCGGTGATTGCGCGGACATCACGAGCCCGCAGCCGAGCCAGGAGGGAGTCGCAGAGACGTTATGCACATGAATATCCGAGTTCGTTCCACGCACGGTTTGACCGCATTGATCATGGCCCACGGGTTGGCCTCGCAGGGCCTGGCCGCCGAGACCAATTCCCCGGTCCTCCTTCCCACGATGGTGATCTCCGCCGAGGCGGAAGGAGATTCCCTCGTCCAGCCGACGTTTCTCCCGGCGGTGGACGGAACCAAGGTCTACTCCGGAAAGAAAACGTCGGTCATCGACTTGGACGACCTGCCGCGCATCAGCAACAACAACTACCGGCAGGCCCTGTCCAAGACGCCCGGACTATTGCTGAGCGAGGAGACCAGTCCGCTCGTGAGCATTGGCTACCGTGGCCTGAACCCGCATAGGGCGCAGTTCACCCAGGTGCTGAAGGACGGAATCCCCATCCACGCCGACCAGTTCGGCTACCCGGAGGCCTACTACACTCCCCCGCTGGACACGGTGGACCGGTTGGAGTTCATCCGTGGCGGCGGTTCGCTGATGTATGGGCCACAGCCGGGCGGCGCGATCAACTTCGTGACCCATCGTCCTTCGCTGGACCGCGAGTTCGCGGCCCACTCGCAGCATGTGCTCGGGAGCGACAGCCTCTACTCCACCTTCAACTCCGTCGACGGGACCGTGGGGCGCCTCGGCTACTACGCCTACTTCAACCACCGCCAGACCGACGGCTTCCGCACGGCCAACAGCGACGTGGACCTGAACACCGGCAGCGCCCGCTTCGTGCTCGACGCCAAGACGGACAGCCGGTGGATCTTCACGTTCGACGGCTATGGGGAGGAACACGGCGAACCCGGCGGCCTGACCTTCGCGACGGGCGCGAACACGGTGAACTACGAAGTGGACCGCGAGGCCGCCTCGCGCTTCGTCGACCGCTTCCGGCTGGAGCGCTACAACGCGTCGCTCGCGTGGGAGAAGGATTTTTCGGAAGGCACGCAGATGACCGTGACGGCCTGGGGCGGATACTACTCGCGCTTCAGCAAACGCCAGCGCGGCGGCGGCTTCGGCACGCTGCCGACGGGTGCGGCGGCCGGCAGCAACACGATCGAGCTGCAGGAATTCTACACCGAGGGTTTCGAGGCGCGGCTGCGCCACGACTACGACCTCGGAGGCCAGACCCAGACTCTGGCCGCCGGCGTGCAGCTCTACCACACGGCCTCGCCCCGCATCGACAAACGCGGCGCCACGGCGGACGCCGAGGACGGGCAGGTCCGCAGCCGGAGCGACCGCTCGGTCATCTACGCGCCGGTGTTCATCGAGAACCGTTTCGTCGTCGGGCGGCTCTCGATCACTCCCGGATTCCGCCTGGAAAGCTTTCATCAGACGGCGAAGGAGTCGCTCAACCTCGACAAGGCCGCCGCCGCCACGCCGCTGGGCGACAAGAGCCAGACGGGATTCGTGCCGCTCGTAGGCCTCGGATTGGAATACGAGATCAACCACGGTGTCTCGGCGTATGCCAACGCCTCGCAGGCCTATCGGCCGAACATCTTCACCGAGGCCGTTCCGACCGGCGGAACCGCCGTCATCAACGCCGACCTCCAGGAAGGCCGGAGCTGGCAATACGAGATCGGCCTGCGCGGACATCCGCTGCCATACGCCACGTTCGACACGAGCCTCTTCTGGTTGGATTTCAACAACCAGATCGGAACGGTCGGCAACACCGTGATGAACGTCGGCCGGGCGATCCATCGTGGCTGGGAAGCGGCGGCGGAGCTGGAGCTGCTGGGATTCGTCGATGCGCTCCGGGGTGGATCCGGCGAGCCCGGGGACTTCCAGTTGGGCCTGCATGCGAACGCCATGCTGCTGGACGCCGAGTTCGTCGCCGGTCCGCGCGCTGGCAACGTGCCGCAGTATGCGCCCGGCCACGTCCTGCGGGCCGGTGTGACGGGCCGCTGGGGAAATCGCGCCAAGGTTTCGTTGCAGGGGACGTTCGTCGATTCGCACTACGGCGACGACGCGAATTCCGCGAGCTACGTCATCCCCGCCTACATGGTCTGGGACCTCACGGCCGAGGTGAAGATCTACCGGGACAAGATCAGCCTGATGGCCGGCATCAACAACCTGTTCGGCGAGGACTACTACGCACGCATCCGCGGCGACGGCATCGACCCGGCCTACGGCCGCAACTATTATGTCGGACTGTCGCTCGCGTTCTGAGTTGCGCTGCCGGTCGGGTGACGGGGCGCTGTCCGTGTTCCCGGCGTCGTCCATCCGTCGCGAGACAACCTTGCCCGGATCATTGATGCCGGAAGGCCTGCTTCAATCCCTCACCGCCCAGGAAGCCGTCGATCTGCTGGAGTTCATCGCGCCTGCTCGCTGATCCTGCGTTGGAGGCGGAGCCCAAGTCTCAAAGTCTCCGTATCCGGATGCTCCGGAACCAGGCCTCCTCGCCGTGGTGCTGGAAACAGACGTAGCCCGTCTTCCCCTTCATGAAACCGGGCATCGCCGCGAACTTGCTCTTCGCCGTCAGCGCCGCGATCTCGGGGCTGCCCCAGGTGTAGTCCACGACCTTCACGCCGTTCATCCAGTGCTCGACGTGGTTGTCCTTGAAGACGACGCGGCTCGTGTTCCAGCTGCCAACCGGTTGGAGAACCTTTTTCGCCAATGGAGCAAGGTGGCCGTAGAGCGCCCCGGCCGACGTCAACGGGTTCTTGCCGTCGGGATGGCGGCTGTCGTCGAGGAGCTGGTATTCCGGGCCCGTGGACCACGGCGGGCCGTCCGTCTCGGCCACGCGATACATCACGCCGCTGTTCCCGCCCGGCGCGACCTTCCACTCCAGCTCCAGCTCGAAGTTCTCATACTGCTGGACCGTGACGAGGTCGACGGCCCGGCCGGGCACGGTCTTGAGCGCGTCGCCCTCGATGACCCAGCGGTCGGCGGGAAAGGCGGGCTGCTTGTAGCCGCGAAGTTCGGTGGGGGTCTGGCCGTTGAAGAGCACGGTCCATTGCGGCGCTTCAGACATGGTGGAGCAGGCGGTGATGCCGGCGGCAACCGCCGCAACGAATGCGAGAAGGGCGTTCTTTTTCATGGGGTGCTGTCGTGGATGGAACCGTCTGGGACGACGCCGGGCAATCCCGATGTGAAACGGAGCGCAGAACATCGCTCCGCCCGAATCGCCGGACCATTCGCCGCGCTCTCCCAGTTGCCCGCCAACCCAAGCTTGCGGAGCGATGCTCCGCGCTCCGGTGAAACATAAAAGGCCGCGCTCATCGCGCGGCCTTGGTGAGGCAGTCGAGGACTACTCCGTCTTCGGGGGAGGCGTCTTGTCTCCGGCCTTCATGTATTGCCAGAAGGTGTCAATCTGCTTGAGCGCGCTGCCGCCGAGAATGTCGCCCAGCATGCTCTTGCTCTCGTCGTCGAAGTAGACGGGCATCTTCGAGGTCTGGTCCACGTAGGTCGGGTTCTGCAGCCACCGCACGAAATAGTCCTCGCGCAGACGGGCGTTGACCTGGGCGAAATTGATGCCCGGAGCCTCGAAGGCTTCGGCGTGGTAGGCGCCGATGCTGTGGCACGCGCTGCAGGAGAATCCCCCGATCGGTCCGGCCAGCTTGTGGCCGACCTCGGCTGCGGCGGCATCGGCCGGGGCGTCGGCCTTGGCCACGGCGGTCACGCCGTGCCGATGGGCGAGGCCTTCGGCGAAATGCTTGGCGCGGGCCTTGAATCCGGGCATCTGCGACTCGATCCACGGACGCGGTTTGGTCGGGATCTCGCCGGCAATGAACTTGGCGGCCCAGTCGGGCTTCAGCTTCTCGCCGAACCACGTGAGCGCCGGGAAGCCTTCGTAGTTTCCATGGCAGCTCGTGCAGTTGAGCGACCGGATCTGCCGTTCGGCGAACTCCGCCGGGACATGGCGCGTAAGCGAGCTGCGATCCGTTGCGGCGAAGGCCTTGAGAGCGTCGCGTTGTCCGGCCGAGAAGGCGAAGAACGGCGCCTTGCCGGTCGCCTTCCCGGAGATGCAGCCCTTGTCGAAGTCGGCGGTCTTGAGATCGGCCAGCGCCCTGGTGGAGAATTTGTTCTCCTCCTTCAACGCGTGGCAGTTGATGCAGCCGACGCTTTGCACGAGCGACTTACCGCGGGCGATGACGGCGGCTTCGGCGGAGACGGCCTTGGCCTCGGACTTCTCGGAGGTGGAGATCAGGTAGGCCGAGAGGAGCGCGGGCTCGTTGTTCGTCCACTTGAACTGCGGCATGCGGATCCACTGGTAGTGTTCGTTGGGCTGCTTGAGGAAGGCCACGAGCGACTCGTCGCTGAATTTCTGCGCCACGTGCGTGAGCGTGATGCGTGTTTCGTCGCCGGGCTTGGGCGCTTCCTGGATGTGGCAGGCGGAGCAGTGCAGGCCTTCGTAGATCTTCTTGCCCAGCTCGATCTGGTCGACGGCACCGGCCTTGGGCGCGGTGGCCTTGGTGGAGGAGAGCGAAACGAGATAGGCGGCGATGGCTTCGGAGTCGTCCTTGGCCTTTTCCGGCGCGAGCAGTGCGGGCATGTGCGAATTCGGCCGCAGGCTCTTCGGATCGGCGATCCACTTGGCCAGCCAGTCACCCTGCCGACGCGCACCGATGCCCTCGAAGGAAGGCGCGTCCATCTTCAACTCGGGCATGCCGTCCTTGGGACCGGTATGGCACGCGAGGCAATGATGCTCCGTCACCAGTTCACGGCCGAGGTGGAGCCTGTCGGAATCCTTCAACGCCGGCGTGACCGTGTGCGAAAGCTGCGTGGGCGGAATGGGCATGGTGAACTTGCCCTTCTCCTGCCAGTTGAGCCGGACCATAGCGTCGCCGGCATCGGCCGGCATGTAGGTGGCCTTGAGGACGTTGGTGCCCTTGTTCAGGCGGATGAACTTGCCGAGCTCCGACTGGCCGCCGTTGCCCTTCACGTCGAGCACGGTCTCGCCGTTGACCTCGACCTTGAGCGCGCCGTTGAGCTGGGCCTGGAAGGCGTATTCGCCGCGGAGATCGATGCTGATGTAGCCCTCGAACACGGCGTCGAACTTGCCCGGCGTGAGGAACGGACTCGGCGTGCCGCCCTGGGGGACGAACAGCCAGGCGTTCGGAACCATGGTGGCGTCCTTGATTCCGGCGGCGGAATAGGTCGCCGCGAGCCCGACCACGGGCTTGTCGCCCTGGGCCAGGACGGCGGTGGCGCAGCCCAGCGTCAGGGCGGCGACAGTCGAGCAAATGGTTCCTATGAGGCGCATAAAGATCGGGCGGAAGTTGGTTGAAGCACCCGCTCAGGGCAACCCCGGATTGGGCGGAACGGTTCATCTACGAAGGGCACGAAGGCTGGTAGGGCGAAGGCTCCCGCCGAGCCGCCTCGAAGCGTGCGAATACCAAGCCGGTAGCTCGCGGGAAGTCCGTGGAGAACTGGAACACGGGAGGAGTTGCCGCTGGAGCTGAACCATTGATCGGAAACCCAGCGGCGGCTCGGCGGGAGCCTTCGCCCTACCTCAGCCATAGACCGGGCGTCCCCGCCCGGCGAGTGGGTGTTGCGTCGCGCCCCTCGTGCAGGAGCACCTACTGGCCGCGCGAGGACGCGCGGCCTACGATGGCTCGGCGGGAGCCTTCGCC
>JAYTUE010000231.1:0-15862 GCA_043744715.1 Verrucomicrobiota bacterium | reverse complement strand
GGACGGCTTTAAGACATGCCTTCGTTGCCGCTATGGAATTGGTTCTTGGGCATGGAGGCTGGCCGTTGCGGCAACGGTCACGCCCTTGCTGCGTTCTGCGTGTTGGGAGAATCAGGGATTGGTCTCCCGCCTGGAGTCGGCGGACGCCACGGGCTGGATGGCCGTGGGCGATTTGATCCGCCGCATCGTCCACATTACGCCGATGGAAAAGACGATGTAGTAGCCGGCGGTCAGGCCGAAGAGCGCGAGGGTCAGCGGGCTCGCCACGAGGTTCTGCGGCGACCACTGGGGACGGTCCGTAACTTGGTTCAGAATGATGAAACGGTAGAGAAGCCGGCCGACGAAGAGCACGGAGATGCCGCCGCCGAGCAGGGTGTTCGGCGTGTAGAAGGAACCGGAGACCGTTCGCTCAAAGACGGTCAGCCGGAGCCCGAGGAATCCCAACGCCGCGCCGAGGACCACGCCCGCCGCCAGACCCAGCAGCGACTTCGGCTGGCCGAACGACACCGCGCCGATGAGCGCGACCGTGGCGAGGAACATCGACCCGTAGGCCGCCAGACGCACCGGCCGATACGGCTGGCGGCCGACGTTCTTGCGGAAGCGCCGGTAAACCCGCCACGCGATCAACGGCGTCAGCAGGACGGGGATGAGCTGGGAGGAGGTCATGCCTGAAGCCCGAGAACAGAAGGCCAAAGAACGAAGGAAGAAGTCAAAGTCACAAGCTCGAACCGGCGAAAGGTGCGGAGCACCGCAAGAAAGTAGCCCACGGCGTGAGCCGTGGGTTGGGTGCGGAACAAGGGCGAAAGAACGGAGCCGGCGAGATGTATCCCATCGACTCTGCCGCCCCATCCGGGGCTTTTCAGCGGCGAAATGGCAACCCACGGCTCACGCCGTGGGCTACAGTCTGCCGCCTCTCCGCGGCTTTGATGGAGGCCCGCTCGGATTTGTCTTTCGTCACAAAAGCGTCGCCGAGTGAACTGCGGCTCAAGCAACGGAACAGCCTGGGGGGATGCCATTCTCATTCGTTGATGTTGGGCTTGAGCGCTGATGCTGGTGGCATCTCTTTCGCACTATTTGGGATTACCTCAGTCTCCACTTGGAGCCACCCCTTAAGCCAAGGCAACCGATCAAGCACCGAAGTTGGGAGAAGTTCGTAGAGTTTTGACTCGGGCGGCGTTGTCCGGATCAACAGCGCAAGAATGGTCGGCTTTTGCCGGTCATAGAGAGTGGCTTTGAAGCGGATTGAGCGTCCGGGTTGCAAGCTTACGTCGCTGAATCCGCCGCCTCCCGCCACTATAAGCGCGGTCAAGCCCTGGTCGCGAACCCATCGTCCGTTCTCCCAGCGAAGACATTCAAATCTGGGTATCTGATGAGGCAAACCGTAGGATGTGAATTCGATTTCTTTCGATGAATTGTTCCGCAACTCGAATGTCCCCACCCAATGCAGTTCCATTTTGGACGCGGGTTCGAAGGCGGTTGAGCCACCAGTGTGGTAGATTTGAAAGCCGACGAGAGACTCCTGTTTTAGGTCCAGGATCTTAATCGTCACCGGGGCCTTAAGGAACCATCCGAATGTCAGGGCTAGCGCAATGGAAACGGTCGCAACGACAATCACCCATTGCCTTGAAACTTTCAGTCTGCCCCAGCGGTTCCTCATTTGGCCTTAGTCATTCGTCATTCCCACCGCCGTTGGCGGGGCCGCGGTTCTCCCACGGCTTGCGCTGTCGCTCAGGAAGCTTGTTGTCGACGCTCACATGCCAGCTCTCTTCCCCGAAGAGATCGCGGAAGGCGTCGCGCAGGGCGCTGGACGGCGTAACCCAGAATCGGTCGTTGGTCAGGATGTGGAGCCAATCACTTCCGGGCCGCTTCAGGTTAAGGTAGAGCTGAACACGACCCGGATGGGCTTGGGCCACGGCGAGCGCCTGCTCGAACTGCCCATCTTGGAAGCAGTCGAGGCGGATGCGGACGTGAACCTGTTTGGTGAACTTCTTCACCGCGTCTTCCAGCGGGAAGATCTCGGTGGGGAAGATCTTGGCCTTGTCCTCGGAGTTGTTGACCTCGCCGAGGACCATGATGGCGTTGCCGACGACGACGAGGTCGCGGAAGCGCTCGTAGTTCTCGTTCATCAGCAGCATCTGCATGTTGCCGTGCAGATCCTCCATCGTGACCATGGCGTAGGGTTTGCCCGACTTCTTGGAGTAACCCTGCTGAACGGCCGAGACCATCGCGCCGACGCGGACCGTGCTGCGGCTTTCCAGCGTGGCGGCGGTGACGGAGGTGTGGGTGGCGTAGCGTTCGAGCAGCTCCCGCAATGGATCGAGCGGATGGCCGGTGACGTAGAAGCCGAGCAACTCTTTCTCTCCCGCGAGCTTCTCGGCCAAGGGCCATTCGGAAAGTTGGACGACGGCTTCCTTGGTCTCCTTCGCCGGTTCCGCATCGGCCAACATGTCGAAGAGCGAGCTTTGTCCCCGTGAACGGTCCTGGGAGGAGCTGGCGGCGCGGGCGATGGCCTTGTCGATCTGCGACCAGAGCGTGGCGCGGGTGAGGCCAAAGCAGTCGCAGGCGCCGCTCTTCACGAGGGCTTCGAGCATCTTGCGGTTGACCGTGCGGCTGTCCACGCGTTCGCAGAGGTCGAGCAGCGAGGTGAAGGGGCCGCCCTTCTCGCGGGTCTCGATCATCTGGCGCACGGCGGCTTCGCCCACGCCCTTGATCGCGGCCATGCCGAAACGGATGGGGGGATATTCGGCAGTGGCACAGGCGCCCTCGCCTGTGTCCGACGTTGAAGCGGCTTCGGCCGAAGAAGAACTGCGGGCGGGGGCGTCCGCAGGACCAGCACCGGCGAGGGCGCCGATGCCACCAGCCGGTGCGGCCGCGGCCTCCTCGTTGGCTCGTCGGCTACGTTTTGCGGGTCCGAAGAAGACGTCCGACTCGTTGACGTCAGGCGGGAGGACCTTGATGCCGAACTGCCGGGATTCATCGATCAGAATGGCTACCTTGGCCGTGTCGCCCAGGTCGTTCGTCAACATCGCGGCGAGGAACTCCACCGGGTAGTTGGCCTTCAGATACGCCGTCTGGTAGGCGACGATGGCGTAGGCGGCGGCGTGGGATTTATTGAAGCCGTAGCCGGCGAACTTCTCCAGCACGTCGAAGACGCGGTTGGACGTCCCTGCGTCGATGTTGTTCGTCTTGGCCGCACCCTTCACGAAGATGTCCCGCATCTTCGTCATCTCCTCGAGCTTCTTCTTGCCCATCGCGCGGCGCAGCAGATCGGCGCCGCCGAGGGTGAAGCCGGCCAGGATCTGCGCGGCCTGCATCACCTGCTCCTGGTAGATCAGGACGCCGTAGGTCTCCTTGGAAATGGGTTCGAGCAGCGGATGGACATACTCGACCTCGGCGCGGCCGTGGCGGCGCTCGATGAAGTCGGGGATCAGGTCCATCGGTCCCGGCCGGTAGAGAGAGACGAGCGCGGTGATGTGCTCGACGGAGGCGATCTCGAACTTGCGGCAAAGATCCCTCATGCCGCCGGATTCCAACTGGAACACGCCGACGGTCATGCCCTTGTTCAACAGGCCGTAGCTCTTGGCGTCGTCGAGCGGGATGCGGTCGATGTCGATCTCGATCCCTTGCGTGCGCTTCACCATCTCGCAGGTGTTGCGGATGACGGTCAGCGTCTTGAGCCCGAGGAAGTCCATCTTCAGCAGGCCGAGATCGCCCACCGGGTTCATCGCATACTGCGTCACGATGGTGCCGTCCTCGTCCATCTTCAGCGGTAGCAGGTTCTCCAGCGGCTCCGGCCCGATGACCACGCCAGCGGCGTGGACGGAGGAATTACGCGTCAGATCCTCCAGCACCAGCGCGACGTCGATGACTTCCTTCGTGGCTTCTTCTGTTTCGTAGGCGATCTTGAACTCCGCGCTGACCTTGAGCGCCTTCTCCAGCGTCATCTTCAGCTCGTTGGGGATCATCTTGGCCAGGCGGTCGCCGTCGCCGTAGCTGCGGCCCATGGCGCGGGCCACGTCGCGGACGACGGACTTCGCGCCGAGCGTGCCGAAGGTGATGATCTGGGCCACGCAGTCGCGGCCGTATTTCTGGCGGACGTATTCGATGACGTCGGCCCGGCGGTCGTCGGCGAAGTCGATGTCGATGTCGGGCGGGTTGACGCGCTCGGGATTGAGGAAGCGCTCGAAGAGCAGGCCGTAGCGGATCGGGTCGACGTTCGCGATGTCGAGCAGGTAGGTGACGATGGACCCTGCGGCGGAACCACGCGCCACGCACGCCACGCCCATCTCGCGGCCGGCGCGGATGAAGTCGGCCACGATGAGGAAGTAGGAGATGAACCCGGTCTTCTCGATGACGCCGAGTTCAAGCTGGAGCCGGTCGATGACGGTCTGGATCGCGGCGGCGACCGCGGGGTCGTCCAAGGTAGGGCGGGCATCTTGCCTGCCAAGGGACGCTTCCGTTCCATCCGCAGACCCTTGGGACAGGCTGGAAGCCTGTCCTACCTTGTAGGTCGGCAGCCGCGTCGGGTCGTCGATGCCTTCGATGACGAACTCCTGGCCGACCGCCTTCGCCTTGAGCGTGTAGCGGCGGTCGAGCCCTTCGGCCAGCATGTGGCGGAGGTAGCCTTCGCGGGTGAAGAGTTCCGGCGGATTGAAGACGGGGTAGTGCAGCTCTCCGAACTTGATCTTGAGGTCGACCTTCTCCGCCACCTCCAGCGTGTTGCGGCAGGCTTCCGGCACTTCGCTGAACAGCGCCGCCATCTCCTCCGCCGAGCGCAGGTAGAACTGCTCGCGCTGATACTGCATCCGCTTCGGGTCGTTGATCGTCGTCTGCGTGCCGAGACAGACGAGGCAATCGTGCGCGAACGAATGGCCTTTCTCGACGTAGTGGACGTCGTTCGTGGCGATCGTTTTCAGGCCGAACTCCTTGGCGAACTCCAGCAGGTGGCGGTTCACCTTGGCCTGCTCGGGAATGCCGTGGTTCTGGAGTTCGAGATAATAGCGGTCGGCTCCGAAGACCTGCTTGAACCAATCCACCGCCTCGCGCGCCTTCTGCACCTGGTCCTGCATCAGGAGCGCCGGGACTTCGCTGGCGAGACAGCCCGACATGGCGATGAGTCCGCCCGCGTGCTGGGCCAGCAGCTCCTTGTCGATGCGCGGCTTGTAGTAGTAGCCGTCGAGGTGCGCGCGGGTGACGAGTTTGATGAGGTTCTTGTAGCCCTGTTCATCCGCCGCCAGCAGGCCGAGGTGCTGGTAAAGTTCGCGGCCCGACGCGTTCTGGACGGCCTTGCGGTCCTTGCGGCTGGCCGGCGCGACGTAGCATTCACAGCCGATGATGGGCTTGATCCCCTTCTCGTGGGCCGCCTTGTAGAACTCGATCGCACCGAACATAGCGCCGTGGTCGGTGATGGCCATCGCGGGCATCTTGAGCTCGGCCGCACGGTCCATGAGCCGGTCAAGGCGGCAGGCCCCATCGAGCAGGGAAAACTCGGTGTGCAGGTGCAGATGGACGAACTCGGGCGACGACATTGTCCGACCAGTAAACGGCCCGTGCCCAGGGGCCGCAAGCCGTTGGACAATCAAGTTGGCCGGAGACGGCCGGACGCCCGGCGTGTGCCCAAGTCCGTCAGCCCTTCAGGAGCCTCTTCACCACGCGGATCAGGGCCGCCATCTCAGTTTCGTTGCCGATGGTGATGCGCAGGTAGTCCCGCACCTCGGGCGCGCTGAACCAGCGGACAATGATCTTCTGGTCCCGCAGTTTCTGGAGCCATTCCTGCGCCGGGAACTGGGGCGGACGGGCGAGGATGAAGTTGGTCTGGCTCGGCAACACGATGAAGCCAAGCGCGGTCAGCTCGCTTGTCACCTTGGTCCGTGAGGCGATCACGCGCCGGAAATTTTCCTGGTAGTAAGGCAGGTCATCCAGCGTCGCGGCCGCAGCGATCTGGCCGAGGCCATTCACGTTGTAGCTGTCGCGGACCTTGTCGAGCGCCGCGACGAGATCGGCGTGGGCGATGAAGTAGCCGACACGTTGGAAACACAGGCTGTAGGCCTTGGAGAAGGTCCGCGAAACGATGACGTGTGGATGCTTGAGCGCGAGCGCGGCGGCGCTCTCGTCGGCGAAATCCACGTAGGCTTCGTCGAGGATCACCACGCCCTCCATCGCGGCGCAGAGCGTATCCAGCTCGCCCGTGGGATAGCCTCTGCCGCTCGGGGCATTAGGCGTCGTGACGAAGGTGAGCGCGGCGTTGAAGTCCCATTGTTTGCCGCGCTTCAACTCGGCGACGGAAGGCAGGCTGAAATCGGGATTCAACGGCACGACGTTCTTGGCCGCGCCGTGGATGTCCGCCAACACCGGGTAAAGAGAATAGCTCGGCCAGAAGTATTGGATGGTCGACTTCGAGCTGCGCTTGGCCGTCGCCTGCTCGACAAACGTTCTCGTCGCGAGCGCCAGCACTTCATCCGAGCCGTTGCCGATGATGATGTTCTCGGGCGCACAGCCATGGAGCTTGGCCAACTTTTCGCGGAGCGCCTGCGCCGTCGGATTGGGATACAACCGCAGCCGACTATCGACGGCGGCTTTGGTCGCCCTGAGCACCTTGGGCGACGGCGGATAGGGATTCTCGTTGGTGTTGAGCTTGATCAACCCCTTCACCTTCGGCTGCTCGCCCGGAACGTAAGCGTGGAGCGAGTGGACGAGCGGGCGGATGAGTTTGGACGTTTTGGGCATGGGTCGGAAATCAATCAACAGGGCCAGTCAGATCCGTTTCGGACCGTGGACCAATCCGTGCGACGAAAATGAATCATGAACTCTGCGACGAACAGTTCTTGTCGTTGCTGCGGAAGGTTCACGCGGACGAGTTTGAAACCCGTCGGGACGGCGGCTTGGGCGGCGTTGTTGGCGAAACCAAAATCACGGGTCAGACACAGGTCGAAGTTCTGGATCGCGAAGGAAAACAGCCTTCCGTTGTCGAGTCCTTGAAGTTTCAGGGTATGGATCGATTCGCAGGCATGGCCTGTTTCTCGGAGAGCCTCGACGAGTTTCCAGGGCAGGTTTTCGTCGATGAGAATTCTCAAGCGACGATGGGCTGAAGTTCTCGACCGAGCTGCGCCAGCACACCCTTGACCGACCCAAAGCTCAGGCTGGGATAAGCGTCGACGATCTCTTCCAACGACATTCCGGCCGCAAGAGATTCGAGGATCAAAGCCACCGGGATTCGCGTGCCGGAAACTCGGGGCGCCCCGGCAAGGTGGTCGCGATCAGCGACGATCCAAGTTTGTCCGTAGACCGTGGGGTCTTCGGAAAGAGCATCGGTCGGAAGCTCCGCCAAAAAAGACGCCAGTTCCCGTCGTTGCTCAGGGAGCAAGCCTGCGGATGCGCGTTTAAGGGCGGCAAGATTCATAGTTAAAGAATACTGTTCGAAATCGGGCCGGCAATAGTGGCTATTGGGCATGCGTTTGCCCGCTCGCCGGTCTATTTCCGCACTTCCGCCGAGCGTCCGTGGGCGTCGAGGCCTTCGAGTTCGGCGAACTTCTTCACCGCCTTCAATGCCTTCCTGAGCGCGGGTTTGGTGTATTCGACCACGCTGGTGCGGCGCTGGAATTGGTCGACGGTCAGGCCGGCGAAGCTGCGTCCGGCACCGCCGGTCGGGAGCGTGTGGCTGGGCCCCGCCACGTAGTCGCCCAGGACGGTTGGCGAATCGTTGCCGAGGAAGATCGCGCCGGCCGTGAGGATGCGTTCGGAAACCTTCCGCGCCTGCTTCGTCATCACTTCGCAATGCTCCGGCGCGAGGCGGTTGGCGAGGTCGATGGCGGCATCCAACGATTCCGTCTGGATGAGCCAGCCGTTGTTCTTGAGCGCCCGCTCGATGAACTCGCGCCGCGAAAGCTTCGGGAGCTGTTTCGCGATTTCCTTCTCCACGGCCTTGATGAGTTTGGCCGACGGCGTGAGGAACCAGACGCGTTCGTGGCCGGAGCCGTGTTCAGCCTGCGCGAGAAGGTCGGCGGCGATGTTGGCGGGCTTGGCGGAATCGTCGGCGAGCACCAGGACTTCGCTGGGTCCGGGCAGCAGATCGACCGCGACATGGCCGAAGAGGAGGCGCTTGGCGGCGACGACGTAGGCGTTGCCCGGACCGAAGACTTTTTGCACCGGTTTGATCGTCGCGGTGCCGAGCGCCATGGCGGCGATGGCCTGGGAACCGCCCACGCGGTAAATCTCGGTGGCGCCGGCCTGCTTGATCGCGAACAGGAGCGCGGGATTGATGCCGCCGTCCTTGCCGCACGGAGTGCAGACTACGATCTCGGGACAGCCCGCGACCCTGGCCAGCGTGATGGTCATGAGCGCGGTGGAGACGAGCGGAGCCATGCCGCCGGGGATGTAGATGCCTACGCGTTGAAACGGATCGAACTTCTCCCCGACCGAAGCGCCGTGGCTATTCTTTGTGGACCATGCTTTGCGGAGGCTCTTGCGGGCGAAGACGGCAATGTTCTTCGACGCTTCGGCCACCGCAGCCCGCAGGGATTCGTCGGCCTTGAGGGAGGCGGTGAGCAGTTCGGCGGAAGAGACTGGAAGCCTGGAGGCGTCGGCCAGTTGGGCTCCGTCGAACTTGGCGGTGAACTCAAGCAGCGCCGCGTCTCCGCGTTCCTTCACGGCATGGACGATGGCGCGGGCGCGCTCCTCGATGGCGGGATCAAACAGGCTGGAGGCCGCACTGAGCGCGGCGGTTTGGTCGGCAAAGCCGCGGTCGTTGAACCGGAGAATCTTCATGCGTCGCGAGGCTAGGGGCGAGACTGGTTGAAGTCAAAGTGACGGACATGAACGGCGCTCGCTTGTGTGCGGCGCGCGCGCTAAAGAGCGGGGATGAGTTCGATGATTCCCGCTGGCCGGGTGGCTTCTCTCCATCTTCATCCGAAGGAAGGCGGGCGGCCTTTGACGTCGGTCGAGAGCGTTGAACTCGTGGAGCAGAAGGGCATCGCCGGCAATTCCCGCTACTTCGACCGCAAGGGCCGTGATGGCCAGCCGACCAAGCGGCAGGTCACCTTGATGGAACGCGAGCAGATCGCGGAACATGCCACTGCCCTCGGAATGGGAGCCATCGCGCCGGGTTTGGTCCGGTCGAACATCGAAACGGAAGGCATCGCGCTGGTGGCGTTGGTCGGGCAGCAGGTGGAAGTGGGAAGCGCGCTGCTGGAGTTCGCCGCGCCGCGTGATCCCTGCGCCAAGATGGATGCCATCTGCCAAGGGCTGCGGGAGCTGATGCTGCCCCGGAAACAGGGCGTGCTGGCGCGGGTCATCCGGTCGGGGACCGTGCGCGTGGGCGATGTCGTGCGTGTGCTGGCGGGCTGATCTCAACAAGGGCTTGCCTTCAAACCGGGAAGCAGCCCATTTTCATCAGCACCTTCGGGGCGCGATTAGCTCAGTGGTAGAGCATTGCCTTCACACGGCAGGGGTCGCAGGTTCGAAACCTGCATCGCGCACCATCTTCCCGCCTCCGGCCAAGCCCGGCCAATTTTCCACCTTTTCTTCCGGCACGTTCATCCGGGCAAGTCGCCTCATAAGCGAGTCACGCGGCATTGCACCCGGCCGCAGTCCTGTTTCAACATCATGGGGTGGCGCGCGGCAAATCACTTCGCGGAATGCTGCTCCTCGATGGCGGGGGGCTTGAGGGTTCGTGCTTTCACCGCACCGTCGTCCTGATCTGCCAGCACACGCCGGAGGGGGCCTTCGGGCTCGTGTTGAACAGGCCCGGCCCGCACAAGGTCCGCGAGGTGATCGAAGCCGGACTCCCCGATGGGGTGAAGGCCGATCTCCTCTTCCAGGGCGGTCCCGTCGATCCCACGACGGTCACGTTCCTCCATTCCAATCCGCTCATGCTCGAAGGGTCGGTGTTGTCCCAGCTCTCGGTGGGACATTCGATGGATGAACTCCAGGAGATCGCGGGCGGACATGCCTTGAACCAGAAGCTCCGCATCTTTGCCGGCTACGCCGGATGGTCCGAGGGGCAGCTCGACGCCGAAATGGAACGCGGCTCCTGGGTGACTCATCCCGCTTCGATCGAACTGGTGCTGGACCACGATCCCGCGACGCTCTGGCGGGATCTCATCCTGACGAAGGGTCCGAAGTATCGGTTGCTGGCCGACTCACCCGACGATCTGTCATGGAACTGAACGAGCCGGGAACTGCCGCCCGGAACTCCGGCGATGAAAGCGGGACTTGATCGGTGCGTGCCACGGCATTCACGAGATCGGCCTTCGTCCCCTACCCTCGACTGATTCCGTAAGCCACCCAAGTCCTGTCACTCGCCGCCGCCGCCGGGCTTGGGCAGGAGCTTGGTCATGACCGCGAGCAACCCGACCACCACCAGTCCAAGGACGACCCACAGGACCCACGTTGCTGAACCCAGGGCAAACCCCGGCGGCTTGTCCGCACCGATCACGTCCGCAAGCGATGCAACCTGCCTTGGCGCCGAAAGAACATCCTGCGCCAGCAATCCAAGATCGTATCGCGGAACACTCGCGACAGCGTTGCCATAGAGCAGTTCCGTGGTCCCGCTGGCCGGTGCCTTGAAGACGACCCGCGCCACCGGCCGGCTGGCGGTCACGGAGGAGAGTTCGACGGAGGGGTTGTCTCCATTGTCCGTTTCCAGTTCCAGCACGCGTGAACCGATCCGGCGATTGAGATCGAAGACCAGCTTGGCCGCAGTTTGTGCGGGAGTATGGATCCAGCGTTTTTCCTGCAACAACTGCCGCATCGGTTCTCCGCGGCTGGTGGTCCCGACTTCGAACAGGCGGAACGTCCGGTCAAAAAGCGGGCTGGGCGACAGCACCACCAGTTCGGCCAAGGGAGTTCCAGATGCCGGCAACTCCATCGACCAGCGCCCGATCGTCGGACGCTTCGCATCAGCAGCCGTCCTGAACTGGATCGGCACCGGACGGGTCAGCGAAGTCCGCTCGACGAGGAACGGAACCTGTCGTCCGGAATTGAAGAGCCGGATGTCGGCCAAACCCGACTGAGCCCGGCTCAACGCCGCGAGATCAAGTTCGAGCTGCGAGATTCCCGGGCCAGCCAGAGTGACCGGCCGACGCACGCTCCATTGCCTTGGATCGACGACGGCGCCTAGGGCTTCGACCAGTCTGAGCGCATCAGACGCCTTGAAGCTGGAATTACGATTCAACGGCATCCACTCCGCCTTGCCCTGCGCGAGGCCACGAACGGCCGCACCGAGAACAGCGACGTCGTAAACCGGGGCCTTTGCAACGCGGTTGCCCGTCCAGAACGTGTGGCGTCCGGCCTTCGTCGCGCCAAAGACCACATGGCTCGCCCGGACATGGACACGCACGCCGTTCACCTTGAGAGGCGGGCTGTCGCCATTGGCCAAGGTCAGCACCACCTCGCGGCTGCCGATGCCTCTCCCGATCGGGATCAACAGGTTCGTCACGCTCGTGGCGTCGTCGAGTTCCACCCGGTAGACCGTGCCCGCTCCGATGCCGATCTCACGGACCTCTTCGCCTGAGACCTCGCGTTGCAACACCTCGACACGCCGACGGAACAACGGCTCGGGTGTCTCGATCTCCAGAAATTCGACGGGAAGGTTGGCCGCGGAAAGGTCAACGACCACGCGGCTGTCAGCGGAGGATTCCGACCGGTCAACAATCACACCCGCGAGGACTTCCTTCTGCGCTGGTTCCGAGAACGCCTCGCGCAGAACCACTCCGGTGACCGGAATCGCGGGCGTCCGTCGATCATCCAAAGTCAGCCGCAGAAAGGCCCAGTCTCCCGCCACGAACTCCACCTGCATTTGCGAGGGCCCGGCAGGCGCGTTGAAAATCGGGGCTCCGCGTCGAAGCAGCAGCCAGGTTGTTCCGTCGATCGACCCTTCCACCGTGGCTCCCTTCAGGAATCGTCCAGTTCCACCTTGAAGCGTGACGGCATCGATCGGCGACGCGGTGCCCGTCTGGACCAGGACCACCGTCGAATTCGCCTCCAACGTCACACGCGTGGACTTGGGAACTACATTGGCCGCCCTGCGCGCCACGGGGTGCTGCACGAGGAAAGGCACGGTGTTGCCATCGGGATCGGTAAGCCGGAGGTCCACCAACCCACCCCGGCTCGCGCCCAGCAGCGTGGAAGGAAGAGCCAGCTTCAAGACCTGGGCCGTCGGAACGTCCACGTCCTGCCGGAACTCCCACTCGGTCGAATCAAACAGCGCTGCCGGCAAGAGGGCCTCGCTGCAGAGCAACCCTGCGAGAGCGAGCAGCCTGGCCGCGACGGTTGCCATCCTGCTTTGCGGTTTCATTTTTTGTTCGGGGCCTGGATGAGGAAGCGTTGGTAGAAGACGGAGGCGAGGATCGCGACGATGGCCACCACGACCAGCGCCCCTACGCGATACAGGGCATCCAGGCGGGCGAGATCGTGTAAGAAGAGCTTCGCCAAAGCCACGGAGAGGAGTCCCAGGGCCGCATAGCGCGCCGGCCGGATCGTCTTCCATATCCCGACGATCAGTAGGCCCAGCGCGAACAGCGCCCAGGCAATGGTGTAGGCCATGTCCAACGCGAAGCTCCCGCTGAACTTGAAGGCCAGCACGCGCTCGCCCGCCGCAGTGAAGTAGTCGGCGATCTCGATGTTCAGGAGGAGAAAAGCGAGGACTGTTCCCAACGCTTGGAGCACTCCCCGCGTCTCCCTCCGCACAAACCCGTCCCAGGGTTCACGCAGTTGCGCCGCCGCCGTGAACAGCGCGGCGATCGCGAGGCCGTAGGTGTAGAGATACCAGTTCCAGATAGGCGTCTCCGCCCGCGCATGATAGCTGAGCACATCGGGGTTCACCGCCAACCGGATGAACGCCGCTATGAGCAGTCCGCAACCCACGGCGCGCAGGCCCGGATGGGGAATACGATGGAACAGCCAGCAAAGGGCGGCGCCCTCCAGCGCCCACGCGATGGTCAGCCATTGCTTCTCGAACTGGATCGGGAAGATCAGCGTGATGAAGAACAAGGCCACTCCACCGAACCACGCGAGCTTCTCCAGATCGCCGCGTTCGCGACGCGGAAAGAGGCGGATCGACCAGAACAATTGTCCGAAAGCCGGAAGCGCCATAAGGCCGGGGACCAATCCCATGAAGCCGTTGGGGGCCAGTTGCCCGATCCCCCGGTGGATCATGAGGAAGTGCAACGGTCCCGCCAGCGCCGCCGCGATCCATGGCGATCGGCTCGCACGGAACGAGCCCGACAGGACAAACGGGACCAGGGAGAACAGCAGCCAGAAGCCGATGTTCCAGCCGAGGAACTCCCATCCATGCGCCTCCAAATCCATGCGGGAGTAGAACCACGTATACTCGAGAGCCATCATCGCCCCCATTGCCACGGTGGCCACGGCGCCCAACCGCAGTGACCGGGCCAGGCCCAGCATCAGCACGACCAATCCAAGTCCCAGGCCGAACACCGCCGACGGCCCGGCCAATGGGAGACGCATCACCATCATGATCAGCAGCAGAAATGGCAGCACTCCGGCGAAGACCGGCAACAGCTTCGCCGCAAGTTCCGGCGAGGTTCCCAGAAGCTCGTCGCGTTCCGTCTTTCCCTGCCAACGCTTCGCGAGCAGCAGTCCCGCCACGGCAAAGAAGACCGCCGCGACACCTATCACGATCAGCATCGGTGACACCGAGACACCCACCGCTCCCATCACGGGAATATTGCCGATCCAGACAGCGATCAACAGGAGTGACAGCAGCAGCACGACGGCGACGGAGAGGATCGAAGCCGTCAGGAACGCCACCACGACCGCCACCGCATCCAATAAGAAGACAAGCGGCCAGATCAGCCACGGCAGGTCCTGGAACCGGAACATCGGAAGCAGGAGACACAACGCCACCGGCGGAAACACATGGATCCAGTTTCCTGCCGCCAACTCGGGTTTGAGACGCGCCAAGCCGATGGGTAGCAGCGCGTGGATGGTGCCGAAGACAAAGACGAACCCGAGCGCCCAGTTCAACAGCTCCGTATCCTTCAGGCCGAGGATCCAGATTCCCAGGATGCCTAGCGCGACCGCTCCGCAGACGGGGAGAACCTGACGAAGTTCGGATTGTTTCCACACCATCGCGATGGCGATAGCGTCGACCAGAAGCAGATAGGAGAAGATCAATCCAGGTCGTCCGGCCAAAGACGAATAGCTGATGAAATACAGGGTCACCAAAGCCGCCACTCCGATCAGCACCAGAGCGGATCCCGTGAGCCAAGGAGATCCCCGATCGCGGCGGGCGGACCACCAACTGGCGGCCGCGAACAGCAGGGCGAACCCTCCGAACACGGCCATGGCGACCAGGACCGCGTTGCCCTCGAAGTAGCGCCCGGCCGAAAAGAACTTGGCCAACCAACCGACCTGCATAACCAGCGTGCCAGCCGTGGCCAAACCGACGAGGTCGTTCCATCGCGTGCGGATCACGACCGCCAGCAGGCCGATGTCGAGAAGCGCGATGAACGTGAACAGGCCAAGTGGATTGTCCTGACCTGTCGAAAGAAGAAGAGGCGTGAGAAAGCCGCCAACCAGTCCGAGCACGGCGACCACCATCGCATCCAGCCTCACCGCGAGGGTGAACGCCGTGGCCGTGATCATCACCATCAGGAAAAGCGTCGGAATCGGGCCGAAGAACGGAAACTCGTAGATGGACCGGCACGCGTAGGTCACTCCGTAGAGGCTGACGATGCCCGTCGCGCAAAGCGTGTGCGAGGTCACCTTGTAGTCCTTCGACCGCATGATCACGCCACCCACCACCAACCCGATGCCCGTCAGGAAGCCGATGGCCACCCGCAGCTCCGGCGGGATTAGATTCCGCTCAAAGCTGTATTTGACGAAGAAGGCCAACCCGAGGAACAGCGCCAACCCGCCGATCCAGGCAAACAGCTTCACGCCCATGAACTGTTCCCAGTTAAACTCGGGAAGGGCCGACAGCGCAGGTTCGGTTGGTTTGGATGCGGGAGCAGCGGCGGAAGGTTCCTTGACCATCGCCTCCATCTTCGGACGAACGGCCGCAATCGCCCGCGACGGAAGCGGCGGCGGCATCATCATTGCCGGAGCCGCCATCGCTTCATCGGCGTCGAACTGCTCGGCAACACCCACCGACTCGGCCGCAGGCGATTCAGGACTCGACCACGCTTCAGAGGCTTCCACCGTGGACTCGGAAGATGGTGCAAGGACGAGTGAGGAAACATCCACAGGTCTTCGGGTCTCCAACACTTCCACCCGCCGACGGAGAATGACGACATCGGCTTCGAGATCTTGATTGCGGTGCTCGAGCTCCTCGAGCCGCGAGCGGTGCCGCACGATGACCAACAGGAGCCCCACCAACAGCGCAATCGCCAAGACGAACAAGATTACCAAGGTTTCCATAGCATTGATCCTTCACCACAGCCCGCGCCGGCTCGCTCGCCATCGGCCACGGAGACTGCGGACCTCGGGATCGTTGCAGGTTCGCCCGATTTGCGTGAATCGATTCTTCTAGCTCCCAATCAGTTGAATCGATGGATCAACCTCAACTCGGCCGACCAGTCCTACTCGCATCTGGTTGACAAGGTTAAGACCACAGGCGACCGGAGCCAGATGGAGGGGCTGGAGCCCAATCCCAAGGCGCGATTGCAGGACCAGTTCCACGAGGTGTGCCTATTCAAGCGGATGTTGCCCCGGACGGAGGAGGCGGGGCGGCTTTTGGCGGAGGTGCCGGGGGCGCATGGGCTGGTGGCCCAGGTGGAGCCGTTGCGGGTAGGGCGCGTCACTCCGTGCGCGCCGCGGGCGGCTGCGGAAACGCGAGGGGGATCGGGAACGCTGGTTGGCAATCGGCGGCGGGCAGAGGACTGCCCGCCCTACCAACAAGGAC
>JAYTUE010000230.1:0-4102 GCA_043744715.1 Verrucomicrobiota bacterium | reverse complement strand
AAGCCATCTTCCGGGGCCGCCAGTCGCGCGATTTCCAGTGCCCGAGCGGCTCGATGCTGATCCACGCGGTCACATCGGCGGCGTTGGTCTCTCCCGGCCAACGGATCTTCATTCTGCCGCCAACCTCCCGCGCGTGCAGACGGGCGAAGTCGGCGTAGTTCACCCGGTTCGTCCCGATGATGCGGGGCAAGGCGATGCGGTTGGTGATCCAGCCGTCGCCTGGGAAGGCATTGGTCTCCGCCGCGAACGACGAGAAAACTGCCAGTAAGCCGACGAGGACCAATATCGCGCAGGAACGCATGCGGGCGGACTGTGGCCAAGACGCGTTCCTTGGCAAGAATCCGATGGAAATCCGGCGGCAAGTTGACTCGCGTCGGGACGCCCGTTAAAACCTCGCGCACCGGACGCCCATCCCCGACGCGTTCTTCCCACCATGACCAAAAAGACCAAAGCCAAAACCCCGACACCCAAATACCGGCGCATCCTTCTCAAGCTGAGCGGCGAGGCCTTGGGCGGTGAGGCGGGCTTCGGCATCAGCCCCGACGAGGTTCACGGCATCGCCCAGCAGATCGCGGAAGTGCGCGAGCTCGGCGTGGAAGTCGTCGTCGTCATCGGCGGCGGCAACATCTTCCGCGGCCTCCAGGGCAGCGAGAAGGGCATCGACCGCGCCACCGGCGACTACATGGGCATGCTCGCCACGGTCATCAACTCCCTCGCCATCCAGGACGCTTTGGAGAAGAAGGGCGTCCCCACCCGCGTCCAGAGCGCCATCAGTATGACGCAGATCGCCGAGCCCTTCATCCGGCGCCGGGCCGTCCGGCACTTGGAGAAGGGACGCGTCGTCATCTTCGCCGCCGGCACGGGCAATCCCTACTTCTCCACCGACACCGCAGCAGCCCTCCGCGCGAACGAGATCGGGGCCGAAGCCGTGCTCAAGGCCACCAAGGTCGACGGCATCTACGACAGCGATCCGAAGAAGAACCCGAACGCCAAACGCTATTCCACGATCACCTACCAAGAAGCCCTGCAGAAGCGGCTCAAGGTGATGGACGCGGCCGCGTTCGCGCTCTGCCAGGACAACAAGATGCCCATCGTCGTGTTCGACTTCTTCAAGGAGCACAACCTCCGCAACGTCGTCCTCGGCGCCAAGGTGGGCACGTTGGTGACGGGCTGATTTTCGTTCCGCTTTCGACAACCACGAACCAACTTCACACCATGACCATCGACGAAATCCTGTTTGAGACCGAAGAGAAGATGCAGAAGACCGAGGACCACGTCCTGCACGAGTTCTCCACCGTCCGCACCGGCAAGGCCACGCCCGCCCTCATCGAGAACGTCATGGTCGAGGCCTACGGTTCCAACATGCGCCTGAAGGAACTGGCCACCATCACCGCGCCAGAATCCCGCATGCTCGTCGTCCAGCCGTTCGACCAGACCACGCTCAAGGCGATCGAGAAGGGCATCCAGGCCGCCGGCCTCGGCCTCAACCCCACCGCCCAGGGCCGCTTCCTCCGCATCGTCCTGCCCGAGCTCAGCACGGAGCGCCGCCAGGAATTCGCCAAGCTCTGCAAACGCATGAGCGAGGAAGGCCGCGTGGCCATCCGCAACGAACGCCGCCACGCCATCGAACTGCTGAAGAAGACCAAGGGCACGGCCGGCGTGTCCGAAGACGCCATCGAGGACGCGGAGAAGCAGGTCCAGAAACTGACCGACGGCTTCATCGCCAAGATCGACGTCCATCTCGTCCAGAAGGAGCACGAGATCATGAAAGTCTGAACGACGGGCGCGACCGAGGTTCTAGGAAAACGAAAAGGGCCGGGATTCTTCCCGGCCCCTTTTATTTCATCCGCTCATGGAGCGCGGAGCATTGCTCCGCACGAATGTTCAGCCCACGGACAAACGTTTGAATCCAACGGTTCCAGTCGAGCGGAGCAATGCTCCGCGCTCCTTTCGATGACGGCAGCGACTCAGCTCAGCGTCACGCTCATGGCCTGCGCCCGGCGGATCAACGCGTCGGCCATGTCGCTCGGGGTCACGGCGACTTCGATCCCGCATTCTTCAAACACCACGATCTTGGCGGCGGCGGTGTCCTCGGCTCCACCGATGACGGCACCGGCGTGGCCCATGCGGCGGCCGGCGGGCGCGGTGGCTCCGGCGATGAAACCCGCGACGGGCTTCTTGCAGTGCTCCTTGATCCAACGCGCGGCCTCGCCTTCGGCGCTGCCGCCGATCTCGCCGATCATGATGATGCCGACAGTTTCCGGGTCGTCGTTGAAGAGCTTCACCACGTCGAGATGCGACGTGCCGTTGACCGGGTCGCCGCCGATGCCGACGCAGGTGCTCTGGCCGATGCCCTTGCTGGTGAGCTGGAAGACGGCCTCGTAGGTCAGCGTGCCGGAGCGGGAGACGACGCCGACGCGGCCCTTCTTGTGGATGTAGCCGGGAGCGATGCCGATGCGGCAACCGCCCTTGGAACCATCGCCCGTGCCGGGAGTGACGACGCCGGGGCAATTCGGCCCGACCAGCCGGGTCTTGCTGCCCTGCATGGCGCGCTTCACGCGGATCATGTCCTTCACCGGGATGCCCTCGGTGATGGCCACGGCGAGTTCGAGGCCGGCGGCAACTCCTTCGAGGATGGCGTCAGCGGCGAACGGCGGCGGGACGAAGATGGCCGAAACGGTCGCGCCGGTTTCGCGGGCGGCGTCAGCCACGGAGTTGAAGATGGGCACGCGTTTGCCGCCGTGCTCGAAGAACTGTCCGCCCTTGCCGGGAGTGACGCCGGCGACGACCTGGGTGCCGTAGTCGATGGAGAGCTTGGCGTGACGGCCGCCGAAGTCGCCGGTGATGCCTTGGACGAGGATCTTGGTTTGGGGAGTGACGAGGATGGCCATGATGTTAGCGGAGTCGGTAGTTCAAATACTTTGGATCGCGCGCGCCATGCACCACGGCGACGACACGAACCTCTTCTTCGAGAATCTGATAGTAGATGGAGTAGGGCCAACCAGGGATGTTGACCTTGCGGAGGCTCTTCCTGCCGAAAGCCATCGGATAGTCCGGCGCCAACAGGATCGATCCGAAACGCCCACGCAGGGCGAGGATGAAGCGGTGCCCAACGCCGCCCTGCTTCTGCTCATACCACGCATGGGTTTCATCGATGTCGCGTTGGGCATCTGGCGTGATGACAAGCTGAAAACTCATCTTCCCCAAAACCACTTCTGGTCAAACTCGCGAAGCGTCATCGCTCCGGTCGGGTTCGAGTCATATTGGTCGGCACGCCGCTCCAACTCGGCCAGGAGTTCAGCAGGGATCTCCGCAGATTCACGCCCTACGACCGCCGGCAAAAGCAGATCGACGACCTCTGCCTTTTCTTCGGGAGAAAGGGCGGCCAGTTCTTTTTCAAGGGAGGCATTCATAATGTCGTTTGGAACTCAGACGGGCAGCTTCACCGCGTTGCGCTTGTGGATGAAGACGACGTTGTTGTCGGGATCGAACACGGCGGCCATGCGACAGACCGGCGCGGGGATCGGCTCGAACTTGAAACGCACGTTCTTCGACATGAGGTGGGCGATGGCGGTGTCGAAGTCCGTGACATCAAGGCCCCCACGGAGCATCCGTCCGAAGTGGGATTCCAGCCGGGAGCCGTGCCGATGGAAAGGGTTCCAGAGCCGATGTCATACTCGGTCCACTGCATCCCGCCGGGTTCGCCGACGACCATCGTGGCATTCAGCCCCAGCGTTCCCTCGTAGAATTCCCGCGCCCGCGCCATGTCGGTCACGGGGTAGCAGGAGAAGGCGATTTCTTTGGCTTGGATGCTCATGGACCTAGCTCGTTACGCCACCAGCTTCACGATCTTCTGGGCCGCGTCGGCCATGGTGCTGCCGGAGATGAGGGCGAGGCCGGACGCGTCGAGCGTGGCTTTGCCGGCGGCGACGTTGTTGCCTTCGAGGCGGACGACGAGCGGGAGCTTGAGGCCGACTTCCTTCACGGCTTCGACGATCCCGGTGGCGATCACGTTGCAGTCCATGATGCCGCCGAAGATGTTCACGAAGATGCCCTTCACGTTCGGGTCGCCGAGGATGATCTTGAAGGCCGCGACGACCTG
>JAYTUE010000229.1:0-16137 GCA_043744715.1 Verrucomicrobiota bacterium | reverse complement strand
AAAAAATCGTGGGTCGCCTCGGCGCGGGTGGCGTAGCCGCCCTGGGCTTCGGCCAGGCCCACGCCTTCGCGTTTGTAGGTGGCCATGAAGCTTTCCATCGCGGCGTTGTCATACGGGTTGCCCGCCCGGCTCATGCTCGGTTCCAGCCCGGCCGCCGCCAGCAGGGCCCGGTGTTCACGGCTGGCGTATTGCACGCCGCGATCGCTGTGGTGAAGCAGCCCACGCACGGGCCGGCGGTGCGGCTGATGTAACCGGCGATTTCCTCAATGTTCACGGCCATTTCTTGACTGTCGGCGGTGATTTCTAGGATGTAACTGGCGATTTCTCGACTGTAAATCCCGATTTCCCGGCTGGCGGCGGCGGTCGCTCGAATGTAGATGCGAGTGGCGCGGTTGTCGGCGGCGATGGCGCGATTACGGCTGGCGGTTGATTGAATGTGAATCGCGATTTCGCGGTTGCGCGTGGCGATGGCCAGATTCGCCATTTCCCCGGCTTCCTTGCCACGCGGGCGTTGAAGCCGGTTCGCTAGAACCTTTCCCCTTGTTGCCTCGCTTGCGGCGGCTCCGGTAGGCTTGCCGGACTTTATTACGAACATGACCGAGATCCCCAAGGCCTACGAGCCGCAGTCCGTCGAAGAGAAGTGGTATGCGTTCTGGGACCAGAACGGCTGCTTCACCGCCGATCCCGCCCGCGTTTCCGCGACCCGCCCGGCGTATTCCATCGTCATCCCGCCGCCCAACGTCACCGGCGTCCTCACCCTCGGCCACGTCCTCAACAACACCATCCAGGACATCCTCGCCCGCAAGGCCCGCATGGACGGCAAGGAAGTCCTCTGGCTCCCCGGCACCGACCACGCCGGCATCGCCACGCAGAACGTCGTCGAGAAGACACTGAAGAAGGCCGGCGAGATCAAGCACCGCGACGACCTTGGCCGCGAGGCGCTCGTGGCCAGGATCTGGGAGTGGAAGGAGAAATATGGCGGCATCATCCTCAAGCAGCTCCGCGCGCTCGGCGCGTCCTGCGACTGGACGCGCACCCGCTTCACCATGGACCCGGAGTATTCCCGCTGCGTCCAGAAGGTGTTCGTGGACCTCTACAAGAAGGGCCTGATCTATCGCGGCAAACGCATGGTCAACTGGTGCCCCGCCTCGCTCACCGCGCTGTCCGACGAGGAAGTGGTGATGAAGGAGCAGAAGGGCTTCATGTATCACTTCCGCGTGGAGGTGGTGGAAGCGCCCGGCACGTTCCTTACCATCGCCACCACGCGCCCGGAAACCATCCCGGCCGACACCGCCGTGGCGGTGAACCCAAAGGACCCGCGCTACACGCACCTCATCGGCAAACATGTCATCAAGGCGCTGCCGCTCGACGTGCCGAGGGAACAGCGGATCATCCCGATCATCGCGGACGAACATGTGACGTTCGACTTCGGCACCGGCGTGCTGAAGGTCACGCCCGCGCACGACAAGGCGGACTTCGAGATCGGCCTCCGCCACAAGCTGCCGGTCATCGATGTGCTCACGCCCGACGGCAAGATGACGGCCGAAGCCGGCGCGGAGTTGGCCGGGCTGGACCGCTTCGTCGCGCGCAAGAAGGCGGCGGAACTGCTGGAAGCCGCCGGGGCTTTGGACAAGGCCGAGCCCTACACGAACAACGTGGGCTTCAGCGAACGTGCCGACGTGCCCATCGAGCCGCGCCTGAGCGAACAATGGTTCCTCAAGTATCCCAGCGTGGAGGCGTCGAAGGCGTGTGTGGTCTCGGGAACGGGGAGCACAGGCGCCCCGCCTGTGGCCGACCGCGCCCTCGCGGTCGGCGCTGGAGCCGCTGAGGCGAAAGGATCCCCGGTTGTCGGAGCGCGTGCCGAAGTCGAAGGCGGGGCGCCTTCGACAGCGCCCGGGGCGGGCGCGGTCCCCGAAGCGAATCGGATGCGCTTCTACCCGGACCGCTGGGCCAAGGTCTATGACCACTGGATGGGCGGCATCCAGGACTGGTGCATCAGCCGCCAGCTTTGGTGGGGGCATCGGATCCCGGTGTGGAGCATCGTTTGCGAAGGAAAGCAGACCACCGATGTGTTCCATGTTCTCGATCAATGCCTGTCGGAAACACTCGAGGACTTGCTGGCCGACAAGGGCACTGAGTCAGCTATTCGAATTGTAAACTCGGAAACCGGTGCGCTGCTTCGTCCTAGTGTTCTGGAATTCAACCACGGTTTTAGTGGGCAGAAGGTCAGTATTCAGATCGCGAGCGTGGACGAGGCGAGCATCGCTTCGTTGAAAGACAAGGGTTTCACCCAAGACCCCGACGTCCTCGACACCTGGTTCAGCTCCTGGCTCTGGCCGTTCGCCACGATGGGCTGGACCGGCGACAAACTCCAAGACTCCAAGAACCCAACCCTCCAGGCGTTCTACCCCACGACCGACCTCGTCACCGGGCCGGACATCATCTTCTTTTGGGTCGCCCGCATGATCATGGCGGGCCACGAGTGGATGGGCGATCTGCCGTTCCGGAACGTCTATTTCACCGGCATCATCCGCGACAAGCAGGGCCGCAAGATGTCGAAGTCGCTCGGCAATTCGCCCGACCCGCTCGACCTCATCGCCAAGTATGGTGCGGATGCGTTGCGCTTCGGCGTGATGCGCGCCGCGCCGCTCGGCCAGGACGTGCTCTTCGACGAGCAGACCGTCGAACTCGGCCGCAACTTCTGCAACAAGCTGTGGAACGCCTGCCGCTTCCGGCAGATGCAGGGACAAGGAAGGGATGAGGTTGGAGGTATGAGGTATGAAGGCCAAGCCGCTGCCGATGCCTCCGCTCATACTTCATCACTCATACATCATACCTCCGAAACCGAGGGCGAAATTGATCCGTCGCTCCTCACTTCGGACGACAAGTGGATACTGCTCCGGCTCGACCAGGCCATCCGCGAAGTCACGCAGGCGATGGCCGACTACAAGTTCAGCGACGCCACGGCCGCGCTCTACCGCTTCTTCTGGAGCGAGTATTGTGACTGGTATGTGGAGGCGTCGAAGGCCGCCTTCTATGGCACGGACGAGAAGCTTAAGACGAACAAGCTCGCCGTCATGGATTTCGCCCTCGGGCACCTGCTGCGGCTCTTCCATCCGTTCCTCCCGTTCATCACCGAGGAGCTGTGGCACGGCATGGGATTCTCCAAGGACATGCCGGAAGGGCAGGGAGGCAAGACCATCATGTTCGCCGCGTGGCCCAAGGCTTTCACCACAGAGGAGAAGGCCTACTTCCAGCTCGACGACGCGGCCGACAAGGTCGCGCAGGCGAAATACGACCTCGTGTCGCTCGGCCGCGGCCTGCGGCGCGACTGCAAGATCGATCCGGCCAAGAAGGTGAAGTTCATCCTGCGTCCCGCCGGCGAACTTCCACCCAATGAAGCCGAGGTGCTCAAGCTCCTGCTCAACGCCGAGACGATGGAACTCGTCGCTGCCGCCTGGGCTCCGGACAAGGGCACGCCCATGGCCGGAAACTCGCTCGGCGATCTCTTCCTGCCGCTGGCCGGCTTGGTCGATGTCGGTGCCGAACGCGCGCGTCTCGCCAAGGAGCTGGAGAAGATCCGTTCCGAGATCGGGAAGGTGGAGGAGAAGCTGGCCAACCCGGCCTTCGCCGAGAAGGTTCCGGCCAAGGTTCTCGACGAGCACAAACAGCGCCTCGCCGATTGGCAGGCGAAGGAGAAGCAGGTGCAGGCGTCGATCGACAATCTGCCGGAGTGAGAATGCGGCGGAGCAGCAGCTCCGTCCTGCCCGTGTTGGTATGGCTGTGACTGAAGACTACCTGGCCTTCGTGCTCGAACAGTTCGCGCGAGTCGCTCCGGTGACGTCGCGGCGGATGTTCGGCGGTGTGGGGATCTACGCGGACGGCGTCTTCTTCGGTGTCATCGACAACAACCAGATCTTCCTACGAACGGGTCCGGGCAATCTGGCCGACTACGAATCGGTCGGCAGCGCCGCGTTCCAGCCCATGGGGCCGGACACGAAGCCGATGTCCTACCACGAGTTGCCCGTCGGCGTGTTGGAGGATGTGGCCAAGCTGCGGCTTTGGGTTTCCAAGGCGATTACCGAAGCAACTGCGACGAAGAAGCCCGTGAAGCGCAAGCGCGGTGGGGACGGCTCGCCGAGCCCTACCGACCAAACCACCCGGCTTGCCGTGAGGGTTCTTGCTCGCCACGCTTCCGTCATGCAACTGACCGGAAAGACCTGCGTCGTCACTGGAGCCGCTCGTGGAATCGGACTGGCCTTGGCCGAGATGCTCGTAGCCGCCGGAGCCAAGGCGGTGTTGTCCGACATCGATGCGGGTGCTCTCGCGGAGGCGTTGAAACGGTTCCTTTCGGGAAGCGCAGCCGGGGTTGCGGCCGATGTTTCCAAGGCGGCCGACATGCAGCGGTTGGCGGAGGAAGCAACCAGGGCGTTCGGCCCCGTCGACGTCTGGATCAACAACGCCGGACTGGCGCGGCATCGGTGGATTCCCGACTACACCGAGGCGGAGATCGACCTGATGCTGGATGTGAATCTTAAGGGGACGATCCTCGGCTCCCAGGCGGCGTTGCAGCGGATGATTCCCCGGAAGGCTGGCAGCATCGTGAACATCATTTCGACGGCGAGCCTGCGGGGTGTGCCGAGCGAGACGGTCTATTGCGCGGCCAAGTGGGGCGTGCGCGGATTCACCCAGGGGCTCCAGGAAGAGGCGGCCCCGCATGGCATCCGGGTCATCGCCGTGTTGCCGGGAGGCGTGGCGACGGAGTTCTGGAGCAGCGCGGCGGAACGGCCCGCCCCGTTGGAGAAATTTCTGACGGCAGCGCAGGTCGCGGATGCCGTGCGGCGATTGCTGGAGATGGACGACTGGGTGACGCCGCGTGAGCTGGTGCTGCGTTCGCTGGCGGACAGCGACTTCTCGGTGAAGCCGGCGTGACACCGGCCGGCATCTTCAGGCGACGGGCTGGGGCTGGGGCGGGGGCGAGGGCGGCGCGAAATTGCGGCTGATGGCGCCCTTGAGATTGGCCAGGTCGACGGGCTTGGAGAGGTAGTCGTTCATCCCGGCGTCGAGGCACTTCTGGCGGTCGCCCTGCATGGCGTGGGCCGTCATCGCGATGATGCGGACGTCGCGGTAGAATTCCCGCCCGGCCTGCTGTCCGATCTCACGGATGCGGCGGGTGGTTTCGTAGCCGTCGAGGTCGGGCATCTGGCAGTCCATGAAGACGAGATCGTATTCCTGCTTCTCCAGGGCGGAGAGGACTTCGGCCCCGGTCGAAGCGATGTCGATCTCGTGGCCCAGCTTGGCGAAGAAGCGCGAGGCGACCTTCTGGTTCACGAGATTGTCCTCGGCCAGCAGGATGCTTGGGTTGCATCCGGGCACCACCCGACTGAGGAGACGGGTGGTGTTCGCGGGGGTCTTGCGGGGTTGATCGGCAGGCAGGGCGGGCTCGGAGAGCGGACCCATCTTTTCCGGCTGGGACAAGGCTTCGGCGATGCCCTGGAAGAGGGCCGACTGCTTCAGCGGTTTGCTGAGCCACACCTCGATGCCGGCGTCGTGGGCGGACGAGGCGAGCTGCGAGCCGACGGAGCTGGCCATGATCATGGCGGGCTGCTTGAGCATCGGATCGGAGCGGATGGCGCGCGCGAGCTGCAGGCCGTCCATCTCGGGCATCTGCATGTCGAGGATGACGACGGGGAAGGGGGTTCCGGCGTGGTGGGCCGCCTTCATGGCCTGGAGGGCGAGGTGGCCGGATTCAACGCACGTCGGGACGCAGCGCCACGCTTCGAGGTAGCTCTGGAAGATGCGGCGGTTGGTGGTGTTGTCATCGACCACGAGCACGGGCAGGCCGGGTCGCAACCAGCGTTCCGTGGCCACGGAATTACGGTTCAACTGTTTCTCGAAGCGGATGGTGAACCAGAAGGTGGAACCCAGGCCGGGGGTGCTTTCGGCCTGGACCTCGCCGCCCATGATGTGGATGAGCTCGCGGCTGATGACCAGGCCCAGGCCCGTGCCGCCGAACTTGCGGGTGGTGGACGAATCGGCCTGCGTGAAGGGCTGGAAAAGTTTTCGCAGCACGTCGGGCCCGATGCCGATGCCGGTGTCCTTCACATCGAAGCGGATGACGGTCTCGTCGTCCTGGTCACGGACGAGGGAAAGCCGGACGAAGACCTCGCCCTGCTCGGTGAACTTGATGGCGTTGCTCAGGAGGTTGAGCAGGACCTGGCGAAGTCGTCCGGGATCGCCCCGGAGGCGGGTGGGGAGGTCCGTAGGGATGAGGCAGGCGAACTCGAGGCCTTTCGCCTGGGCCCTTTGGGCGACGACGTCGAGGGTGCCTTCGACGGATTCACGGAGGTCGAAGTCGAGGATCTCCAGCTCCAGTTTGCGCGCCTCGATCTTCGAGAAGTCGAGGATGTCGTTGATGATCGTCAGCAGGGCCTCGGCGCTGGAGGCAGCCGTCTGGGCGAACTCGCGCTGGGTCGCGGTGAGCGGCGTGTCGAGGAGGAGGCTGGTCATGCCGATCACGCCGTTCATGGGCGTGCGGATCTCGTGCGACATATTGGCGAGGAACGCGCTCTTGGACTGGTTCGCCTCCTCGGCGTGGTCCTTGGCCTTCTTGAGCTCGGTCTCCTTTCCTTCGAGCTTGGAAATCTTCCGGCGCAGTTCCGCCGTGCGTTCGAAGACGCGTTTCTCGAGGTCGGCCTGGGAATTCTGGAGGACGTCGTCGCGGCGCTGGACTTCGGCGAGCATCTCGTTGAGCCCGTCGACGAGCAGGCCGAGCTCGTCGTTCGCGCTCTTCACGGCACGGATGCCGTAGTCTTTCTCGTGTCCTATGCGGCGCATCGTGCCGACGATGCGGTCGACGGGTTCGCTGACGATCTGCTGGAGCCGTGCGGCCAGGAGCATGGAGAGAAGGATGACGACGAGTCCGACGCCCGCGCTCATGAGGGTGAAGTCCAGCAGCCGTGATTTGACGGATCTCGTCGACGCGGTGAGGACGATGGTTCCGACCCTCGATTTTTCCAGGAGAACGGGCTTCACGACCATGACCGTCCCCTTGTTGAACTCCACGCCGTCGGCCGGCGGCCTCGGCGGAAGCGGCTGGCTGCCTTCCGAGGAGCGGTATTGGGATACGAGCGCTCCGCTTGCGGAATACAGGCCCGCGGAAAGGATGTCCGGGTCCGCCGACATTCCCGCGAGGGCGTTCTCGTTGTCGGGAACGGTCTGCTGGAGGCTGAGGCCGGGGGCGTTGAGCGTGGCCGTCGTGTCGGCGAAGTTGACCAAGTTGCGCGAGAGCTGGTTCCTCGTGTCACGGGCCTGGTAGACGTTGACCACGACGGTCGTGGCCATGATCGCGAGACCCGTGGTCACAAAGCAGATGAGCATCAGCTTGTGTCGGATCGAGAGTCTTTTGATCCACTGTTTCATCGGTTCATTTGCGCCCGGCAGGGACGAACTTGCGGCCTGTGCGGCGCAGGCGCATTCCCTTTTCGAGGCGTCGTCGTCGGCGTTGATTCCATGGCCCGGAAGCCACCCGGGCAGGAGGTTGCCGGACATGTCGACTCCCGCGCAGGACTAATCATTTTCACCGAGTCTGCAACGGAGTTTTCCTTGATGGACTTGAGCGCTCATTCCGCAGCGGTCGCGTCCTCGATGATACGTTTCGGAACGCTTTCGTCCGTGGTTGAGGCATAAGGAACATGATGGTGCGCGCCGGGCTTTTCCGGTTGGAGCCGTCCGGGGAACGATACGTTCGTTTCACCGCTTCAGGCGGTGTCTCAGCGTCAGCCGTGGGCTCGAAACAGGCTGGCATTGAAGCGACACCGCTCCGATGCTACGCGGACATTAAGCATGAATGGCGTCGAGTTTCATGTCCTCCTGATCGTTGATCTCCCTGACGGAGGGGCCGCGATCACCCGTTGCCTGTCGGAAAGCCGGATCGCCCGATTTCGTCTGGCCACCGCTTTCTCCGTTGAAGACGGACTGAAGCGCCTGGGTTCCGAGCACCTCGACCTCGTGCTGCTCGCGATCACGGAACCCACCGATGGCGGCGTGGCCGATCTTCGTCGGCTGCTTTCCCAGGAGGAGACGGTTCCGGTGATCGTGCTTGGTGATCGAGAAGACGAGGAGACCGCCATCCAGATCGTCCATGCCGGAGCCCAGGACTACCTGCTGCGATCGCGCTTCGAGCCCGTCGTCCTGATCCGGGCCTGCATCTACGCCATCGAACGGGCCCAGGCTCAGACGAAGCTGCTCGATGCGGAGGAGCGTTATCGCAGCATCTTTGAGAACGCGGTGGAAGGGATCTTCCAGACCTCGCCCGAAGGCCACTACATCAGCGCGAACCGGGCGCTGGCTCGCATCTACGGCTACGATTCGCCGGAGGACTTGATGAGCAGCGTCCGCGACATCAGCCGGATGCTGTATGTCGAGGCCAGCCGCCGCGAGGAGTTCGTGCGGACGATGCAGCAGCACGACGTCGTCAACGCGTTCGAATCGCCCATCTACAAGAAGGGCGGGGAAGTCATCTGGATTTCGGAGAACGTCCGCGCCGTCCGGGACCCGCGCGGCCGGCTGCTCTACTATGAGGGAACCGTCGAGGACATCACCGGCCGTAAACGGGCGGAGATGCAGCTCTCTCAGTCCGAGGCCCTCTACCATTCGCTCGTCGACGCCATCCAGCAGGCGATCTTCCGCAAGGACCTGAACGAGCGGTTCACCTTCGGCAACCAGCGGTTCTGCGACACCCTGGGCAAGCCGCTCAACGAGATCCTGGGCAGGACGGACTTCGACTTCTTCCCGCCCGAACTCGCCGCCAAGTATCAGAAGGACGACAACTTCGTCCTCACGACGGGCAAACACTTCGAGACGATCGAGGCGTATCAGCCGACGGAAGGGGAGACCCGCTACGTGCAGGTGCTGAAAACCCCCATCCGCGACCTGACCGGGCAGATTATCGGGCTCCAGGGGCTCTTCTGGGACATCACGGAACGGAAGAGGGCGGAGGAGCGTGAACGGCTCGCCAACGAAGCCTTGGCGACGAGCCGGGAGGAGCTGAGGCGTAAGAACGAGATGATGGAGGAGGACCTCAAGATGGCCAATGAGATCCAGCTGGCCATGCTTCCGCAGGTGTTCCCCGTTTTCCCGGCCGGCGTGGCGCCGGCGGACAGCCTGCTCAGATTCTCCCACCGCTACACGCCCACGGGCACGGTCGGCGGCGACTTCTTCAACGTCTTCCAGATTTCCCCGTCCAAGGCCGGGGTCTTCATCTGCGACGTGATGGGCCATGGAGTCCGATCGGCGCTGGTCACCGCGATGATCCGCGCCCTTGTGGAAGAACTGCGGACGGACACGAGCGATCCCGGCCACCTGCTGACCGTCATCAACCGCGACATCAGGAACATCCTCAAACAGACGGGTTCCCCGCTTTTCACCACGGCGTTCTGCCTCGTGGTCGACGTGGAGAAGCGGACCTACGCCTTCAGCAATGCTGGCCACCCGAAGCCGTTTCTCATCAATCGCCTCTCACGGACGGCCGACCGGATCAAGGAAACCGACGGCAAGAGGCGTCCCGCGCTGGGGCTCATGGCGGACACGGAATATCCGACGTTCGGGCTGCCGATGACGCCGGGCGATTCCATCATGCTTTTCACCGACGGCGTGTTCGAGGTGGAAGGACCGGGAGAGCTGCTCTACAGCCAGGAAATGTTGCTTGAACTAGTCAGGCAGCACTCGACGAAGACCTGTCCGGAGATCTTCGACACCATTCTCCGGGAGCTGAAGGGCTTCATGGCGCAGGAGCTGTTCGCCGACGACGTCTGTCTGGTGGGTGTGGATGTCGCGGACTTGCTTCCGTGACCGGCGCAACGCCTCGGCCCGTTACTTGCCGAGGATGATGTCGGTCCGGGCCTCGCGGTCACCGGCCGACGGTCGCCGTCTCAAGCGCTTCACGGCGGATCCGAAATCATCGAGCCAGGAATAGACCACGGGCGTGATCAGCAGCGTGAGGACGAGCGAGAGCGACTGGCCTCCGATCACGACGATCGCGATGGAACGGCGTTCGTCGGCGCCCGGCCCGTTGCCCAGGGCGAGCGGCAACATGCCCGCGACGAGGGCCAGCGTGGTCATGAGAATGGGGCGAAGGCGGTCGCGGTTGCCGTCCATGATGGCCTGCATCCGGTCAAATCCCTTCGCCCGGAGCGTGTTCATGTGGTCGATCTGGAGGATGGCGTTCTTCTTCACCACGCCGAAGAGGACGAGCAGGCCAAGGGCCGAATAGAGGTTCAGCGTCGAGCCGGTGATCCAGAGCGAGAAGAGGGCGAACGGGACCGACAGCGGGATGGACGTGAGGATCGTGAGCGGGTGCACCAGGCTCTCATATTGCGCGGCGAGGATCATATACATGAACACCACCGACAGCGCGAAGGCCCATAGAAATTCGTGGAAAGTCGTGTCCAGCTCACGGCCCCGGCCAGCCACGCGAGTCGTGTAGCCCGCCGGCATCTGGAGCTTCGCGGCGGCCGCGTTCAGAGCCTCGATCCGGTCGGCCAAGGCGAACCCCGGCGCGACGCCGCCCCTCAAGCTGACCTGGCGCTGGCGGTCGAGGCGGTCGATGCGCGACGCGCTGAACTGCGACGTGATGCGGACCACGTTGTCGAGGCGCACCAGGGCGCCTTTCTGGTCCGGGACGAACAGGCTGGAGATGGTTTCCGCGTCGTTCCGTCCGCCATCGGCCAGACGGAGCGTCACGTCGTAGTCCTCGTTCATCCTCACGTCGCGGAAGCGCGACATCTCCTCGTCGCCGCCGACCATCAGACGGAGCGCGTCCGCGATGTCGCGGGTCGCGACGTTGAGCGCGGCGGCCCGGTCCCGGTCGATCTCGACCTGCAGCTCGGGTTTGTCCAAGCGTAGGGTGGTGTCGGCATCGACGATGCCGAGCTCCGCCTCGCGTTCGCGGAAGGAGTTCGCATACCCGGCGAGTTTTTCCAGATCCGGGCCCATGAAGACGAAGTCGATGTCCCAGCGCGATCCGCCGATGTTGAACGACGAGATGTTGCTGACGCTGGTGCGGAGCCCGAAGCGCTTCAGGCGTTGGCGGATCTCCTGCATGACCGAACGCTGGTCACGGTTGCCCTGGAACGCGCGCCACGGATGGAGACGGACGGTTTCCCGGAGCAGGCGTTCGAACGAGAACCGGCGTTCCTCGAACGGGACGAGCCGGACATGGGCGCGGGCCTGGTTCGGTCCCCCCGGGAAATTGCCGCCGGTCGTGGCGAGCATCGTCTGGACGACGGGCATCGACAGGACCTCCGCCTCTATCTGGAGCATGGCGGCGTTCATCGAATCGATGCTGGTGCCTTCCGGGGCGTTCACGCCCATCTCGAACTCGCCTTCGTCGATGTCCGACGGAACGAGTTCCTGTTTCACCATGCCGTAGAGCGGGACCGAGAGGAGGAGGACGATGATGGAAAGAACGGCCACGATGGTCCGATGCCGCATGGATCCGGCGAGGAGACGCATGTAGGCCGACTCGATGAGCGCGTAGAAGCCTGCCCGAGATGTCCCATGTCCGCCGGCGCCGCCTTTCCGCAGCAGCCGCGCGCTCATCATCGGCGTCAGGGAAAATGAAACGAGGAGGCTGACCAGGATCGCCACCGACGCGGTGATGCCGAACTGGAAGAGGAACCTTCCCGAGATGCTCGACATGAAGGAGACCGGGACAAAGATCACGACGAGGCTGAACGTGGTCGCCATGACCGCGAGGCCGATCTCGCCCGTCGCTTCCTTCGCCGCCTGGAACGGGTCCATGCCCTTCTCCTCGACGAAGCGGTAGATGTTCTCGAGGACGACGATGGCGTCGTCGATCACGATCCCCACCATGAGCACGAGCGCGAGCATGGTGACGCTGTTCAGCGTGAAGTTCAGCGCCCACATCATGCCGAAGGTGGCGATGACGGAGCAGGGAATGGCGACAGCCGCGATGATGGTGGCACGCCAGTCGCGCATGAAGGCCAGCACCACGATGCAGGCGAGGACGCTGCCGAGGACGAGGTGGACGTTGATCCCGTGCAGCGCCTCGTAGATGTAGCGGGACTGGTCGCGGATCACCGCGACCTCCAGCTCGCGCGGAAGCTGCGCGACGATGCCCGGAAGTTTCGCCTTCAATCCCTCGATCACCGCCACGGTGTTGGCGCCGGACTGCCGCCGTATTTCGAGGACGACGGCGGGCTTGCCGTTCAGGCGGCTGAACGAGCGCTGCTCCTTGCTCCCGTCCTCGGCCCGGCCGATGTCCAGCATCCGGATGGGAGTGCCGTTGCGGGTGGCGACGACCATCTTGCTGAACTCCTCGGCGGTGGTGAAGCGCCCGAGTGTGCGCAGGGAGCTTTCCTTGTGGCCGGCCGTCACGTTGCCGCCGGGGATCTCGATGTTCTGCTGTCCAAGCGCGTCGCGGACGGCCGTCACGGGAAGGCCGTAGGCCGCGAGACGGTCCGCGTCCACGGTCAGGTTCAAGGACCGGCTCGCGCCGCCGACGATGGAAATGCCGCCGACGCCGCTGGAGCGTTCGAGCTGGACCTTGACGATCTTGTCCGCGAGTTCCGTCAGCTCGCGGATCGAACGGTCGCCCGAGAGCGTCAGGGTCATGATGGGGAAGGAGTCGTTGTCGAACTTGAAGACGCTCGGGGGCTGCGCCTCCTTCGGCAGCTTCCTCAACACCGTCGAGACGACATCGCGCACGTCCTGGGCGGCCGTGTCGATGTCGCGGCGCAGGTCGAACGTGATCATCACCGTCGAGTTTCCAGGGGCCGAGATCGAACGGAGCTCCTGGATGCCGGCGACCGTGTTCACCGCCTCCTCGATGATCCGGGAGACCTGGGATTCGACCTCCACCGGCGATGCGCCCGGCAGCGCCGTGCTGACGCGGAGAGTCGGCAGTTCCACCGAGGGCAGGCGGTCCACGCCGAGCTTGAAGTAGCTCGTCCCGCCCACGACGACGAGCGCCATGATCAGCATCAGCGCGAAGACCGGACGCCGGATGCAGATGTCAGCGAGCTTCTGCATCGAGGGGCTTGGGATTTTTCTGCGCTTCCAGCATGGAGACGGGACCGGAAGCGGATGATGGGGTCACGGGATCGCCCGACTGGATTCCTTCGGGCCTGCGGATGACGCGTTCTCCGGGTCTGAGGCCTTTCAGCACTTCGACGAATCCCTTCTCGCGCCGGCCGGTGGTGATGCGTTTCTCGATCGCGGTGTTGGTCGCGATGGTCAGGGCGCGTTCCGTGCCGGCGAAGGTCACGATGGCGTCTTCCGGGATCACGAGCGCGGGCTTCGGGTCCTGCACGACGATGGCCGCCTTGGCAAAAGCGCCGGGCCGGAGGTGTCCGGGATTGGGGATCTCGGCCTCGACGGTCAACATGCGGGTCCGCTCGTCCAGGGCCGGGCTCACCCTCTGCAGGGTTCCCTCATAGGCATTCGTGTCGCCGTCGACGCTGAGCCGCACAAGCTGTCCGGACTGGATTCGTGAGGACTGGCGTTCCGGAATCTCGGCGCGCAGCTTGAGCGGGTTGACCCGGACCAGGACGAGGACCGCGTTCCCCGAGGAGACGAATTCGCCCATGCTGGTGAGTCGCTGCTGCACGACTCCGTCGAACGGCGCGCGGACCGACGTGTCGGTGAGTTGCTGGCGCGCGATCTCGAGTTCCGCACGGCGTTGCGCGAGGACGGCCTGCTTCTCCCGTGCATCCTGGAGGGAATCCTCGTAGCGGTTGAGGTTCACCAGGTAGGCGGCCTGGGCCCGCTCCATCTCGGCTTCCGATGAGATTTTTTCCAACTGCAGCCGGCGGAAGCGCGCGACGTTCTTCTCCGCCTCCGCGAGCAGCGCCTTCGCCTCGCGCACGGTGCTGACCTTCTCGATGTCCACCTTGTCGTCGCCGCCCTCCACCGTGAGTCCGAGGCGCGCGCGGGCCTGGGCCAGCAGCGCTTCGGTCTGCTTGATGCGGAGTTCGTAGTCCCTCGGTTCGATCTGGACCAGCACGTCGCCCGCCTTGACCGCGCTGCCGATGTCGACGTTGAAGGCTCGGAGTCGTCCCGTGGTCTTGATGCTGACCGTGGCCCGGTCGATGGCCAGCAACGTGCCCAACGCCGACACCGACTGCTCCATGGGGCGGAGGGCGGCCTCGGCTGTCGTGACCTGGACGGGCGGCTTCACCGGGCGCTTTCCGGCGGTGGAGCGGTCGCCGCAGGCTGCCAAGGCGAGCAGGCAGAGGCAGGCCACGGCCCGGAGGGGCTTAGTCATTGCGGACATCGTTCTTCGTTTCGGCATTTGGCTTCCAGCGACTTGTTTGATCGGAACCGGTGGTCTCGTGCGCCCTGTTCTGACGGCGCAGACGGCCCCGGATTCATGGCAGCCGCGGTTGGGCGGCCGGGCGCTGGATCGGGTTGAAACTGCCGATGCGGCGACGTGAGGGCAACGCCGAACCGGGCTTTGGCATACCCTCTTGTGCTTCGAGGGCGAAGTCCGTATTTTTTCCCCGTCTTGAAGAAGCCCCCCCGTCCCGAGATACCAAAGAAGGCGATCTACCGGCTTTCCGTCTACTTGCGCTGCCTCTCCAGGCTACGGAGCAACAGCATCCGCACCGTTTCCAGCGAGGCGTTGGCAACCGCCGCGGGGGTAAAGCCCACGCAGCTCCGCAAGGATCTCACCTACTTCGGCCAGTTCGGCACGCGCGGGCTGGGCTACGACGTCGACCAGTTGTCGAAGATGATCGCCGACACGCTCGGCACGACGAGTCTGCAGCCGGTCATCCTCGTGGGGGTCGGCAACCTGGGCCGGGCGCTCCTTTCCTATCGCGGCTTCGACCAGGAAGGGTTTGAGGTCCTCGCCGCCTTCGACGTGGAGGCCATGGCCAAGAACAAGCTTCCCGCGCCGAAACCCATTCTTCCGATGGAGGAGATGGCGGCGTTCATCCGGGAACACAACGTCAGGATGGCGATTCTCACGGTGCCCGCCCCCGCCGCACAGGAGGTGGCCAATGTGCTCGTCGAAAACGGCATCGTCGGCATCCTCAACTTCGCCCCGATGGTCCTGAGCGTTCCCGAAGAGGTGCAGGTGAACTACGTCAACCTCGCCATCGAGCTGGAGAACCTCAGCTACTTCATCCAGGGCTGAGAACAGCCTGATGATCCGCCCGCGTCCGGTCTGGAAGGCGCTTCAGCTGAGATACCGTTCCACCGTCGTGGCAGGAAGAGTTTCGAGATCCATCAGCGTAAGGAAATCGATCGTCTTGAACTCCCGGTCGATGGCGGGGGCGCCGCAGATCCTGGCCCCAAGCGAGAGGTAGCCGAGAAGCAGCCGGGGAATCTTGGCTTCGCCGGAGTTCATTTGATCCAGCGGACACTCCCAGCCCGGTTGGGGCGAGACACGGAAGGCTTCTTCGGAGAGGTGACGACGCATGAGCGACGAGTAGGCGGCGGCTCCCGTGGCGGGGTTGGTGGTCGGCAGGGAACTGCATCCGATCAGGTAGCGGGCACCGCGTTCACGGGCGTAGACGGCGATGCCTTTCCACAGCAGGCCGAGCACTTGGAGATTGCGGTGCCCCGAGTGGACGCAGGCGCGGCCGAGCTCCACGATCCTGGGACGGAAGGGTTCCATGCAGGACAGGTCGAACTCCTGCGCGCTGTAGTAGCCGAGATTGCGCGCCGCAATTTCTCCACCCTGCAGCCGATACGTCCCAACCACTTCGCCGGTGGCGATGTCCTCGACGAGGAGGTGGTCGCAGATCGGGTCGAAAGGATCCTCGTCACGCAACGTGGCATAGGAGGCTTCGAGCCCTTCGTTCATCTCCAGGTTGAAGACCAGGAAGCGCAATGCCTGGGCGGCCCGCATGTCGTCGGCGCTGGTGCCGAGCCTGAGCCTGTAGCCCGCGCCGGTGTGCGAGCGGCCTCGGGAGAGAGCACGGGTCCCCATCGAAGCGGATGATGTCGGTCTCATTGATGATTTTGGCCGCGATCAATCCCCTCGGTCGTGGGTCAATCACTTGGCCACCATCAAAGTGCGGAAGGGGCAGCGGGAGGAACAGCTCGGGACTGTGAATTCGCCGTGACGGCCGTGTGGCGAAACGAATCGACGGCGGCCCCGCGAAGGGC
>JAYTUE010000228.1:0-16152 GCA_043744715.1 Verrucomicrobiota bacterium | reverse complement strand
CTGGACTCGGTCTTCTCGTGGTCGCGGAGAATCCCCCGTCGACCCACAAGCCTGCGCAGCGAGCGGAACCACGGCAGCAAAGGTCCCAGCAGCTCCCTGGCCCCGGCCCGTTCGGGAGTGTTGGCGGGGAAGACCTCCGCCCCGGGCACCAACCCGAGAGTGTCGACCAGGAGGAAGCTTTCTCGCTCCTTTGCCCTCCATCTGTCCACGATATCGAGTCAGCCTCACCTCTTCCGGCACCGGAAGACACGGTATCGGGCCAGGAACCGCCACCAGCTGCATGTCCTCTTCGGACTCGCCAAACCCCGTGCTCGCCGCGCGCAAACGCGCATGAACCCCGCGAAGAACCCGGGCACGATACCCGAAAACGCGCCCCGCCAGCCGGGTTCTTCGATCCTGCGGCGCCCGATCGGCCTCGAACCCCCCGTTCCCGCCGCCCAGAAATCCCGTTTTTGAGCCGCCGACTCCCGGAGACCAAGGCTCCCGCCAACAATGCCTTTTATTCACTAGCTCAGTTTGGCGAGGTCACGTCAGTCCGGTCATCACGTTCACTTCGGATGGTCACTTTGGACAAAAGGTTATCTCCTCAACTGCCAGTTTGCTGCCACGCTTTTGCGCCCAAAACGTCGTTTTGTGGCGCTCAGTGTCGCTAAAGCGCGGATACATCCGCTGTCCCGGCTATGGGAGAAAATGCCTGATTTCCTTAAAAATGTGTGGAAATAAGGCGAAGAAGAATGGTCGGGGCGGTGAGATTCGAACTCACGACCTCTTGCACCCGAAGCAAGCGCGCTACCAGCCTACGCTACGCCCCGAACCGCCGTGAAATTGGGTGGTCGGAATCGTGAATGCAATTCCGATTTTCTTTTCAGGCCTCAACGCAGGCTCAGGAGAGCGAGGTGAAGACGTGGTGGACGTCGTCGTGGTCGTCCAGGGCGTGGAGGAAATCGATGACGTGTTTCTTCTGGTCGCCTTCCAGATGGACGGGCTGCTTGGCGATGTAACGCAGCTCGCTGGCCAGGATCTTCCAGCCGGCTTTGCCCAGCCAGGAGCTCGCGGCCGCCAGATCCTTCGTGTCGGTCAGGAATCGCGCACCGATCGAGCCTTCCGGGATATCCTCGGCCTCGAGCGTCTCGACGTTCTGGGCTCCGGCTTCGATGGCGTCGCCCTCGGGATCGCGGGCCTTGTCGGTGTGGATCGCCTCGATCACGCCGAAGCGGTCGAAGAAGAAGGCCATGCTGCCGGGCGTGCCCAGTTGGCCCTCCAAAAACAGCCTGCGGAGCTCGGGCGCGGTGCGGTTCCGGTTGTCGGTGATGCACTCGACTATGACGGGGACCTTGTGCGGGGCGAAGCCCTCGTAGGTCACATGCTCGAACTCGACCTTCTCCTCGGTCTGGCCGCTGCCCTTCTTGATCGCCCGCTCGATGGTGTCGCGCGTCACCGAGGCCTTCTTGGCCTTCTCCAGAGCGGCGGAGAGACGAGCGTTGGTTTCCGGTTCGGGGCCGCCGAGCTTGGCCGCTATCATGACCTCGCGGACGAGCTTGCCGACGACCTGGCCTTTTTTCTGCGCGGCGGCCTCGCGGCCGGCCTGTTTCCATTGAGCACCCATGGGTCAGAAAGAAATGCCGCCAGCGGGCCGCGGAAGGAAGCCGAAAGTTTGCGGATGGTTTGCAGGAAGCGAGAAAGCGGGAGCGAGTTGGGAAAACATTCAACATCCAACATTGAACGCCCAACATCCAACCGACAGTCCTCGGAGCGCCGAGCTCCTGCTCGGCTGGGACAATTCCTTGGAGGATTAGGGGGCGTGTGGTTCATTCGAGGCCGTGGCTGGAGCAATCATCAACGCGGTGGCGATCCTCCTGGGAGGCCTCTTCGGCGTGGCGAACCCGAACGCCCTCGGCGTGGGCTTCCAGCTCCGGGCCAAGATGTTCATCGGCCTCTGCGCGTTCTATGTCGGCCTGCGGATGCTCTGGATCTCGGTCAATGGAACCGCGATGCAGACGGCCAAGCAGTTGCTCATCGCGATGGCGGCGATGGTCCTCGGTTCCTTCGTCGGCAGACTGCTGCGGTTGCAGGAGGCTTCCAATTCCGTCGGCCGTTATTCGAGCAACATCCTCCAGGGCAAGGCAGGTTCCTCCGGTGGATTCTCCGACGGCTTCGTGGCGTGCTCGCTCGTCCTGTGTGCCAATCCTCTCGGGATCGTGGGAGCGCTTCTGGGCGGTGTGCTGGAGGCGCATCCCGTGTTCCGGCATGCGCCGTTGCTGGTGAAGGCGATGATGGATGCGCTGGCTGCGGCGTCTCTGGCGGGGATCTTCCGCTGGGGCGTGATCGGAAGTTTCCTGCCCGTGCTGGCGTGGCAGGGCACGCTCACACTGCTCGCGGGAGTGGCCTTGCCCTGGCTCCGGGACAACAACCTGGGCGACTCCGTGGGCGCGACGGGCGGCATCTTCATCGCCGTGGCGGCGCTGGTCATCTTCGAGATCAAGAAGGTCGAACTCGCCAGCTTCATCCCGGGGCTGTTCCTCGCGCCGCTTTTCACCTGGTGGCTGAAGTAGGGAAATTCTCCCTCAACAACCACCATCGAACAGTCGAAAGCCGACATCGAATGCAGGAGGCTGCCGCCGCTCCGCCTTCGATGTTCAGCGTTGGATGTTGGTTGCTCGATGTTCCCCCATCATCGGCCTAGGCCTTCTTCCGACGGAACCGTCCGCGAGCGAGTGCGACCACTTCCTTCGCCGCCGGGACGTGCAGGGCCGTGGCAATGCCGAAGTAGACGGCCGTGGCCACGGTCATCGGCAGGAAAACGGCCACGACACGGGGCCACAGTCCGACAGTGCCGAAGTGTCCTTCGCAATAACGCATCAGCAGCCAGGCGATCAAGCCGGCCGCAACACCGGCCGTGGCTACGCGGAAGAGCGGTTGCCTGACCTCGGCCCAGTCCAGGCGTCCGAGCTTCTTCTTCAGCGCGAAGGCCAGCAGGAGGACGTTGAGCAGGGCGGAAGCCGAGTTCGCTAGGCCCATTCCCACTTGGCGAAACGGGATGATCAGCGCCGCGGTCAGCGCGAGGTTCACCACGAGGCAGAAGATCGAGATCCGCATCGGCGTCCGCATGTCGCCCAGGGCGTAGAACGCGCGGGCCAGGATGTTGACCATCGAGAACGCGATCAGCCCCGGTGCCAGCGCGGCCAGGGCGCTCGAAGCCATGCTGGTCGAGGTCGCGTCGAACCGGCCGCGCTCGAACAGGAGACGGACGATCGGCTCCGCCAACAGCACGAGGAACACGGTGGCGAGCACGTTGACGAAGACGAGGTGGTTGACGCCCTCGGCCACCGTCTTGCGGAACTCGGGGAACTTCTTCTCCGCCGCGAGGCCCGACAGCGTCGGCAGCAAATAGGTCGCGAGGGAAATCCCGAAGACTCCCTGCGGCAGCTCCATGAGGCGGACCGCGCTGCCGAATGCGGCGACGAGCCCGTCACCCGTCCACATGGCCAGCACGTCGGTGACGAGGACATTGATCTGGAACGAGGCCACGCCGATCGTGCCGGGAATCATCTTCCGCACCACGTCGCGGACGGTCGGCTCGTTCCATGGAGAGATCCACTGCGGCTTGAAGCCTTCCTTGATCAGCGTGGGCAGCTGGAACGCCATCTGAACTGCGCCCGCGATGAGGACGCCCCAGGCGAGCGCGAAGACCTGGTGCGGCAGGTCCTTTCCAAAGCGCGGCACGAGCAGCCAGACGACCGCGATCATGACGAGGTTCAAGGCCACCGCTCCGAGCGCGGGGATGAAGAAATGGCCCCGGGCATTGAGGATGCCGATGAAGATCGCCGCCATGCAGACGAGCAGCAGATACGGGAACATGATCCGCAGCAGCTGCAGCATCAGGTCGGTCGATGGCTCGATGCGCCCTTGAAGCAGCGGGAGGGCGATGGTGATCCCGATCATGGCGGCGGCGCACAACGCGCTCCCCGCCACAAGCAGGCCGGAGATGACCGCATTGGCCGAGCGCCACATCTCGGCCACGCCGGCGGTCTTCTCCTTGTTCTTGAAGATCGGGATGAACGCGGCGGTCAGCGCGCCTTCCCCGAGGAGCCGGCGGAAGAGGTTCGGGATCTTGAAGGCCAGCGTGAACGCGTCCGCCGTGGCCGTCGTTCCCATGAAGCTGGTGTAGACCATCTCCCGGACCATCCCCAGCACGCGGCTGAGCAGCGTGGCGGCGGCCATGGCCCCGGAGGATTTCAGCATCTTCGACATCGGCGCGGGATAGTTGGGCGGAGGGCGCGGGAGTTCACGCTGAAACAGCCGGAAGAAATCTGTGGCGGGGCGGGGTTGGCCAGGCGTCCTCCCCCGGTAAGCCGGTGTTCATCCGCGAAGAACACGCACTTCACGAGGGCTCCCGCCGAGCCGTGGATGCGTTTTCTCCAAACCCGCAGGCCACGGTGTGAACCCGTTGTGAGCACCGGCTTGCCGGGGGAGGACGCCCGGCCTACTGGGACCGCCGGTAGTGCAGGATCTTGAACTCCGGCGTGTCGCGGAGTTCGGCGACGAGCTCGAACTGGTCCTCGAACGGCGGGAAGAACACATCTCCTTCGACGCTTCGCTTCACGAGGGTGAGGTAGAGGTCGGAGCAGCGCGGCAGAGCTAACCGGTAGATTTCCGCGCCGCCGGCGATGAAGGCCTGGCGGCCGGCTGTCTTGGCTTCGACTTCTTCCAAAGTGCTGGCTGTGCTGACACCGGGATGGCTGAAGCCGGAGCGGGTCAGGACGATGGTTTCACGGCCGGGCAAAGGACGCCCGATGGATTCAAAGGTCTTCCGTCCCATGACCAGCACATGCCCGAGTGTGGTTTGCTTGAACCATTTGAAGTCCTCCGGCAGGTGCCAAGGAATTTGGGAGCCGCGCCCGATGACGCGGTTCTCGGACATGGCGGCGATGGCGATGAAGCGAGGCAATCGTGTCTTGATAACAACGGGCTCAGAGCTGCGTCATCGCCTGGTCGAGGGCGGCGATGAGCGGGGTCATGGATTCGACAGTTTCGTCGCCCATGTTGGAGATGCGGAAGGTGGTGCCCTTGATCTTGCCGTAGCCGCCGTCGATCAGGAATCCCTGCTCCTTGACCAGCTTCTGGAGCTTGGCCACGTCCACGGCACGGCCACCGGGCTTGGCGCCGTTGTTGAAGCAGCAGAGGGTGATCGACTCGAACCCGGCCTCAGGGAAGAGGGTGCAGCCGTGCTTGGCGCCCCAGTCGCGCAGCATCTTGTTGGTCGCGAGGTGGCGGGCGTAGCGGGCGTCGAGGCCTTCGGCGTAGAACTCGTCCAGCTTGGAGCCGAGCGCGTAGATGTGCGGGGTGCTCGGCGTGCTGGGGGTCATGGAGTCCTTGGCGTTCTTCTCGAACTCCACGAAGTCGAAGTAGTAGCCGCGATCCTTGACGGTGGCGGCCTTGGCCAGTGCGGCTGGCGAGGCGACGAACACGGCGAGACCGGGCGGCAGGGCGAAAGCCTTCTGGGTGCCGGCAAGGAGGACGTCGATGCCGAGGGCGTCGAAGTTCAGCGGCAGCGCGGTCATGGAGCTGACGGCGTCCACGATGAACATCACGTCGGGATACTTGGCCTTGAGCGCGGCAATCTCGGCCAGCGGGCTCATGGTGCCGGTGCTGGTCTCGTTGTGGATCAGTGTCAGGGCGTCGAACTGGCCGGTGGCGAGCTGGGCGTCGATCTGTTCGGCGCGGATCGGGGAACCCCACGGAACTTGGAGGGCTTCGGCTTCCTTGCCGCATTTTTTGGAGACGTCGAACCACTTGTCGGAGAAGGCGCCCTTCATGCAGTTGAGGACCTTCTTGGTGACGAGGTTGCGGACGGCGCCTTCCATCACGCCCCAGGCGGAGGAGGTGGAGAGATAGACGAGCTGTTTGGTGGAGAGCAGCGTCTGGAGTTGGGGCTGGATTTTGGCGTAGAGGTCCTTGAAGCCCTGGCCGCGATGACCAATGGCGGGACGGCAGAGCGCCTCGAAGGTCTTGGGGCTGACTTCAACGGGACCGGGGATGTGGAGTTTGACGTGCGCCATAAGAGAAAGGGAATGGTTCGCCGCAGTTTGAGCCGCGGCAAGAGAAGTTTGGCCATGACCAGGGGAAGCAGGCGAGCTGATGAATTGAGTGAGCCGAGGCCTACTGAGCGGGCGGCGGGAGGTTGTGGACCTCGGCGTGGAGTTGGCGGAGCCGGCGGGACATTTCGGCGACGCGATCCGTCTGCGAGGCGTCGAGCGAGGCCGTCTCGGAGGGATCAAGGGAGAGGTTGAAGAGCTCGAAGCGGGTGAAATCCGGGTTCGACAAGAGTTTCCACGGGCCGTCGCGCAGGGCGAGTTTCCATGGGTTGCTGCTGGCTGCGGGATATTCCCAGTAGAGCGGCTGTTTGCGCACCAGGCTCTTTCCCTGGAGCAATGGCACAATGCTGGTTCCGTCGACGCGAAGATCCTTCGCGATGGGGACGCCGGCCAACTCGGCAAAGGTGGGCAGGAGATCGAGGCCGGAGACGGGTTCGGCGGAAACGCCGCCGGCCTGGACCACTTGCGGCCAGCGGATGATTCCCGGGACACGGAAGCCGCCGTCGGTGACGTGGAGCTTCATGCCGCGCAGCGCACCGGCCGAACCGTAGGAACGTTCTGAACCCTTGTAGCGGTTCAAGGTTTCCGGGCCGTTGTCGCTGGTGAAGAAGACGACCGTGTTGTTCCGGAGAAGACGTCCGTCGAGGACGCGCAGGAGCCGCCCGATCTCGGCATCCACCATCGAGACGCTCCCGAGGTAGGCGGCGCGGTTGGCATTGGTTTCGCCAGGATAGAGCGAGGTGATGCGTGACGGCGTGGAGATGGGTTCGTGGGGCGCGTGGAAGGTGACGAACACGAGGAACGGAGCGCCGGCGGAGCGCTCGATGAAGTTGATGGCCTCGTCGATGACGATGGACGTGGCGTGGCCGCGCATCGGACCGGCGGGCTTGCCGTTGCGGACGAAGTTGGTCGGGCTCTGGTGACTCGGGGCGGCATTGTTCTGGGTGCAGAGCCAGGACTGGAAGCCGTAGTCGGTGGGAGTCGGTTCGGTGCCGTCGAGCCGGCTGCTGGTGTGGAGCTTGCCGAACAGGGCCGTGTTGTAGCCGGCCTTGCGAAGAATTTGGGCGACGGTGGTTTCGTCCCGCTTCAGATGGACGCCGGAGCCCGGTTTGATCCAGTCGATGATCCCGAGGCGTTGGGGAATGCGGCCGGTCAGCAAGGCGGCGCGCGACGGCGAACAGACGGGCGCGGCGGAATAGCAGTCGGTCAGGCGAAGTCCATCGGCGGCGAGCTTGTCGAGGGTGGGCGTGAGGATGTTGGTGTTGCCGTAGCAGCCCAAATCACCGTAGCCGAGGTCGTCGCAAAGCAGAAAAACGAAGTTGGGGCGCGGCATGGCGGACAACCGGGCGAGGTTCGCGCTGGGATCGAGATGCGTTTCGCCGATGGATGGATTCTTTTCACCCGCACGGAAGAGGTCCTCCTTCTGCAGGGGCGCTTGTGCGCCTGAGTCCATCTGGAGAACAGCGAGGACCAGCAATAACCAGACGAGCTTGAAGCGGCGGTTCATCGGCGATGAGTGAAAGCGTGGCTGGCTCACCGCGCAAGCTCCGGACAGCCGCGCGCTTGCGCCCAAAGGGCTTCCTCCGCAACATCCGACCAACGATGAAGTTGATTCGGGACATCCACGCGGCGCGCAAACCCGGTTCCAAACCGGTAATTTCGTTCGAATTCTTCCCGCCCAGGACGGACGAGGGAGACCGGACACTGTTCGAGAAGACGGTTCCGGCGTTGCTCAAGCTCAACCCCCACTACTGCTCCGTGACCTACGGCGCCGGCGGCAGCACCCGTGAAAAGACGCTCGGCATCGCGCAGAGGATGCAGGACGAGTTCGGTCTCCTGACGCTCATGCACCTGACCTGCGTGAACGCGACGAAGGAGGAGATCCGTTCGGTCGTGGCGGATGCGAAGTCGCGCGGGATCGACAACATCCTCGCCCTGCGCGGAGATCCGCCCGGCGGCACCGGCGAGTTCAAGGCGACGGAGGGCGGCTTCGAGTTCAGCCATCAGCTGGTCCGTTTTCTGAAGGAACAGGGCGGCTTCAGCATCGGCACCGCGGGCTTTCCCGAAGGCCACATCGCGTGCAAGGAGGGCCGTGAAATCGATTGGGAACGTCTGAAGGCGAAAATCGACTGCGGGGCGGACTTTGTCGTCACCCAGCTGTTCTTCGACAACGCCGATTTCTTCCACTTCCGGGACCATCTCACCAAGCTCGGCGTCAAGGTCCCGATCATCGCCGGCGTGCTTCCGATCATGGGGGCCGGGCAGATCCGGCGTTTCTGCCAGCTCTGCGGAGCGAAGATCCCGGCCACGCTGGAGTCGCGCCTCAACGAGTTTGCCGGAGACGACGAGGCCTGCGCGAAATTCGGCATCGAGTTCGCCTCCGGACAATGCGAGGAACTCATCCGCCAAGGCGTTCCGGGCATCCATTTCTACACGCTCAACAAGGTTCCTTCGACGGCGGCGATCATGGGGAACCTCGGTTTGGCGGGTTGAAACGGGTTTCAGGGGAGTAGTGAGGCATTCATTCCAGATGGTGTCTTGACGCGGGGGAGTGCGACTTGGATATTCGCCAGCCCTTGACTGGGCAGGGGGTTTCCCTTGCCCAAATTCTTTTATGGTGAAACCGAAAAGCAAGAAGCCGGCGCCAAAGCCCGAGCCCAAAAAACACGCCGCACCCGCGGTGGTCCCTGCCGCCCAGCTTCCTGCCCGCAGGAGCCCGACGGACACAAAACCCTCTCCCCTAGGATCCGTTATAGCTCCCAAGTCCAAGTCCTCACAAATCGCCGCCGCTGTTGTCGCCGCCGGCTCCAAGCTTCCAGAGGCGGAGCATTCCCTCGCAGCCGCCCTCCAGAACATGGGCAACATCAAGACCGAGGCCGGTCTTGACCTGACGGAGCGGGTGAAGGACCTCGTCCGTCTCGCGCAGGAGCAGGGATACCTGACCCACGACGACATCAACGAAGCCCTGCCCGAGGGCATCGGCGCGGACGACATCGACACCGTTTACGCCAAGCTTCGCAACCTCGAGATCGAGGTCGTCGAGCAGGCCGAGGTCGACCGCGTCAAGCAGCCCGAGCCCGAAGAGGAGGCGCCCGAGGACAAGAGCCGTCTCGACATCCTGGACGACCCCGTCCGCATGTATCTCAAGCAGATGGGCCAAGTCCCGCTGCTGACACGCGAGCAGGAGGTCGAGATCTCCAAGCGGATCGAGGACGCCGAGAACGAGGTCAAGAGGATCATCTACAGCTTCGGTTTCTCCGGTAAGGAGCACATCGCCCTGGCCGAAAAGCTCATCTCCGAACCGCCGAAAGAGCGCTTCGACCGGGTCATCGTCGACAAGAAGATCGAAGGCCGCGAGAACCACCTCAAGGTGCTGCGCAAGCTCGTGAAGAGCGTCCGCGAGGTCGATCAGGCCGTGGACGAGAAGTTTTCGGAGCTTTCGAGCGTGGGCAGCAAGGCCAAGCAGGAGAAGGCCGGAGAAGAGTTCAAGAAGCTCGATGACAAGCTCCAGCGGGCTTTTCCCAAGTTCTTCTACAAGCAGAAAGTCATCGAGGAGATGTCCCTCGTCGCGGACAATATCCACGACAAGATCCAGGCCAGCCTGCGCGCCATCGCGGATATGGAGTCCCAGAAACGCCACTCCCAGGCCCAGCAGATCATCCAGGGCGAGGAGCGGAAGATCAAAGCCCTGGAAGACTTCGTCCGCATGTCCGGCCCCGGCTACATCGAGGCCTACAAGCAGCTCCAGCATTTCTCCAAGAAAGCCCTCCAGGCCAAGACCGAGATGGTCGAGGCCAACCTCCGGCTCGTCATTTCCATCGCGAAGAAATACACGAACCGCGGACTATCGTTCCTCGACCTGATCCAGGAAGGCAACATGGGCCTGATGAAGGCGGTCGAGAAGTTCGAGTATCGACGCGGCTACAAGTTCTCCACCTACGCCACGTGGTGGATCCGCCAGGCCATCACCCGTTCCATCGCCGACCAGGCCCGGACGATCCGTATCCCCGTCCACATGATCGAGACGATCAACAAGCTGATGCGCGTGCAGAAGCAGTTGATCCAGGACTTCGGCCGAGAGCCCACGCCCGAGGAGATCGCGGACGAGATGCAGATGCCGGTCGACCGCGTCCGCGCCGTCCTCAAGATGGCGCAGCAGCCGATCTCCCTGCAGAGCCCCGTCGGCGACAGCGAGGACACCAACTTTGGCGACTTCATCGAAGACAAGGCGGCGGAGAATCCCTCCGACATGACCAGCTACGCCCTGCTCAAGGAGAAGCTGGGTGACGTGCTGACGAGCCTCACCGAACGCGAGCGCAAGGTCCTGGAACTGCGCTTCGGCCTGGCCGACGGCTACAGCCGCACGCTCGAAGAGGTCGGCAAACAGTTCAAGGTCACCCGCGAACGCATCCGTCAGATCGAGGCGAAGGCTCTCCGCAAGATGCGGCATCCAACGCGCCTCCGGCAGCTCCAGGGATTCATCGAGGGCGAGGAAGCACCTGCGCCACCGCCGGCCCCGGCAGCTGCGCCCTGACCGTTTTCAAAACGAAAAACCCGCCGGAAGTCCGGCGGGTTTTTCGTTCCAGCCCTGATCAAACACTCATTCGCCCGGCCGACCGAAGGTCTGGCTGTTCGTCGAGGAAAGCTTCTTTCTCCGTTCCTCGCCGGGAGGACGTTTCTCGTCGCGCTTCTGGGTTTGCAGAAAGGCGCGATTGCGCATGAGGCGGTCGAACTTCTCCCTCTGCTCCTTGTTGAGCGTTTCACGGATGGCGAGCGAGGTCTGTTTGAGCTCGTCGCGTAGCTCGGGGGAGAGCTTGTCCATGATCTGCCGCGTGCGCTGGCGGCTTTCGTTCATGATCTGCTCGACCTTGCTCCGCTGTTCCTGGGTTAGGTCCAGCTGGCGTTCGGCCTGGCGGAGGAACTCCATCCTCTGGGCGACGAAGTTCGGCGGGGCGGGCGGCGGTAAAAATTGATTGGTGGCCATCGCCCGGAAACTAGCCTCGCGGGGAGCTCTTCGGCTCAACGCAGTCCCGGCCATCGCGCCCGCGGCGAAGATGACCACCGCCGCCAGAATGACCTTCCAGGGGCTCACCACGTCTCCTCGATCTGGTCGGCATGATCCGCCGCGGAGGCGTAGAGCGACTGTTCCAGGTGGACCGAGAGATCTTCGTCCCCGCCGATGGCCAGAGACTGGTCAACCGGGCCGAAACCCCACACTCCACAGGCGAGAGCCACGACGGCGAAGGACATGGCCGAACGCCAGAGCCAGCGGCCCCAAAGCGTCCACGAGTCCTCGGTCGCGCGGCCGCGCAGGCGGGCCATGATCCGCTGCTCGAAGGCATACGGCACATGATCCGGCGGCGTCCGCCTTCGCGCGGCATCCACCAGCTTGTTCATGAGGTTCTCGGTGTCCATGGAGGATTCGACGGTCGTTGGGGAAGCCGGGTTACAAATACTTCTCGGCTCCAAGCCTTGAGAGGATCTTTTTCATCTCCGCCCGGGCGCGGAAAGCCCGGACTTTGACCAGCGGCCCGGACCAGCCGGTGATCGCGGAGATCTCCTTCACGGTCTTCTCCTCGATTTCTAGGAGCTGGATCACCAGCCGGTTGGCCGGAGAAAGCTGGTCCATGACGCGGTCGATGAGGGCTTTGGCGGCCGAGGCGCTCTCGTTGGCCGAGTCGGGGTCGGACTGGAAACGCTCCAGCCAGTCCTCCTCTTCGTGGCTGAGTTCGGTGAATGTCTGCTCGCGGTTCCGTTGGTGGCCGCGCAGGAAATCGAAGCAAACCCGGACGGCCATCCGCATGAGCCAGTGCTCGAACGGGGCGTCTCCGCGGAACGAGGAGAGCTTGTGGAAGGCCTTCATGAAGACTTCCTGAACGATGTCCTCGACCTCGCTTTCGCGCCTCGCGTAGCGCCGAGCGGTGGCGAAGACCCGTGGCTGATACCGCACGATCAACGGCTCGAAGCTGGCCGAGTCGCCCTTGAGGACGGCCGCGATCAGCTCCGGGTCGGTGGGTTCCATGGATGGCGCGAGTGTGTGAGCGCTGGTCAAGCGGCTGAAGCACAAAGCCACCGCCTGGTTTGGCGGTGGCTTCGGCAAAGTGCGCGTTGGGTCACTTGGATTTCGGTGCGTCGGCCGGGGCGTTCTTCGGGCGGGACCGCATGGTCCTCAGGCGCTCAAGCTGGGTCTCCTCCGCCGGCGAAAGTGTCTCCTCTGTTTTTTTCTTCTCGAGGTCGGCCAGACGTTTCGCGGCCATTTCCCGCATGGTCTTGGCTCGGGCTTCGCGCTGCGCGGGAGTCATGTCGGCCTGGCCTTGGCCAAGAAGTGGAGCCTGCCCGTTCTTCAGCCGTTCCTGCGCCTGCTTGGCTCGGGTGAGCTGCTGTTTCTCCTGGTCGGTGATCGTGCCGTCGGTCTGTTTCTTCTCCAGATCGGCGATCCGTTTCCCGATCATCTCCTCGGCCTGCTTCATCCGGGCGGCACGCTGTTCCGGGGTTGCGGCCGTCACATTGGTGCCGCCAGTTGGACCGCCCGCCCGGACACTCTGCAGGCGTTTGCGTAGTTTTTCGCGTTGTTCGGGAGAGACTTTGTCCATCAGTTCGCGCTGCTTCACGCGGCGCTCTTCGGGTGGCAAGGCCCGCAGCTCCTGCACTTCCTTGCGTAAATCTTCGTCGGAGAGTTTCTCGGCGGCGAAGGAGTTGTCGGCGGTGGCGCCCGTGGCAATCACGGCCACGGTCAGGATCAGTGAACGGATTGTTTTCATGGGAATGGCTTTCATCTGCGACTGTTGTTAACAGGCGAGACGGGTTCCGTGACGGAAGGTTACAACAGCCGACGCCAGTAGATTGGCGGTCTCAGCGAACCTGGCCGACGATCCGTTCGAGGATCTGGGAATAGGCGGCCATCTCCTTCGAGATCTTGGTCGGCTGGTCGACGATCGATTTCACGAGCTTCTCCGCCATGTCGGGCTTGAGCCGCAGGAGTTCCGCGGAAGCTATGATGAGCGACAGGTGGTTGTTGATCTCGTGCCGCATGTGGGAGAGACCGGAAGCAAGTTCCCTCACCTGCTCAGGCGTCAACGTCACGGCCCCTTCCTGTAATGGCATGGATGAAGTGTTGTTGGCGGAGTGTTTCAAATCAAACCCGAACTCACCGGATTGAAATGGTCTCGCCGCTGTGGCGTCATCACCCGCGATGCGAAACCCGATCATCGTCGCCCTCGACGTCCCCGATGCCGCCGCCGCCCTCAAGCTCGCCACCGAAGTCGCGCCCGCGGTCGGCGCGTTCAAGATCGGCAAGGAACTCTTCGTCGGCGCCGGGCCCGACATCGTCCGGGCCATCCGCGCGACGGGGGCGTCCGTCTTCCTTGACCTCAAGTTCCACGACATCCCCCACACCGTGGCCAAGGCCGTCGAATCCGCCGTGAAGCTCGACGTGCAGATGCTCACCATCCACACCAGCGGCGGCCCCGCCATGATGCGCGCCGCGGAAGCCGCCGCGCAGGAGACCTCCGCCAAGCTCGGCCAACCCGCGCCGCTAGTCCTCGGAGTGACCGTCCTCACCAGCTTGGAAAGCGCGGACCTCTACGCCGTTGGCGCCGATTCGAACATCGGCCGGCAAGTTGAACGCCTCGCCACGTTGGCCGCCTCTTGCGGCATCCGTGGACTTGTCTGTTCCCCGCTGGAACTCGTCGGGCTTCGCCAAATCCTGCCAGGCTCCATGCAGTTCGTGACGCCCGGGATCCGTCCCGGCGGTGGCGGCGGCGACGACCAGAAACGCACCCTCACTCCCAAGGAAGCCATGGAAGCCGGCTCCAATTGGCTGGTCATTGGCCGGCCCATTTACGCCGCCGCCAATCCGCGCGCCGCCGCCGAGAAGATCCTTGAATCGCTCCGCTGAGCCTCGTCGTCGTTCTCAATCATCTGTTTCCCACTCTCATGCCTACCAAGACCATCATCCGCCCGAAGAACGCCGCGCCGCCCATCGGACCCTACAATATCGCCGTGCGCGTCGGGGACATGCTCTACTGCTCAGGACAGATCCCCATCAATCCCCATACCAGCGAACTCGTCACCGGCGACATCCAGGCACAGACCGAGCGGGTGATGGCGAACATCAAGGCCATACTCGACGACCAGGGCCTGACCTTCGCCAGCGTGGTCAAAAGCACCGTCTTCATGACCGACCTCGGCCAATTCGCGAAGATGAACGAGGTCTACGCGCGCTCTTTCCCGACGGATGCACCGGCACGGTCCACCGTCCAGGTCGCCGGCCTGCCCCGGGGCGCCAACATCGAGATAGAGGTCATCGCGCACTTCTGAAGTCCAGGCGGCCGGCTCCAGTCCAGGCTTGAATTGTCTTTTGAAGAATCTGGAGATCCTTACGAAGGATTTCCGGATAGGATTTATGCAACTCGGCGACCGCCTTCCCGAAGAGATAGAGCGTTGCCGGTCGGTTTACCGTTTCTTGCGGTAGATCGGCCTGTGCCACCCCCGAAAAGCGTGCGCCGCCCTCAATCAATTCTTTCGCTGACCACCCTCATTGGGGCCGTCGCCCTGTGCATGACGGGTGGAACTGCGTGGGCGCAGGGCGCGCTCCAGGGAACCACTCTGACGACAGGGGGAGGTTTCGCGATCCGTTCGGCTGCGGTCGATGTTCCCGGAAAGCCTTCGGTTCTGACCAACGTGCTGCAGATGATCGTCGGATTGTCGACCGATGAGCGCGTGGTTCCCCAGGTCATTCCCGACTCGGTCACGGTCAATGTCATCGATCTTTCCGGTCAGAAAATTGCCGTGGTCGTCACGGCCGACATCACCGGATTCGTCTGGCGGCCTGAGACGCCGGGAACCATACCGCTCTCGGCGGCGGCCGTGAGCGCCTCGCTGGTGGCGTTCCCTATCCTCGATCCCGTCCGCCAAACGGCGAACGCCTATCTGGTTTTGGTGGAACTGCCGGCGGCGTTCTTCGGCCAGGACATCAAGATCGTCATGGACCTCTTCGACAACCAGAACCCCTTCGGATCGACCGCGTTTCTCGGCAACGTGGCCTTGGTTCCAGAACCCTCCGCCGCCCTGCTTTTCGGCCTGGGCGGCCTGGCCGGATTGATCCCTCTCTTCCGTAGACGGTCATGATTTTACTCCTCCTCCAGTCGATGATTCGGCGCGGTCTTGTTCTTGCCGCTGCCGCCTTTCTTGCCACGTCGGCCGTGGCCCAGGACCGGAGCTTCACGCTGCAAGGTTCGACGCTTCGCCTGCAGGACCTGTCGGCTGAGGCCGACGTCTTCTTCCAGTCGATGCGCTACAATCGCGCCTCCAACGTCTGGAATCTCGAAGTGACCGTCCGCAACAAGGGCACTCGTGATCTCAATGGCCCCGTCATCCTTTCGATCGATGGAATCACGGGAACGACCGGACCCATCGGTGCCGACGGCATCGATGGAGGTTCACCCGGTAAACCCTATTACGACCTGACGGGCTTGGCCCAAAATGGACTTCTCGCTCCGGGCCAGACATCCCGGCCTCGCACTCTCACGCTTGCCTTCGGCGCGGGTTCGCCGGTGATCACACCCAAAGTCTTCGGCAGCCGCCCATCCTTCAGCCCGCTTGTCCTCGCCCGGTCCATCAATGAGGCGGGTGTCGCCCTCGGAGGCGTGGCGGCGGAGCGGATGGGAATGCTGGATACAAACGGGTTCGCCACCGAGTCCCGCTCCGGCCTCATCACCCTGTCCGGTGAAACAGCCACATGGAAATTCTCCAAGACGAACCACCTTACTTCCTGGCGCGTCTTTTCTGCGGGAACAAACCCAGTCGTGCTTGTTCCCGGACCTCGTCTGACCGCGAAGTCGACCAACACCGTCATCATCGGAGTCGCTTCCGGCGGTTCGGTGGCGGACGCGGCCACCGGCATCTCGGTGGCATTCGAGCCCGGCAGCTTTGTGACCGAGGCGCCGGTGACGCTGACGCCGTTGAGCGGCCAGGGATTGCCCGGGTTTCTGCCCATGGGCTGGAGCCCGTTGCAGGCGTTCTGGGTGGACGTGAATCTGACGCAGGCCCGCATCGC